>CAYSDD010000079.1:0-4368 GCA_964429555.1 uncultured Syntrophaceae bacterium
ACGTCCGATCCGGCTCTCTTTCCGGGAAGTCTCTGTCTGGCATGGCGTCACCTCGGCTCAGTGAGTTGCCGCGAGGTAGAGCACCGCTCGTACCAAACTCGTACCCGATTATTTCATCAGCAATGTCAGGTACTTGGATAATAAAAGACCCGGCAGGCGCCGGCCGTGGGGCAGGCCTCCCATGCCGTAATGGCCCGGCATGGGAGGAAAAGCTGAATCTATTCAGGCATGAAGAAAAGCTATGCCACGATGGGATGGTCCGGCGCGGAGAGCCGTATCCTGCCGGCCGGACATGCAGGACATCGCGTCAGGGGCCGGCGCTGACGGGTCTGCGCCCGAGGCGTGCGGGGAAGGGCCCTGCCCCCGGCCGGCCCCGGATGACGGGTGATTCCGGGGCTCAGTCCACCCCGTAGGAGGCGAGTTTGCGCCTCAGCGTGTTGAGGCCGATCCCCAGGAGCCTGGCCGTCCTGAGCTTGTTGCGGGTCGTCTCCTCGTAGGCCTTGAGGATGTGGACCCGTTCCACCTCGGCCAGGGGGACGATGGGGCCTCCGCCGCCCGCCGGGACCGCCGCCTTCGGTCTGGATTTCCTGATGTATTCCGGGAGGTAGCGGGCCGCGATCGGTCTCTGCTGCGCGAGGTTGCCCGAGGCCTGGATGATCGAGCGCAGCTCCCGGACGTTCCCGGGGTAGTCGTACCCCATGAGGATCTCCAGCGCGTCCTCCTCGATATCGTGACCGGTGAGTTCCCCGCGGAACTCCCGCAGGAAGACGTTGATCAGCAGCGGGATGTCCTCCCGGCGCTCCCGCAGGGGAAGCATGGAGAGCCAGGCCCCCTTGAGCCGGTAGTAGAGGTCCTTCCGGAACTGCCCCTTGGCCAGCAGCTTGTCGAGATCGGCGTTGGTGGCCGCGATGAAGCGCACGTCCACCTTGCGCGCCGTGCTGGTGCCGAGCTTGATGATCTCCCCCTCCTGGAGGGCCCGCAGGAGCTTCCCCTGGAAATCGAGGGGCAGGTCCCCGATCTCGTCCATGAAGAGGGTCCCCCGGTGGGTGGACTCGAGGTAGCCCGCGCGGTCCTTCTCGGCCCCCGTGAAGGCCCCCTTGGTGTGGCCGAAGAACTCGGCGTCGAAGAGGCTTCCCGTCAGGGAGGCCATGTTGATCGAGGTGAACGGGAACGACGCCCGGGGGCTCGAGCGGTGGATCGCCTTGGCGAGCAGCTCCTTGCCGGTGCCGCTCTCGCCGGTGATGAGGACGGGCACGTCGCTGGCGGCGTGCAGCTCCGCCTCCTTGAGCAGGCGCAGCATCTTCTCGGACCGGGTCACGATCGGCGCGAAGGCGTCCTTGTGCTTGATCTGCGGCAGGCTGCCCGTCTTGCCGACGGAGAGGACCTCCAGCAGGCGGCGCCGCTCCATCGCGCGCAGGATCTTGGAGACCAGCTCGTCTCGCGAGACGGGCTTGGTGAGGTAGTCGTAGGCGCCCTTCTGGAGGCACTCCACGGCGGTCCGGGCGTCGTTGACGGCCGTCACCATGATGCACTCCGTGTCGGGGCTGGCGCTCTTGATGATCTCCAGGAGCTGGACCCCGTTGATCCAGGGCATCGTGATGTCGATGAGCGCGACGGCGTAGCGGTCGCCCTGCTGAACGGACTGCGCCGCCACGCGGGGGTCGCTCTCCACGCGGACATCGCGGATGCCCGAGCTGATCAGGCCCCGCCTGACGCTGTCGAGGCAATCCATTTCGTCGTCGATGACAAGAATCCTCTCGCTCATGTGTCCGGACTCCCTTTCAACCGGTTGTTCGGCTCTCGCCCCTGTGATCCTTCAGGTCGGGCAGCACGACGCGGAAGGTCGTGCCCCGGCCGATTTCGCTCTCCACGGTGATGGACCCGCCGGCGGACTCGATCAGGTTTTTCGAGATGTAGAGCCCCAGGCCCGTCCCCAGTCCCTCTGCCTTCGTCGTGAAGAAGGGGTCGAAGATGCGGGCGGCCGTCCTTCGGTCCATCCCGCAGCCGTTGTCCTCGACCTCCAGGACGAGCCCCTCCCCTGAAGCCCCCCATTGCGCGGTGAGCCGGATGCGGGAATCCGGCTTGTCCGCCGCCTGGGCGGCGTTGATCAGCAGGTTGATGAGGGTCTGCTCGACGGCGTCGGGGTCGGTGACCATCCCGGGCATGGCCTGCTGCACCTCCACGTCGAAGGTCTTCACCGTCTTGCGGACCTGGGTGTGGCAGATGGCGACGGCCTTCTCGACGACCTCCGTGGGCACAATCGGCCGGGCGCCCCTCTCGTCTTTCCTGCGCGAGAATTCCTTGAGCTTGGCCACGGTGGTGTTGATCCGCGTGGAGCCGTGCTCGATGTTGTCCAGCAGCTTCAGCACGTCCTCGCGGAAATCCGCGTAGGGCATCCCCTGGACCTCGTAACCGGGGGTCTTGGCGGCGTGCTCGTCGAGGACGGGCAGGACGTCCCGGATGTAGTCGCGCAGGATCGGCATGTTGAAGCTGATGAAGTTGTTCGGGTTGTTGATCTCGTGGACGATCCCCGAGATGAGAAGCCCCAGGGAGGCGAGCTTTTCGCTCTGGATCAGCTCCCGCTCCATGAGACGCTGGCGCGTCCGGTCGGTGATGCGGACGATGGCCATGCCGTGATCCAGGCGGCCGGTCTCGACCGGGTAGACGAACACCTCCTCGTAGCGGGAGGTCTCCCCCTTCGTTTCCAGTTCGTGACGGGCCGGCTCCTGAGCGGCGGCGGCGTCCCGGACGAGGCGGGTCGCCTCCTCGCCGTAGCGCTCCCGGAAGAACTCCAGGCAGGAGGTCCCGATCAGGTCCTGGTAGAGCGCCGCACCGAAAAAGTCCAGGGCCGCCCGGTTGAGCATGACCACCGTCATGTCCTCCCGGACCATGACCAGCGGGTCGGAGATGCCGTCGAAAACGGCCCGCAGCGTGTTGCGGCTCTCGCGGATCTGCTGCTCCGAGCGGACGCGATCCGTGATGTCCCGGCCCACGGCCAGGTGCTCGACGAGGTTCCCGGACTCGTCGTAGAGGGCCCGGTCGGTCCACTGCATCCAGCGAAGCTCGCCGTCGGGCCGCTCGGCGCGGATTTCGACCTCGATCAGGGGGTTCTCGGGGTTCACGCCGCGCAGGGCCTCCCTGACCGTGCGCTGGTCCTCCGGCGGCATCGGCCGGTACCGGGTCCCCAGGATCTCCTCGCGCGTCTTGCCGAAGAAGCGGCAGAAGGCGTCGTTGACGAAGGAGATCGTCCCGTCCGGTTGGAAGCGGCAGATGAGCTCCGTCTGATCCTCGACGATGGCCCGGTAGAGCCGCTCGCTCTGGACGAGGGCTTTCTCCGTCTTGCGGTGCTCCTCGAGCTCGATCCGGAGCAGCATGTTGGCCACGTCGAGCTCCCGGGTCTGCTCGGCGACCTGCTTTTCGAGATCCTGCTTGGCGAAGAGCAGGATCCGGGCCGCCTTTTTCTGGGCCGTGATGTCCAGGGCCGTGAAGACAACCCCTGCCGACGGGTTCTGCGGATCGATCGGGGCGGAACTCAGCAGGATGTCGAGGACGGCCCCGTCCTTGCGCTTCCAGCGCGTCTCGACGGACCCGATGCCCCCCCGGCATCCATCTGCGCATACGGATCCCGGCCGACCCGCTCGTACTCCTCCCGGTCGGGGTACAGGACGAGGGCGCTCTTTCCCCGGAGCTCGCCGGGCTCGTAGCCCGTCAGTTCGGCCATCCCCTCGTTGACCCACTCCAGCACACGATCCCGGACCATCCCCACGCCGACGGGGGCCGTCTTCAGGATGCTTGCCAGCAGGGCCTCGTTTTTCCGCAGGGCCTCCTGGGCCCGCTTGAGCTCGCTGATGTCCGTGACGATGCCCGTCGATCCGACGATGCGGCCGTCGCGGACGAGGGGCCGTGACCTCGTCAGCGCCGGGAAGCGGCTCCCGTCTTTGCGGAGCATCGTGTACTCCTGGTAGACGAGCGGGGTCCCTTCCCGGATCGACTTGACGTTGCGCATCATCAGCTCCCGATCCTCGGGAGCGACCACGGCGGCGAAGCTCACGCCCGCCGCCATCTCCTCGGCGGAATACCCGAACATCTCCATCGCCGCGATGTTGGCGTAACCGACCGCTCCGTCGAAGTCGGCCTCGTAGATCCCGACGGGGAGGTGGTCGGCCAGCTCCCGGTAGCGCTCCTCGCTGGCCCGCAGGGCCTCCTCGGCCCTCTTGAACTCCGTGATATCCGTCACGACCCCCGTGGAACCGGCGATGCGGCCGTCCCGGATCAGGGGCCTCGCCATCAGCAGACCGGGGAAGCGGCTCCCGTCCTTGCGGACAAAGGTATACTCCGTGTGGGTGAGTTCCTTGCCCCGGCGAACGT
>CAYSDD010000080.1:0-2500 GCA_964429555.1 uncultured Syntrophaceae bacterium
AGCGTCTCGCGGTTCTTGAGCCACGAGTGATCCTCCGCCGAGACGGTGATCGTCGCCGGCCCGTCTTTCAGGCCCCTGCCGCGCGGGTTGACCTCGACGCTCAGGACCTCCTCCGCGGTCCCCCTGGGGTACGTCCGGGAGAGCAGGACCACGTCCTTGCCGTCCTGTCCGATCGTGACGGTGACGGTCCGGATGCCGCTCTTGCCGTCCGTGACGGTCAGGCTCAGGGCCTTGGCCTGGCCGATGGTCGAGACATCGTCCTTGAAGACGATGGCGGGCTTCTCGAATTCGAGCACCGTGTTGAACGCCCAGAAGCAGGCTCCCGCCAGTGCGATCACGACGGCGGCGGCAATCAGGTACATCCGGTTCATGGCAGTCTCTTCCCCCGCGGAAACGGTTTGGCGGTGCGAACCGCACCCGAAACGCCGCCCATCATACCCGGAATGCGGAAATTTTCAAGTCCAATCACGGCCCGTAAATCCCTTCATTCCTTGACGTTCCGCGCGATTTGGTATATTGGGATGACAGGATGAACGCAGAGGGCACAGGGCCCGGGGGAGAAGAAAACGGGGTTGGGGCAGGGTCTCGTGTTCTCGCGCGATGGTCTCAGGAACGGCCTGGTCTTCGAGGTTCGGGGGAAGAACGGATGAAGGGGAAAACGATCGTCCTCGGGGTGACCGGAGGCATCGCGGCCTACAAGGCGGCCGAACTGGCCCGGGAGTGCATCAGGCGCGGGGCCCGGGTCCACGTCATCATGACCCGCAACGCCACGGAGTTCATCACCCCGCTCACCTTCCAGACCCTCACGGGCAATCCCGTCCCCGTCGACACCTTCCAGCTGACCAGCGAGTGGGAGATCGGTCACATCTCGCTGGCCGAGAGCGCCGACCTCGTCCTGCTGGCGCCGGCCACGGCCAACGTGATCGGCAAGATCGCCGGCGGGATCGCCGACGACCTGCTGACGACGACGGTCATGGCGACCCGGGCGCCGGTCCTCATCTGCCCCGCCATGAACGTGAACATGTACGCAAACCCCATCGTCCGCGAGAACATGGAGAAGCTCTCCGCGAAGGGATACCGGTTCGTCGAGGCCGGCTACGGGGAGCTGGCCTGCAAGACCGAGGGGTACGGACGGCTGGCCCCCCTGGAGGACATCGTCGAGGACGCCGAGGACCTCCTGACGGCCAAGGACCTGGGCGGCCAGCATGTCCTCGTCACGGCGGGGCCCACCCGGGAGGCCTTCGACCCCGTCCGGTTCATCACGAATTACTCGACGGGCAAGATGGGCTATGCCGTGGCCCTGGCGGCCAAGCGCCGGGGGGCGAAGGTGACGCTCGTCAGCGGTCCCACCAGCCTCCCGAAGCCCCGGGGGGTCGCGTTTGTCCCCGTCTCGTCGGCCCGCGAGATGCGCGATGCCGTCATGGCGCACCTCGAGGGGGCCACCGTCGTCGTCAAGTCCGCCGCGGTGGCCGACTACCGGCCCGCGGGCTTCTCCACGTCGAAGATCAAGAAGACGGATCGGCCCCTGGAGTTCACGCTGGAGAGAAACCCCGACATCATCTCCGAGGTGGGGAAGGTCAAGGGGGACCGGATCCTGGTCGGTTTTGCCGTCGAGACGGACAACCTGATCCAGTACGCCGCGAAGAAGATGAAGGAAAAGAACATGGATCTCATCGTGGCGAACGACATCACCCAGCCCGGGGCCGGGTTTGCGGCGGAGACGAACATCGTCAAGATCCTGGACCGGGAGGGGGGCTCTCTGGATCTCCCCCTGATGGACAAGATGGACGTGGCCAACCGCATCCTGGACCGCGTGGCGGAACTCCTGGCCCGGCGAAAAGGGGTGTCGCGTGCGCGCAGACGATGACCTGCGGGGCGAATTGCTGACCCTCGTGAGCGCCCTGAAGTGCCACGTCGCCGGCGAGATGGACTCCTGCATCCCCGTGCCGCGCCTGTGCCTCAAGGGCACGGGCGGAGCGCGGCACGGCGGCGAAGCGGCCGGGACGCCGCCCGGCGTCGACCCGGCCGGCCGCAAGGGCGCCGCGGGCCTCGACGGGGTCCGCGAGGAGCTGGGCGACTGCACCCGCTGCCCGCTGCACCGCACGCGGAAACACCTCGTCTTCGGCGAGGGGAGCGCGCGGGCGAGGCTCGTCTTCGTCGGCGAGGCCCCGGGTGAAGAGGAGGACAGGCAGGGCCGGCCCTTCGTGGGGCGGGCGGGGCAGCTTCTCACGAAGATCATCAACGCCATGGGGCTCGAGCGCGAGGAGGTCTACATCTGCAACATCCTGAAGTGCCGGCCCCCGGGAAACCGCAACCCCAAGGACGACGAGATCGCCGCCTGCGAGCCGTTCCTGCTCAAGCAGCTCGAGGCCATCGACCCGGAGATCGTCTGCGCGCTCGGCACCTTCGCCGCGAAGACCCTGCTGCGCACCGAGGCGCCCATCTCGGCGATCCGGGGAAGGTTCCACGACTATCACGGGCGCAGGCTCATGCCGACCTA
>CAYSDD010000080.1:2600-4314 GCA_964429555.1 uncultured Syntrophaceae bacterium
CCCCCCATCGGCGAATACATCCTCAAGAGCATCCGGCAGGCCGCCGAGTCGGGGGCGCAGGCCATCGTCATCCAGCTCGACACGCCCGGCGGTCTCGATCTCTCCATGCGGGACATCATCAAGGAATGCCTCAACGCCACCGTCCCCGTCGTCGTGTACGTGTCGCCCTCCGGGGCGCGGGCGGCCTCGGCAGGCGTGCTCATCACGATCTCGGCCCACGTGGCGGCCATGGCCCCCGGGACCAACATCGGCGCGGCCCACCCCGTGGCCATGGGCATCGGCAAGGCCGACGAGACCATGATGGAGAAGGTCGAAAACGACGCCGTGGCCTACGGCAGGGGCATCGCGGACCAGAGGGGCCGCAATGCCGACTGGATCGAAGAGGCGATCCGCAAGAGCGTATCCGTGACGGCCGAGGAGGCCCTGAAGCTCAAGGTGATCGACCTGGTCGCGGAGGACCTCGAGCGGCTGCTGGAGAAGATCGACGGCCGGGAGGTGAAGCTCGCCTCGGGGCCGCGGGTGCTGAAGACGAAGGGGGCCGAGATCAACCGCAGGGAGATGGGGTTCCGCGAGAAGGTGCTCATCACGATCTCGAACCCCAACATCGCCTTCATCCTCTTCCTCCTCGGTCTGGCGGGACTGTACTTCGAGTTCTCGTCCCCCGGGGTCATCCTGCCGGGGATCATCGGGGGGATCTCGCTGATCCTCGCCTTCTTCGCCTTCCAGACGCTTCCCGTGAACTACGCGGGCATCCTGCTGATCCTCTTTGCCGTCATTCTCTTCATCGCCGAGATCAAGGTCGTCAGCCACGGGGTTCTCACGATCGGGGGCGTCGTCTCGCTCGTCCTGGGCTCCATCATGCTCTTCGAGTCGCCCGACCCGGCCCTGCGGGTATCCTGGAGCGTCCTGGTCCCGGCCGTTGCGATCGTGTCCCTGTTCTTCGTCGCCGTCATTTCCATCGCCGTGCGTGCCCAGATGCGCAAGGTCATGACGAGCCGGGAGGGATTGATCGGCGCCCGCGGGGAGGCGCTCTCCGATGTCCACGAACGCGGCAAGGTGCTCATCGGCGGGGAATACTGGAATGCCTTCAGCAAGGAGCCCATCGCGAAGGGCAAGAAGGTGGAGGTCGTTGCCGTCGACGGGCTGAACGTAGAAGTCAGAGAAAACCGATAAAGGGGGTTCCCATGTACGCCATTCTCGTCCTTGTCGTCCTGGTCGTCATGTTTCTCGCCGCATCGATCCGGATCCTCAACGAATACGAGCGGGCCGTCGTCTTCCGCCTCGGGAGGATCATCCCCACCAAGGGGCCCGGGCTGATCATCCTGATCCCCGTCGTGGACCGCATGGTCCGCGTGGACACGCGGACGGTCACCATGGACGTACCGTCCCAGGACATCATCACCCGGGACAACGTCTCCATCAAGGTCAACGCCGTCGTCTACTTCCGCGTCGTCGACTCGATGAAGGCCATCGTCGAGGTCGAGAACTACCTCTACGCCACTTCCCAGCTGGCGCAGACGACGCTGCGCAGCGTCTGCGGCCAGGTGGAGCTCGACGAGATCCTCGCGTCCCGGGAGAAGGTCAACCTGCACATCCAGGAGATCCTGGACCGCAGCACCGACCCCTGGGGGATCAAGGTGACCCACGTGGAGGTGAAGTACATCGACCTGCCGCAGGAGATGCAGCGGGCCATGGCGAAGCAGGCCGAGGCGGA
>CAYSDD010000081.1:0-4312 GCA_964429555.1 uncultured Syntrophaceae bacterium
CCGCGTTGCAGTAGCCGTCGGCCACGGACTGCAGCAGCACGATGCCGCGCTCGAAGAGCCCGAACCCCGCGGCGGCGTCGACGGACTCGAGGACGACCTTCTCGAGGAGCTGGCTCAGCCCGCCCGCCAGGCGCCGGGCCTCGGGAGAACCGAGGGCCTCCGCGTGCCTCATGACCGCTTCGAGCTGGTTCAGGAACTGCCCCGCCGTCGGGATGTCGATCTCCCTCTTCTCCAGGAAGAGGAAGTTCGACGCCATGTCGTCGATCTCGCGCCTCAGTTCAGCATGATCCATGTCACATCATCCTCACCAGTTCCGCGGCGATCTGGTCCAGGGGAAGGACCCGGTCCGCGCCGCCGAGCTTGATGGCTTCCTTCGGCATGCCGAAGACCACGCAGGAATTCTCGTCCTGGGCGATGGTTCGCGCCCCGGCCTTCTTCATCTCCAGCATCCCCGCCGCCCCGTCGGCGCCCATCCCCGTCAGGATCACCCCGATGGCGTTGGCGCCCGCGACCTGGGCCGCGGACTTGAAGAGGACGTCCACGGCGGGCCGCTGGTGGTGCACCATGGGACCGTCCTTGACCTCCACGTAGTAGCGGGCCCCGCTGCGCCGCAGGAGCATGTGGTAGTTCCCGGGGGCGATGAGCACCGTTCCCCGGGTCACGGAGTCGCCGTCCCTGGCCTCCTGCACCGTCATCGCGCACAGGCCGTTGAGTCGCTCGGCGAAGGCCGTCGTGAAATTGGCCGGCATGTGCTGCACGACCACGATGCCGGGGGAGTTCACGGGCATCCGCGTGAGCACGGCCTTGAGGGCCTCCGTGCCCCCCGTGGAGGCGCCGATGGCGATGACCTGGTTCGTCGTCCGGGCCAGGGCCCGGACCGGCTCCGCCGGGCCCCCGTTTCCGGGCCCGTCCCCCTGCTGTTTCACGATCCGTGCCCGCGAGGCCGCCCGGATCTTCTCGGCCAGCTGGGCGCTCATGTCGCCCACGGTGTAGGCCGCTCCGGGCTTTGCGACGACCTCGACGGCGCCGATGTCGAGGGCCTCGAGCGTCAGTTTTCCACCCTTCGGCGTCAACGAACTTACGATGATGACGGGCAGGGGGTAGTACTTCATGAGCTTGCGCAGGAAGGTGATCCCGTCCATGCGGGGCATCTCGATGTCGAGGGTGACCACGTCGGGCTTCAGGGCGACGATCTTGTCCCGGGCCACGTAGGGGTCCGGCGCCGTGCCCACGATCTCGATGTCGGGGAACTTCGAGAGCTCCTCCGAGAAGATCTTGCGGACGACGGCCGAATCGTCGACGATGAGGACCTTGATTCTATTCACCGCTCGAATGCCCTTCAAACCAACTCTTTCCCCTGTTGTTTTCCATACCGTGAGAGCTTTCGATGTCGGGGCTCAGGGCGCAGGGCTTCAGGTAAAACACAAAATCATGCCTTCTTCCTATGACCTTACGCCTTATGCCCTGCGCCTTACGCCTGCAGTTCGAGCACCACACCCATTTTCCCCGCCTCGCAGTCGAAATCGAAGGACACGACCTCACCCGAGGGGACAGGCGGGCCCGGCCGCACCGAATACTCGGGCAGCGACATGGTGAACGTCTTCGAGGCATCCCAGTGCACGAGGAAATTCCCGCAGACCATGTTGGCGGCCTCCCTGACGCAATCCGCCACGTGGGGCTCCGTCACGGCCCCGTTGTCGAGCCCCAGCATGTTCCGGACCATGAGCCGGGCCACCGGGCGGGTGAAGCGCAGGCGCATCGCCCCGCGGCGCGGGCCGTCGAAGCGGATCGCGGCCTCGCAGTCATGGACCGGGGCTGCCGCCCCGGGCTCGAGGAAGATGAAGAACATCCGCTCGAAGACCTCAAAAATCGACTCCGCCAGGATCTCTTTCACGTTCTCCATAGTCCCCCTTTTCGTCGAACCCGAGCACCCCGAGGAGCATCTTCCTGACCTCCTCGGGCAGGAAGGGTTTGCGGATGAACCCCCTTGCGCCCAGCTCGAAGGCGGTTTTCATGTGCGACTCGCTGGCCTCCGTGGTCATCATGACCACGGGGATGTTCTTCAGGAGGTCATCCTCGCTCATTTTCCGCAGCAGCTCGAGGCCGTTCATCTCCGGCATGTTGATGTCGAGGATCACGGCATCGACCCAGTTTTCGCCCATGACCTCGAGGGCCCTTCGGCCGTTTTCCGCCTCGAGCAGCCGGTTGACCCCGACGCCCGACAGGCCGACGATCTTCTTCACGACGGACCGCATCGAACTCGAATCATCGACGATGAGCAGGTTGAAGGACATGGCACCCTCCGTTTAACCCTTCCCGTTCCCTCCGTGCCCGGAGACGATGCTGACCAGCTCCCGGGCTTCCTGCATGCTCCGGTGCAGCCGGGCCATCATGTCCTCGAGATCCCGCTGCCTGAAGCCGAACCGCCCGGCCACGTCCCCGACGGCGCGGTAGGCCAGCGCGTCGGTGCCCACGCCGATGCCCATGAGGTGGCAGACCTGGTTCGACAGGTAGACGATCCAGGGCACGGTGTCGCCGTTTGCCAGCAGGTCCGGCCGGTGGTGGAAGGCGATGGCCTTGAGGATCTCGTCGGGGAACTTCCAGATCCGGGCGATCTCGCCGCCCAGCTCGGCGTGGTTGACGCCGAGGACTTCCTCTTCCGCCTCGAGGAAGGCGTACTTCTGCTTCTCCACCAGGTCCTGGATCTTCTGCCAGGCCTCGAGCACGAACTCGCCCATCACCGTCTTGCCGATGTCGTGCAGCACCCCCGCCGTGAAGAGCCGGGGGTCGTCGGCGCCGGAAAGCTTCGCGGCGCAGATCTGGGACATCAGGGCCACCGCCACGGCGTGCTCCCAGAGCTCCGCGGCCCTGACGTCGTAGCCCCGGGCGGTGCGGAAATACCGCGAGAGCCCCGCCGCCATCACGGCCCGCAGGACGTTTTTCCTGCCCATGTGCAGGATGGCGTCGCCCACGTTGTCCACGGGCCGGCGCAGGCCGAAATAGGCGGAGTTGCAGATCCGCAGGATGTTGGCGGTGATCGCCTGGTCGAGGCGGATCACGGCGGCCAGCTCCGTGAGCGACGAGTCGGGGTCGCCGGCCAGGGCCATGACCTTCTGGATCGTCACCGGGAAGGGCGGCAGCGCCCGGATGGATTTCAGGATGCGCTTGTTGATCTTCACAGCTCCTCCATCGGGCCGCCCGACCGCTTGACGAAGACCTTGCCCGTGGCCAGGTCGAGTTTCAACGTGCGGTTGCAGTTCCTGCCCGTGTCCTCGGCGTCGATCAGGACGTTGTTGCTCCAGAAGAGCTTCCGCATCGCCATGATGTTCTTCTGCCCGATCCGGAAGAAGTTCGACTCGTCGAGGATGCTGGCCCCGCCGGCCACCTTGACGACCATCCGCTTCTTGTCCGCGCCCATCTTGTAGCAGGACTTGAACAGCAGCGGGATGCCGGTGTCGGCGAACATGCCCGGCGTCTCCCTGGCCTTCTCGGCATCCAGGGTCGAGTCGGGGAGCATGAAGTGCAGCAGCCCCCCCACCTTCACCGCCGGGTCGTAGACGGCCACGGCGATGCAGGAGCCCAGGGCGTAGGTGACCATCGAGTCCGCGGGGTTGTTGCTGACCTTGAGGTCCGATATGCCGACGACGAGTTCCGCCATGCTCTTCTACTTCCGGTACACGCTGGGCTCCAGGTACTGGAACGCGTGGTTGAGCCCCGTGAGGCTCTCGGAGTGGCCGATGAAGAGGTAGCCGCCCCCGGCCAGCCGGCCGTGGAAGCGGTTCACCAGGCCCTCCTGGGTCTTCTTGTCGAAGTAGATCATCACGTTGCGGCAGAAGATGACGTCGAAGGGGTCGCCCGGGGCCATGGGCTCCATGAGGTTGAAGCGCTCGAAGCGCACGAGGTCCCGCACGTCCCTCTTCACGCGGTAGTGCCCCGCCCAGCCGCCCTGGCCGACCTGGAAATACTTCCGCAGCAAATCGGGCGGGACGGTCTTGACCCGGTCCGCCGGGTAGATGCCCTGCGCGGCCTTCCTGAGGACCCGCGTGGAGATGTCGGTGGCCAGGATGCGGATATCGGCATTGAACCCCTGGGCGGCCTCGAGGGCCGTGATGGCCATCGTGTAGGGCTCCTCCCCGGACGAGCAGCCGGCGCTCCAGAGGCGGACCCGCGGCCGGCCCCGCCGCGCGCCCTCGCGAAGGATCTCCGGGACGATCCGGGAGAGGGCCCGGAAATGCCCGTCCTCCCGGAAAAAGCTCGTCAGGTTCGTCGAGAGGGAGTCGATCATGGCGATGAACTCGTCGGTCCCCTCGCC
>CAYSDD010000082.1:0-4290 GCA_964429555.1 uncultured Syntrophaceae bacterium
TCTGCCGGTACATGCCCGTCTCTTTGGATATCCGAACCCCTTCGTCCCAACCCACCCTGAAATCCTGGTAATAAAAGGGGATCTTCATTTCCCGGGCGATGGCCTCCCCGGTCTGCCGGATCAGGTCGTGTTTCTGGTACCGGCTGTAGAGCAGGGTCGTGGTGAAGGCATCGAAGAGCCCCTTCCGTGCCTGCGCGGCCGTGCGACGTAGCCTCACCTCGTAACAGTAGCTGCAGCGATCCTTCCCCATGAAGGAGGTCTTGCGCAGGAAATCCTCCACCGGGTAGTCCCCGGCTTCTTCGACCGCGAGGCCCTCTTGCCTGGCAAACTCGCGCAGCGTCTCGAGCCGCTTCCGGTATTCGAGGTAGGGGTGGATGTTCGGGTTGAAGAACAGCCCCTCGATCCTGCCCGCAGCCTTGCGAAGGGCCTGCAGCGGGTAGATCGTGCACGGCGCACAGCAGATGTGGAGCAGAATTTTCATCGTACCGATGAAGGCTTATGGCTAAGGGTGGAAGGCAAGAAAAAGACATCTTCGATTCATGCCTTTAGCCTTGTGCCTGACGCCTTGTGCCTGACTTTTTAGAACAACTCTTTCTGATTTCCCACCCACGCCCTGCCGAAATGGTCGTAGGCCGCCTTCGTGGCCACCCGGCCGCGGGCGGTTCTGACGATGTACCCTTCCTGCACCAGGTAGGGCTCGTAGACATCCTCGATCGTGTGCCGCTCCTCCCCGAGGGACGAGGAGAGGCTGTCGATCCCGACGGGGCCGCCGTTGAACTTGTCGATGAGAAGCAGCAGGAGCTTGCGGTCCATGGTGTCGAAACCCCGGTGATCGACCTCGAGGAACTCGAGGGCCTTCGCAGCGACATCTTTCGTGACGACCCCGTCGGCCCGCACCTGGGCGTAGTCCCGAACGCGCCGGAGCAGCCGGTTTGCGATGCGGGGCGTCCCGCGCGAGCGCAGGGCGATCTCACCGGCGCCGTCGTCGTCCACCCGGATGTCGAGGATCCTCGCCGAGCGGCGAACGATGGTGGCCAGCTCCGCCGGGTTGTAGAACTCGAGGCGGAAGCTCATGCCGAAGCGGTCGCGAAGCGGCGAGGTGAGAAGCCCCGCCCGGGTCGTGGCCCCCACGAGGGTAAAGCGGGGGATGTTGAGCTTCATGGAGCGTGCCGAGGGGCCCTGCCCGACGAGGATATCGATGTGGTAGTCCTCCATGGCCGGGTAGAGGATCTCCTCCACCACGTTGGGCAGGCGATGGATCTCGTCGATGAACAGGACGTCGTGCTCCTGAAGGTTCGTGAGGATCGCGGCCAGGTCCCCCTGCCGCTCGATGACGGGCCCCGAGGTCACCTTGATCCCGACGCCCATCTCCCTCGAGAGGATGTAGGCGAGCGTGGTTTTGCCGAGTCCCGGAGGGCCGGAGAGCAGGACGTGGTCGAGGGCCTCGCCGCGCATGCGGGCCGCCTCGATAAAAACGGCAAGGCTCTCCTTCACTCGCTCCTGCCCGACGTACTCGGCAAGCGTGCGCGGCCGCAGCGTCCCTTCCTCCTCGCGCTCCCGCTCCAGGTTCTCGGGGTCCACCAGGGGATTGCGGTTTTCCTCTTTCATGCCCACGTTGACCCCTCCAGGATTACTGCGCATCGTGTCGTTCGGAACGCTCTCAGGACAGCTCCTTCAGGGCGCGCTTCAAAACATCTTCCAGTGCGACGCCGTCCTGCACCGAATCCAGCATGCGGTCCAGGACCGCCTTGGCCGCGCTCTTCCTGTATCCCAGGTTCACCAGGGCCGACAGGGCGTCTTCCCGGACGGCATCGAGGGGGCTCTGCGCAGCCGCCTCCTCCCGGGCTTCCTGCGGTGCGAGCTTGATCACCCGGTCTCGCAGCTCCAGGATCATCCGCTCGGCCATCTTCTTCCCCACGCCGGGAATCTTCGTCAGCGTCTGCCGGTCTTCGGTGAACACGGCCCGGATGAAGTCGGCCGGGGAGATGCCCGAGAGCAGGTTGATGGCCAGTTTCGGACCGATGCCGTTGACGGACAGCAGAAGCTCGAAGAGCTGCTTCTCCTCGGCGGTCCGGAACCCGTAGAGGTGGATGGCGTCCTCCCGGACGGCGGTAAAGACGTTCAGGGCGATGGGTGAGCCCTCCTCGGCCAGCTCGTAGAATGTGGACAGCGGGATGAAGACCCGGTAGCCGACGCCGTTGACCTCGACGGTGATGTGGCCGGGGGACTTGAACCGGAGAATACCGGAGAGGCTTGCGATCATAACATACCTGGCTTATGGCATATGGCTAAAGGCTCAGGGCAAAGGACTCGGAAGAAGATTTTTTCCCGATTCCCTTAAGCCTTTTGCCGTAAGCCATTCGCCGGAAGGATGCGGTCAGAGGACCGCATCCTTCCTCGTATTCGTATGGCAGATGGCAACGGCCAGGGCATCGGAGGCGTCTTCGGGGAGGATCTCGCCCAGCCTCAGGATGGCCTGCACCATCACCTGCACCTGCTGCTTCTCGGCGCGACCGTAACCGACGACCGCCTTCTTGACCTCGAGCGGGGTGTATTCATGGACCGGCAGCCCGCTTCGGGAAGCGGCCAGAAGCGCCACGCCCCGCACGTGCCCCTGCTTGATGAGGCTCTTGACGTTCTTGCCGTAGAAAATGTCCTCGATGGCCACGGCGTCCGGTTTCGTCCTGCCGATCACCTCGGTCAGCTCGTCGAAAATCCGGGAGAGGCATCGGGTGAAGGGCTCGCCGTTTTTGATCCGGATCTCGCCGTGATCCACCCGGACGATCCGGCTGCCCGCCTGCTCGACGATGCCGTACCCCGTCACGCGGCTCCCCGGATCGATGCCCAGTGTCCTCACTTACCCAGCCTGATGCCTTCCTGCACGTTTGGAGCAGCCCCATCATGGCCTCGCCCTGAGATCACGAAGCGAGGAAGTTATGAAGAGCGGAAAATCGGAGTGGATGTTTGATTCATTTTTTTATCCGCTCTCCCTCACTTCTGATCTTCCGATCTTCGCAGCCTTAAATTCGGAAGATGCACGCGCGGCGCTAGACGGGATGCGCACCCGGTCACCAGCCTAACTCAACTTCTCCATGATCGCGTCGGGAATATCAAAGTTCGCATACACGTTCTGGACGTCGTCGTTGTCCTCCATCCGTTCCATGAGCTTGAGCATGGACGAGGCCTTCGACTCGTCGAGTTGGACGGTGTTCGAGGGGATCATGCTGACCTTGGCCTCGATGCACTTGATGCCCGCGGCGTCGATGGCCTTCTTGACGGCCTCGAAGGATGCCGGGTCGGTGATGACCTCGAACTCGTTTTCTTCCTCCCGCACGTCCTCGGCGCCGGCATCGAGAGCCAGCTCCATGAGCCGATCCTCGCTGACGCTCTTCTTGTCGATGAGGATGCTGCCCTTCTTGGAGAAGATCCATGCCACGGCCCCGTTCTCGGCCAGGTTCCCGCCGTACTTGGAGAAAATGTGGCGGATGTCGGCCACGGTGCGCTTGCGGTTGTCCGTCATGACCTCCACGAGGACGGCGACCCCTCCCGGGCCGTACCCCTCGTAGGTGATCTCCTCGTACTGGACCCCGCCGTCGAGCTCTCCCGTCCCCTTCTTGATGGCCCGCTCGATGTTGTCCTTGGGCATATTCTCGGCCTTGGCGGCCAGGATCGCCTGCCTCAGGCGGGAGTTGCCTTCCGGGTCGCCGCCCCCGAGCTTCGCGGCCAGGGAGATTTCCTTGGCAAGCCGCGTGAAGACCTTCCCCTTCTTGGCGTCGGCTGCGCCTTTCTTCCGCTTGATGGTGCTCCACTTTGAATGTCCGGACATGACGGAATCTCCCGAAATGATCTGAATCAGAAGCTAAATACCACAGGCATGAAACCTGTCAACACAAAAAACCCCTTGCCGTTTCCGGTAAGGGGTTTTTCGTTTTTTAAGTCCGGCAGCGCCCTACTCTCCCACACAGTCGCCCGTGCAGTACCATCGGCACTGGAGAGCTTAACTTCCGTGTTCGGGATGGGAACGGGTGTGACCTCTCCGCTAAAGCCACCGAAACTTGTATTCGGTTGTATCGAATCACATACTGTGAATGTCTGTAAAACGCTGAGAAATAATATTAATTATGGTCAAGCCGCACGACCGATTAGTACCAGTAAGCTCAACACGTTGCCGTGCTTACACACCTGGCCTATCAACCTCGTAGTCTACGAGGGGTCTTCAGTCCTGGTGTCTCCACCAGGAGGGATATCTTATCTCGAGGTGGGCTTCCCGCTTAGATGCTTTCAGCGGTT
>CAYSDD010000083.1:0-4195 GCA_964429555.1 uncultured Syntrophaceae bacterium
AGGCGCTCTCGAAGGAGAACATCAACGTGGAGTACATGTACGCCTTCGTGGAGCGGAGCGGCGAGCACGCGATCATCATCTTCCGCTTCAATGCCACGGACAGGGCCATCGAGATCCTGACGAAGAGCGGGTTCACCGTGCTGCCGGGGGAGAAGGTGTACAGCCTCTGAGATGCTGTTGACCGGAGGCACATCCCGAGCAAGAGAAGGTCAGAAGGTGAGAGGGTAAGAATGTTGGATAAGTTCGCGGCCAATGCCTGCTCTCCGATTCTCCAACCTTCTCGCCTTCGAACCCTCTTCGCTTCTCATGCAGAACAACTTCCGTCTGTACGTTCTTGACCGGACTCGGGGGATTTGATGTCGGGAGGGAGACATGAGCGAGAAGGTCTTCGAGGCCCTGCGACGGAGGGCCGAACGTGAGCCCTACGCGAAGATGCTGGGCCTCGAGCTCGTGAAGCTCGAAGACGGCTACGCCCTCGTCCGGATGGCCTTCACGGAGGCGCATCACAACATCTACCGCCGCTGCCACGGCGGGGCGCTCTTCTCGCTCATCGACGAGGCGTTCCAGTTCGCCTCGAACGCCAGCGGCCGCGTCGAGATCGCCCTGAACGTCAGCGTCTCCTACATGAAGGCCCCGAACGACGGGGACGTCCTGCAGGCCGAGGCAAAGCTCGTCAACCGCACCCGCCGGGTCAGCCATTTCCTGATCGAGGTCCGCAACGCCGCGGGCGACCTCATGGCCTCATGCCAGGCCACGGCCTATCGCCGGGACGAGCCCCTGCCGTTCCTCTAGGTCCGCGTCCCCCCGTTTTTCCTCCGGGCGAATGTCGCCAGGCCGGCCAGGCCCGCCAGCAGGAGCCATGCCGTCGAGGGCTCCGGCACGCTCACGTAGGGGCCGTCGGGCTCGTCCGCCGTCCAGCCGGCCGGCACGGCATAGCGGAAGAGCGTCATGGGCACCTCGATGGGGATCAGACCGCCGGGCAGAAAGGTCGGGTTGTCGACCCGGACCCAGTTCCCCGTGGAGCTTCCGCCGATCGGAACCCCGTCGTTATAAGGAATGTAGGTCAGTCCTGAATCCACGCCGTAGCCATCGGGCGCCAGGGCATCGATGCGCCGCATGACGGCGTACTCGATCGTCCGGCCGTCGAAGAGCCGGTAGTCCCGGATGGCCCATCGGCCCGCCGATATCCCCTCCGTGATTTGGACGAGCTCGTAGGTCTGCGTGCCCGCATAGCGGTCGTCGGAGTCGGTGATCGTCACGGTGCGGATCCCCGCCGCGGTCGTCCCGATGTCCCAGAGCGTCACCGCGTGACCGATGGAAAGGGAGAGGTACAGGCCGTAGCCTCCGGCGAGGAGCGCCTGCGCCTGATCGATGAAGACGCCGGGCTGCGCCGTGTCCGGGTAGATCTGGACGATAACGGGTGACGGCCCGACGGCCGGGTGCCACCGAAAGTAGGACTGGTAGGCCTCGATGCCGGTCCCCGGCGCGTTGGGGGTCTGCCCGAGGTACTCGTGGTAGACGTCGTACTGCCTCGCATAGGCCGTGGAGGCGTTGTCGATGCCCCAGCCCGTGTAGGCCAGGACGTTGGACGCCGTGGCCGCCCAGCACATGTACGAGTCGCTCGAGTCCGTGGGGTCGATGCCCGCGGGGATGCTGTCCCAGTACTTGTTGACGTCCTCGTAAACGGCCGCGGCGGGCGAAGGCAGCAACAGGGAAACCAGGATGCAGACAACGGCGAGGGGGATCCTCGAGCGGTTCACAGCCGGCATGGCGCCCTCCTTTCGATGCCCGTGGTGCGCCCGCCGGGCCCCGTCCCGAAGGCAGGGTCCGGGCGCGCAAATCTCTAGGGTTGAACGGCAAGCCGGGCAAGCGATCCTGCCCGATGCGTAAAAAAGCAAAAAAAATGCCTGAACGGGAACCTGTCGATTTGTTTCGGAATCTTGAAGAAATCCCCGTCCCGCATGGCCGGTCGCTCGTAAAGATTGCCGACAGTGAAAGCCCCGCAGGCCGGATGAGATTCAAAAATTGTATTTTTTTTCGGCGATTTAGGTCGAGACGCCGGGTCGTAAAGAAACCTGACGACCTGTCGGGTTTTTCCCGGCGTTCACGGCCGCGTTGCGGGAACGCAAAGGGCGGTTTGCCGTCCCGCTACTCCCTGCCGTACTTTCGTCTCAGGAACTGCTCCCCCGAGGCGGGGTAGAGGACGCAGGTCAGGACGTCCTCCTCGGTTTGGGCCAGGTCGCCCAGCTTCCGGCGGGCCGCTTCCATCTCCGGCTTGAGGTGGTTGGCCGGCCGGTCCGTGATCCAGACCCCCTTCTGGTAGCCGCGCAGGGCCATCTCCCGGACTTTCGGATCGACCGGGGCGGGCGTCTTCCCGTAGAGCCCGAACAGCAGGTCGCGAAACGGGTTGCTGATCGTCCGGTACCGGCCCGCCAGCACGTTCATGACGGCCTGCGAACCGACGATCTGTGATGTCGGCGTCACGAGCGGCGGCATCCCCGCCTCCCGGCGGACCGCCTGGATCTCCCGCTGGACCTCGGGGAGCCGATCGAGGGCGTTCATCTCCCTGAGCTGGCTGACGAGGTTGGAGGTCATCCCGCCGGGGATCTGGTGGGCGATCACGCTCTCGTCGATCAGCGACAGGCTGTTGGAGGCGATGTGCTGTTCGTACCGGGGCGCCAGGGTCTCCAGGTAGCGTCCGATCTCCAGGATCCGCTCCATGGGGATGCCCGGGTCCCGCTCGGTGCCCTCCAGGGTGAGCAGGAGCGGCTCGATGGGCGGCATCGAGGTCCGCATGGCGTAGGGGGCGACACAGGTGTCCACGATGTCCACCCCGGCCTCGATGGCTTTCAGGCAGGTCATCGACGCCATGCCGCTGGTGTAATGGGTGTGGAGGTGCAGGGGGACCCCGACGGCCTTCCTGAGCTCGGAGAAAAGCGTGTAGGCGTCGTAGGGCGCCAGGATGCCCGCCATGTCCTTGATGCAGATCGAATCGGCGCCCAGCTCCTCCAGGGCTTTGGCCTTCGAGACGTAGTAGGGCAGGTTGAAGACCTCGCCCCCCAGGTGCCGCTCCGTCAGCGAGTAGACGACGGCGCCCTCGAAGTGCTTGCCGTTGGCCCGGATGCGGGCGGCGGCGGTCTCGAGGTTGCGCAGGTCGTTCAGGGCGTCGAAGACGCGGAAGACGTCGATCCCGATCTCGCAGGCCCGGTCGACGAAGGCCCGGACGACGTCGTCGGCGTAGTGCCGGTAGCCCACGAGGTTCTGGCCCCGCAGCAGCATGGCGAAGGGGGTTTTCTTCATGTGCCGCTTCAGGATGCGCGGCCGCTCCCAGGGGTCCTCGTTGAGGAAGCGGTGCATCGTGTCGAACGTGGCGCCGCCCCAGACCTCCACCGCCCAGAACCCCGCCTCGTCCATCCTCTCGGCGACGGGGATCATGTCCTCCGTCGTCATCCGGGTCGCGTGGATCGACTGGTGGCCGTCGCGAAACGTGTTGTCCTGGAATTGCACGGGTCCCATGGGTTCCTCCCGCCCGGCGTCGCAGCGCTGTCTCAAAAATCGTTGACGGCGTCGATCAGGTTCCGGAGCCGTCCGAAGTCCCTGCGGTTGAAGTCGATCACGAGCCGCGGCAGGTGCGTCTCATCATCATCTTCACGCTCCTCGTCGAGGGCACCGGAGGCGGCGATGTCCCCCCCGGGCAGCAGGATGTCCCGGAACCGCTCCGCGAGCGCCCGGATCTCGTCGGGGCCGAGCGCCGACGTGAGCCGGATCACGAGCCGGCCCTGCACGTAGCGCAGGCTGTGGTAGCGGCGGTAGAAGCGGAGGATCGTTGCCACCGCGGCCTCGACGGTTTCCACCCGTTCGAAGAGCGCGAAGTCCGACGGGCAGATGAACCGGCGGGCCAGGAGGTCCTCCTCGAAAAACCGGATCAGGCGGGGCCAGTAGGGGTGCTCCGGGTCGTCCACGAGCACCAGCGGCATGGGGTTGCGCTTTCCCGTCTGCACCAGGGTGAGCGTTTCCATGGCCTCGTCGAGCGTGCCGAAGCCGCCCGGGAAGAGCGCCACCGCATCGGACTCCTTCAGGAAGGCGACCTTGCGGTTGAAGAAATACTTGTAGTTGATGAACCGCGGGTTGCCCTCGCTGACGGGATTCGGCTTCTCCTCGAAGGGCAGGCGGATGTTGACGCCGAAGGAATGCT
>CAYSDD010000084.1:0-4133 GCA_964429555.1 uncultured Syntrophaceae bacterium
GCCCTCGTCGGGGAGATCCCCTGCGGCAACGCCTTCACCAACGCCAACAAGGCGATCGAGCATTTCATGGCCTTCGGCCCGGAGGCGGCCGGCCGCGAAGGCCCCATGCTGCACGGGGGCATCCGCATCCCGGCCGGCATCATCGAGGCGACGGGCCGGGCGCTGCGGCGCCACGGGCTGATGCCGGGCAAAGGGTACCTGGAGCGGGAAACGAAGTGAGAAAAAGCGGACGACGAAAGAACCCATCGGATACGGAACCGACCTGCGAGAGGGAGATTTTATGGGCAAGACGGGAATCGGGATGATCGGAGCGCTGCTGACGGCGGCGCTGATGACCCTGTCGTGCGCTTCCATGCGCATGACGGACGAATGGCGGGACAAGGCCTTCCAGGGGCCGGCATACAAGAACGTCATGATCGTCGCCCTGACGAAGCGGCCGGACCTCCGTCAGCCCGTGGAGGACGAGTTCCGCCGGCAGCTCGCGGCCCGGGGCCTCGAGGCCGCGGCCTGCTACGAGTGCATCCCCGACGTGGACAAGATCAGCCGGGAGGAGCTCGCGAAGGTGGGCGCGGGGATGGGGATCGAGGCGTTCCTCATCGTGCGGGTGCTCCGGACGGAGATCCGGATCGAGTCCCACGACTCGTCGGGCGCGCCGGCCTCGTCGTCCGTCGGCAGGGATTCCATGATGGACATGCGCTGGGGGGCCCCTGACCCGCCGCTGACGAAGCGAAGCGAAACGGCCACCCTGGAATCGCGGCTCTTCGATGCGAAGACCGCCACCCTCGTCTGGCGCGCCACCGCCGAGTCCGTGAACCCGACTGGGGACGGCAGCGGGATCGCGAAGTTCGTCAGGGCCGTCCTGGACGCCCTCGACGAAGAGAAGCTGATCGTACCGCCCGGTCGACAGCGGCAGGGATGGAACCGATGAAGCGGAAGATCTCGCTGTCGCGCGTGATCCTGCTCTGCGCGCTGATGCTTGCGGCTTCGGCTCCGGCGGCCGTCGCGGGGCAGAGGTTCGTGGAGTTCACGGTCCCGGCCTGCCAGTGACCGGACACGGCCGAGAGGATCCGTGCGATCCTGATGAACGTGGACGGGGTCCTCGACGTGTCGGCGGACATGGAAACGCACACCGTGGCCGTCGCCTTCGACGACACGAGGACCAGTGCAGGCGCCCTGGCCGACGCCCTGGCCAGGGGCGATTACCCGCCCGAGGGCCCGCCCCGCCCCCTTGCGTCGATGCCGGCCCGGACCGTGCGGATGCTCGTGGGAAAAACCTCGCAGGGGGCCCTCTTCCGGGAATACCCGGCGTTCTGGAACTCCTACCGGGACTACACGCCCCGGCAGGACCTCGTGGAAAAGATCGCCGCGGTCCGGGGCGCCTGGGACATCCTCGTCTTCTTCGGGACCTGGTGCCCGGACTCGCCGCGTGAAGTCCCCCGGCTGCTGCGGGTCCTCGATGCCGCGTACAACAGGGATCTCCGGCTCGCCCTCTACGGCGTGGACCAGGAAAAGAAGGAAGGCCTCGGGATGTCGGAGAAATTCGGCATCGGGAAGGTCCCCACGGCGATCGTGCTGCGCGACGGCGCGGAACGGGGCCGGATCGTGGAAAGGCCGCGCAGGTCCATGGAAGAGGACCTCCTGGAGATCCTCTTGAAAGAGTGACCCCGGCCGGCGAGGACAAAGGAAGCGGGAATCATGCGGAATGGACGTCAGGCAGGCATCGCGGCTCTCGTCGCCGCCGTTCTCTGCGCCGCCCTGTGCGCCTGTGCGGGGCCCGGGGCGTTCGACCCGTCGAAGGCCCCCCCAACGGTCGCCCGCGTCGAGCTGGCCCGCTACCAGGGGACCTGGTACGAGATCGCCCGGCTCCCGATGTGGTTCCAGCGAAACTGCCTACGCTCCCAGGCCACCTACGGGCTCCTCGAGACGGGCGAGGTCTCCGTCCTGAACGAGTGCGACACGGCCGGCGGGGGCAGGCAGTCCGTCGCCGGCAGGGCCCGCTCGGTGGATGCCGGAGTGAACGCCAGGCTGGAGGTGCGGTTCGACAACTGGTTTGCGGTCTTCATCCCGCCGCAGCCCCGGGGGAATTACTGGGTCCTCTATCTCGACGAGGACTACCGGACGGTGATCGTCGGGACGCCGGACCGGGAGAACCTCTGGATCATGGCCAGGACGCCGGCCATCGACGAGGCCCGCTACGCCGAGCTGGTGGAGATCGCCCGCAAACTGGGCTTCGACACGGCAAAGCTGGTGCGCAGGAAGTAAATGGACATCATCCCCTACAAGGACACCTACGACCCGACCCTGCTGAAGCCGGTGCCGCGGGCGCCTCACCGGAAGGAGCTCGGGATCGAGGCCGCCCTGCCCTTCGGCGGCGCCGACCTCTGGACGGCCTACGAGCTGTCGTGGCTCAATCCGAAGGGAAAGCCGCAGGTGGCCATGGCGACCATCGTCGTGCCCGCCGACACGCCGAATCTCGTCGAGTCGAAGTCCTTCAAGCTCTACCTCAACTCGTTCAACCAGACCCCCGTCGCCTCCCCGGAGGCCCTGCAGGAGACCCTTCGCAAGGACCTTGGGGGCGCCTGCGGCGCTCCCGTCGGCGTGGAGATCGTTCTGCCCGAAGAGTTCGGCGATGCGCGGATCGAGGAGCTCGACGGCGAGAGCATCGATGCAATCGACGTGGAGATCCGGGACTGGCACCCGAACCCGGAGCGTCTCCGCACGGGGGGGACGCCTGTCGAGGAGACGCTCGTCTCGAACCTGCTGAAGACCAACTGCCCCCTGACGGGGCAGCCGGACTGGGCCGGCATCCAGATCCGCTACAGCGGCCCCCGGATCGACCGGGCGGGCCTGCTGCAGTACCTCGTGTCGTTCCGCCGGCACGGCGGTTTCCACGAGCACTGCGTCGAGAAGATCTTCCTCGACATTTTGAGACGCTGCGGGCCCGACGGGCTCACCGTCTACGCGCGCTACACGCGCCGCGGCGGCCTCGACATCAACCCCTTCCGGACGAATTGCGGCGACCGGATACCGCGGAATGTGAGAACGGCAAGACAATAGCAGACAAGGTAGCAGGTGACAGGAAAGACAATCGGTAGGGAAATCCTGTTACCTGTTACCTGTTACCTTCGGCGATATGCGGCCGTAGAAGCAAGCCGCAGGAAAAAGAATCTGCGCCACAGGAACCGACATGCCGCTTCCCGACCACAAGACGAAGATCATCTGCACGATCGGCCCCGCCTCGGAATCCCTCGAAATCCTGGAGAAGATGATCCGGGCCGGGATGGACGTCGCCAGGCTCAATTTCTCCCACGGGGACTACGAGCGCCACCGCCGGGTCATCGGGAACGTCCGCGCCGCCGCGCGGGCGGCCGGGCGACGCGTGGCCATCCTCGGGGACCTGCCGGGCCCGAAGATCCGCATCGGGAAACTGGACCGCGAGCCCGTCGAGCTCCATGCGGGCCAGTCCTTCACCCTGACGACGCGGGAGACGACCGGGGACGGCGCAGGGGCCTCCACCTCTTTGGCCCGACTGCCCGACGTGGTGAAGCGGGGCGACACCCTCTTTCTCAACGACGGGATCGTCCAGCTGGAGGTGCAGGAGGTGAGCGGGACGGACGTCCGGTGCCGGGTCGCCGTGGGCGGCGAGATCCGCTCCCGCGTGGGCCTCAACCTGCCGGGCATCGACCTCGGGATCAGCGCCTTCACCGACGAGGACCGCCGGTGGCTGCGATTCGCGGCCGGCGAGGGGCTCGACGCCGTGAGCCAGTCCTTCGTCGAGCGGGCCTCCGACATCGCTGCGGTGCGCGAGGCGGCCCATGCCATGGCCTATCACCCGCTCGTGATCGCCAAGATCGAGCGTGCCCGGGCCCTCGACGGCATCGACGCCCTTCTCGAGGCGGCCGACGGCCTCATGATCGCCCGGGGGGACCTGGGCGTCGAGATCCCCATCGAGCAGATCGCCCTGGTCCAGAAGCGGCTCATGGCGAAGGCGAACCTCGCCGGCAAGCCCGTGATCACGGCCACGCAGATGCTCGAGTCCATGACGGCCGGCCGCAGGCCCACGCGGGCCGAGGCCACCGACGCGGCCAACGCCATCCTCGACGGGACGGACTGCGTCATGCTCTCGGGCGAGT
>CAYSDD010000085.1:0-4101 GCA_964429555.1 uncultured Syntrophaceae bacterium
AGAACGCGATCCTGGGCATGATCGCCCAGTACCAGCGCACCTTCGGGTTCACGGCGATCCTGGTGAGCCACGAGATCCCGGACGTCTACTTCATCTCGAACCGCATCCTCGCCCTCTACGGCAAGCGCATCGTCTTCCAGGGGACGCCGGAGGAGTTCGAGGACTTCGACCACCCCTTCAAGGAGGAGGTGGTCCACAGTCTCGAGGGGCTGCAGAGGGAACTGACGGGCCTGCACTCCCGGCGGCAGTTCAGGCTCCGCTACCAGGGGCAGCTGAGGGGGGGCGCCCTCGGGGAGACCTATGCCGTGGCCGTGTTCTCGCTCGACGGGCTCGACGCCGTGACGGCGCACCTGGGCCACGATGCGGCGCAGGAGGCCCTGCGGAGCCTGGGCGTGTTTTTGGGCAGGTATTTCGGGGCCATCGGCGGCTTCTCCACGCGCCACAGCCTGAATGAATACGTCACGGTCCTGCCCGCGACGGACCGGGCGGAGGCGGAGGGGATCGTGGGGGAGTACGTGCACGATCTGCAGGCCCGGGAGCAGGCGATCCTGGAGATCTGGTCCGCGGCGCAGAGGCAGTCCGCGTCGGACGCTTGCGTCGAGCTCACCCTGCTTGCCGGGCTGGCCCAGGGACATCCCGACGAGGACATCGATGCCGTCATCGAGCGCGCCCGGCGGGCACAGAATGTCGTTTCCCGGATCCGATGCATCAGCAAGGGAGAAGGCAGATGAAAAAGTACGCGATGGAAACGGCCGTCGGCATCTTCGTTGCAATCGGGCTTCTGTGCGTCGGCTACCTGACCGTGAAGCTCGGCAACGTCGGCTTCCTCGAAGGCGACCAGGTCCGCATCCTGGCCAAGTTCAGCTCCGTCACGGGCCTTCGGGTCGGGAGCTCCGTGCAGATCTACGGCATCGAGGTGGGGCGGGTGGACAAGATCGGCATGGATGCCGACTACCAGCAGGCACAGGTGGAAATGCTCATCCGCAAGGACGTCAAGATCTACGAGGACGCCATCGCGGCCATCAAGACCGAGGGCCTGATCGGCGACAAGTACGTCAGCATCGACCCCGGCGGCATGGGCGACCCCCTCAAGCCCGGCGATTCGATCATCCAGACGCAGGCCGCCGTGGACGTGGGCGACCTGATCAGCAAGTATGCCTTTGGTGACGTCAAAAAAGAGGAACCGGAGAAGAAGAAATGAAAAAAACGGCAAAGACCATGAGGATCCGCTCGGCGATCGCGGTGAGCCTGCTTGCGCTCGTGCTGGGCGCCGCGCCGGTCCAGGCCGCAACGCCGCTCGAGACGGTGCGCGCCGAGGTCAACAAGGTGCTCGAGGTGCTGCGCAACAAGTCGCTCAAGGAGGAGGTCAAGCGGGAGAAGCTGCGGGCCCTCTACGGCGAGATGTTCGACCAGGAGGAGCTCTCGAAGTGGTCCCTGGGCCGCAACTGGAACAAGTTGAGCGAGGCGCAGCGCAAGGAGTTCCTGCCGCTGTTCCAGCAGGTGCTGGAGAAGACCTACGGCGACCGGATCCTCGCGTACTCCGACGAGAGGATCGTCTTCGACAAGGAAGTGCCGATCTCGGGCAACCGGGTCGAGGTCCAGACGCGGGCCGTCACGAAGTCCAAGGAGATCCCGATGCACTACCGGGTCTTCAGGGACAAGAGCGGGAAGTGGAAGTGCTACGACGTCGTCGTGGAAAACGTGAGCCTCGTGATGAACTACCGCTCGCAGTTCAACGAGATCCTCGCCAAGAACGACGCCGAGGAGCTGCTCAACATCCTGCGCAAGAAGGTGAAAGACCAGAAGTCATGATGCGCCTGCTCTGCGCCCTCGTCGTCTTCGCCACGCTCCTCGCGGGCTGCGCCCACGGGCCCCCTGCGGGATCGGCCCCGGGCCCGGCGGCGGAGGCGCCCGTGACCGCCGTGGCCTCCTACGCACGGGGCGGCAACCTCGAAACGCTGCAGGTCGCCGCGCAGCAGGGGGAGCCGGCCGGTACGCCCGAAGGCGCCGCGGACGAAGGGGCCGGAGAGGACGAGTTCGACGACGGGATGATGGAGGATGTCCCGGCGGCCGAGCAGGTGACGATCGCCGACCCGTGGGAGCCCTTCAACCGGGCCATGTTCACCTTCAACGACCGGCTCTACTTCTGGGTCCTGAAGCCCGTGGCCGAAGGCTACAGCGCGGTGGTGCCCGAGCCCGCGCGGGTGAGCGTGGGCAACTTCTTCTCCAACCTGCGGTCTCCCGTCCGGTTCGTCAACTGCCTGCTGCAGGCCCACTTCATCGGCGCGGCCACGGAGCTGTTCCGCTTCATGCTCAACAGCACGATCGGGCTGGCGGGCCTCTTCGACCCGGCCGGCGGCGAGGAGATCGGCCTCCTGAGGCAGGACGAGGACTTCGGCCAGACCCTCGGCTCCTACGGCGTCGGCCAGGGGTTCTACATCGTCTGGCCCTTCCTCGGGCCCTCGAGCCCGAGGGACACCCTGGGCATGATCGGGGACTATTTTGCCTACCCGATTTCCTACCTCGACCCCTGGTATGCCTGGCTGGCCGTCCGGGGATATAAGGCGATCAACGACACCTCCCTGCAGATCGGCGACTACGAGGCGATCAAGGACGCAGCCATCGATCCCTACGTCTCCATCCGCAACGCCTACATCCAGTACCGGCAGAAGAAGGTCGAGGAGCGAGGCGCGACCATTCCCAGGTCCGAACCCGACGTGCCCGGCGCGGGCACCCCGGCGCGAGGCGTGGGGACGGAAGCCGTCCCGCAGCAGTGAGAGGTTCAGGGAAGGGCAGGGGCATTGCAGGCCCGAGCCTCGCGAGGCGTGGCGATCTGCGATTGAGAAAGATCCCCCATGGCAAACACCTGAACGCTTCCCCGCGCAACCCTGCCGGCATAGAAAAGGTGCAACCTGTGAGGGTTGCGCCTTCCTGTGGTGCGCCCAGCATGGGCGCAGTCTTGGAGGTGGAAGTTCTCCCACGAGTTGACCACGACGAGTGAAGCGAAGCGCAGCTGCGCGAGGGCGACCGAACGCGGGAAGGAAGCGTGGAGCGAAGCCGCGGGCCGACGAACAGAAACCGGATAGGAGGCGACGCCCGGCAGGGCGAGCGGGCCAATGACCGCAAAGCTCTCGTGGTCGAGTCCGAGGCGGCATAAATCCGGCGGTCGTGCGGGGAAGGGCTGCGTTCTTACCTGGGGAGATCTCGCCTTGCGGCTGAAGGGCCGACGTGGCGACACGGAGCGAGAAGTCAGCAGAGACCGTAGTAGCGGAGGCGCGAAGGGCCGAACGGTGAGGAGAGCGAAACGGACGTGCGCCACGAAGGCAAAAGGCCCAGATGACCGATGAGACGGAGCGGCCGCAAGGGAAGAGGGGTGAAGCCCCGAAGGCCCGGGAGGGACGGTGAAGCACCGCGTGGCCCCCAAGGTCATGACCGCCATGAAGGACCGGGTACGAGCCATCACCCGACGAAACGGGGGACGGAGCATGGAGCGAGTCATTGAAGAACTTCGGGGGTATCTGAGCGGTTGGAAAGCGTACGTCGACCCGGCGGATACGCCCGGCGTCTTCCGGGAACTCGATCAAGGGATCCGTCACCGTCTCCGAGCGGTGCAACTCAAACAGTGGAAACGGGGTCGGACCGTCTATCGCGAACTTCGCGCCCGAGGGATGTCGAAGATCAACGCGGCAAAGGTGGCCGCCAATGCCCGCCGCTGGTGGAGGAACTCGGCCATGAGCCTGAATGCGGCCCTTCCGAACCGCTACGTTGATGGGCTGGGGCTTCCCCGGCTCGGAACGTAACCTCAACTTACCGAACCGCCCGGTGCGGACCCGCATGCCGGGTGGTGTGGCAGGGGGCGGCGGGGGTTACCCGTCGCCCCTATGCCGATTTTATGCAAGAAACGCGAGTCCACAGAGCATCATGGGCCAATAGCATCGAATGGAAGGGGAGGGTGGAAAAGTTCTTAATGGTGTCGATTCTCGTTAGCTATACGTTAGCAATTAAGAAAAAGGGGCTAACCTCGAATGGCCAACCCCTTGAGTTTACTGGAGCCGATGTGGGGATTCGAACCCCAGACCTGCTGATTACGAATCAGCTGCT
>CAYSDD010000086.1:0-4036 GCA_964429555.1 uncultured Syntrophaceae bacterium
CACCGCTTGGATCCGATTGCAGGACCGGGACGGGGAATGGACCATGCTCAGCCACGGACGACGTGTGTAAAGCCTTCCCTGCGCAACCGGGGGGGCTTTTTTGTTGCAGGTCGATGCCGCCGGACTTCAAGACCGATGCCCGGAACGGAAAGACCGGCTGTCGCGGGTCTCGGAGAGAAGATGACCGAACGACCGAATCAAGAGCGCATCGCCGTTCTCGGGCCGGGCAAGGCCGGGACGGCCCTGGGTCATCTGCTGAGGAATGCGGGCCGGCGCATCGTGGCCGTCGCCGGCCGCCGCCTCGAGTCGGCACAGCGAGCCGCGGCGTTCACGGGGGGGACGGCGACGACGGATTTCGCCTGGGCCGCCCGGGAGGCCGACTGCGTCCTCATCACGACCGGCGACGACGCCATCGAGACCGTCTGCAGGGCCGTCGCCGCGGCGGGTGGCTTCCGGGCGGGCGCCAAGGTGGTGCACGCCAGCGGCGTCGGCGGTCTCGATCTTCTCCGCGCGGCCCGCCGGCGCGGGGCCCGCGTGGCCTGCATCCACCCGCTGCAGACCTTCGCCGACGTGCAGAGCGCCATTGCCAAGATCCCCGGCAGCACCTTCGGCATCACGGCCGATGAGGACATCCTGCCCTGGGCCGACCGGCTCGTCGAGGATCTCGGGGGGCGGCCCTTCCACGTCCTGCCCGAGGACAAGCCCCTCTACCATGCGGCGGCCTGCATGGCCTCGAATTCCCTCGTCACGCTGATCTATCTCGTCGAGGAAATATACGGGCGAATGGGACTCTCCCGCGAGGAGGCCCATCGCGCCTTCTGGCCGCTCGTCCGGGGGACCGTCGACAACATCGAGAGCCGGGGGACCATCCCGTCGCTGACCGGCCCGATCGCCCGGGGCGACGGGGGAACCGTCCGAAAGCATCTCCGGGGGTTCCGGAAACGATTCCCGGAACTCACGCGGCTCTATCGCGAGATGGGTCTCTTCACGGCGGAGATCGCCGCCCGGAGGGGGACCGTGGATGAGGACAAACTGGCGGAAATCCGAGCCATGCTGAAGGGAGGCAGAAAGGGATGAGCACACAGGTCAAGATCACGCGGGTCACCACGTCGACGATTCGGGACATGAAGAAAAAGGGCGAGCGCCTCACCATGCTGACCGCCTACGATTACCCGACGGCGGCGGCCATGGACGAGGCCGGGATCGACGTCATCCTCGTGGGGGATTCGCTCGGGATGGTCGTTCTCGGCTACGACAGCACCCTTCCCGTGACGATGGAGGACATGCTGCACCACACCAAGGCCGTCACCCGGGCGGCCAAGCGGGCCATGGTGATCGGGGACATGCCGTTCATGTCCTACCAGGCGTCGGTGGAAGAGGCGGTGCGCAATGCCGGGCGATTCATGCAGGAAGCCGGGGCCCAGGGGGTCAAGCTCGAGGGGGGTCGCGAGGTCGCCGAGGTGACGCGCCGGATCGCCCAGGCGGGGATCCCCGTCATGGCGCACATCGGCCTCACGCCGCAGTCGGTGCACCAGCTCGGGGGCTACAAGGTGCAGGGCAAGGACCACCCCTCGGCCGCGAGGCTGCTCGAGGATGCCAGGATCCTCGAGGAGGCGGGCGCGTTCGCCGTCGTCCTGGAATGCGTCCCGGCGGCGCTTGCGGAGAAGATCACGGCCTCGCTGTCCATCTCCACGATCGGCATCGGCGGGGGCGTGCACTGCGACGGCCAGGTCCTGGTGGTGCACGACATGCTGGGGCTCTTCGAGCGATTCACCCCGAAGTTCGTCAAGAAGTACGCAAGCCTCAACGTGCAGATCAAGGAAGCGGTCACGCAGTACATCGACGAGGTGAGGAGGGGGGTATTCCCCGGCCCGGAACACTCCTTCTAGGCATCCGGTGAAAAAAGAGTCCCCGTGCGGCCTGTCGCCGAAGGGGGACTCACTGTTCCGCCCGTCAGATTTTTTCTTCAAGTTTTCCGGACTTGAACGCTTCGATGGCCGATTGCACGGGTCCCGAGGCGCCCAGGAAGATCCGGATCCCCGCGTTCCGGAGGGCCGCCGTCGCCTTTCGGCCGATGTGCCCCGTCACGACGCAATCCACCCGCTCGCCGGCTACGAGGTTCCCGGTAGCCGTCCCGCGGGTGATTCAGTGCATGCCGGCCGTGTTCTCCCTGGATTCGTGGAGGCCCGTGCGCATGTCGTAGATCAGGTAGAACCGGCAGCGGCTGAAGCGGGGGTCCACGAGGTCCTGCAGGCCGGGTCCCGTCGAGGAAACGGCGATCTTCATGGGTGTGCACTCCTTTTGTGTCTCCGGCGCGGCGTGACGCGGCCGGGGCTGTTCTCTGCAATGTCGGCCCTTGCCTCCCGTCCCGGTCCCCGGGCCGGGGGCGGTCACGCAAGCCCCTTCCCTTCACCTGCCCCTGGCCGGCCGCCCCCGGGCAGGTCGTCCATCTTTTCGTTGAGCGCCCGGAGGCGCTCGGACATCTCCCGGAGAAAGGCGACCACGATGCGGGGGTTCTCCCTCAGGATCGTATCGAGATTGGACTCCGAGATGACGACGAGACGGGTGTCCGGGGCCGCTGCCACGGCGGCGGCAGTCCTCGGGGCCTGGATCAGCATGGCCATTTCCCCGAAATAGTCGCCGGCCCTCATTTCCCGGAGCAGCTTCCCCTTCTTGAGGATCCGCACCGCCCCGGACAGGATGTAGAACATCTCCCGGCCCCGGCTGTCTTCCTCGAAGATCACCTCCCCCGGTTCGCAGGATCGGACGAAGCGGGAGGGGACGGACGGGAATGCCGCCGCGCCGGGCTTCCGGTCTTCCAGCAGCCTCGCCAGCAGCAGGGCCTCGCGGCGGCGGGTGTTGGCCAGGAGCTCCGTCCCGAACAGGATCACGGCGAAGGTGTAGTAGACCCAGACGACCAGGACGAAGATCGCCTTGAGAGACCCGAAGGCCAGCCCGTAATCGGGGTTGACCTGCAGGAACGCCGCAAACAGCGGGCGGACGATCGACCAGAGCACGGCCGTGGCCAGGGCGCCCAGGAGCAGATTCCACCACTCGAGCGCCACGGGGGAGAAGACCAGGAAGAAGACGGCGAGAAACAGGGCGCCCGTCAGCAGGGGGATCACCCCTTCCGTCAATCCCCGCAGCGCGCCGGGGGGCGTGACGGCCTCTGCCGCGACCATGGCGTAGAAGATCTGCCCGGCGGCGAGGACCAGGAACATGAGCAGCAACGACAGCACGGCGAGGAAATCGACGAGCCGGTCCCGGATGAAACCGGCAGCGCGTTCCGTCTTGAAGACGCTGAGGAACCCGGCACGGATCGCGCGGACGAGGGGAACGACGGACCAGAGCAGCGGGACGAGGCCGATCAGGCCCAGGGCCTTTCGTTCCGCAAGGGTGAAGACCTCGCGGAGAATGACCTCGTAGTACTGGGGCACGATCCGGATGATCACCGCCTCGACGGCCGCGCTGACCTGCCGGGACGAAACGAAGACCTGGCTCAGCAGCAACAGGACCGCCACGCACAGGGGGATCAGGGCGAAGACGCCGTAGAAGGCCATCGTGGCCGCCGTGTGGATGTCGCGGTTCCGCACGAAGGACAGCACCGAGTAGCGAAGCACGACCGCGGGGGTGATCCACCGGTCCCGGTGCCTCGTCAAGCGGCCTGTGAACTGAGAACCCACGGCATCCTCTCCCGGTCGGGGAACCGTCTCGCGAAACGGGATTGATTATAGGGGGCCGACCGCGAAAAATCAACGGCGGATTGCCCGTCCGGACGGCCCCGTGTCGCCCCGGCTGCGCCGTTGACAGGCGCAGGGCTTTGATGTTAAGGGTGAAACCGTCGTCGCACCCCCGACCCGGCCTCGAGGCCGGCGAAACCGGCGCCAGGAAGACGGACGCGGTAGCATGCGCAAGACCTTTTTCCTCGATCTTTCCCTCAACAAGAAACTCATCCTGATGATGCTCGTCATGACCGCGCTCCTGCTGGTCACCCTGATCACCATCTACTGGCAGTCCGAGAAGAACCTGATGGCCC
>CAYSDD010000087.1:0-4030 GCA_964429555.1 uncultured Syntrophaceae bacterium
ATCCTCCACGAGGCGGGCATCCTTGCCGAAGCCATGGGGTTCGGCGCCTATGCCGTGGGGGGCATGGTGCGGGACCTGCTCCTGGGCCGGGGCACCCTCGACCTCGACATCGTCGTCGAGGGGGAGGGGATCCGGTTTGCCGCGGCACTCGCCGGGAAGCTGCGCGCGCGGCTGAAGGGCTACGAGCGGTTCGGCACGGCCACGATCGCGCTCCCCGCGGGCCTCAAGGTGGATGTCGCCACGGCCCGCACGGAGATCTACGACGCGCCGGCGGCGCTCCCCCGCGTGACGCCGGGCTCCATCCGGGACGATCTCTTCCGCCGGGATTTCACGATCAACGCGATGGCCGTGGCGCTTGCGCCCGCGGAATTCGGCCGCCTGCTCGACGAGTTCGGCGGGGTCCGCGACATCGCGGAGGGGAACATCCGCGTCCTGCACGGGCGGAGCTTCATCGACGACCCGACGAGGATCTTCCGGGCCGTCCGGTTCGAGACGAGGCTGGGCTTCCGGATCGTTGCGGCCGACGAGGCGCGGGTCGGCGAGGCCCTGTCGCTTGGCCTGCTGGGGAAACTGGAGGAGTACCGGATCGCCGCCGAGCTGAGGCTGATCCTCCGGGAACCCGACCCCGCGGGACCGCTGCAGAGGCTGGCGCGGCTCGGCGTCCTCGATGCCCTCGAGGAGCTGCGGCAGGGACGCCGCTCCCTCGGCAGGCCGCTGGCGGAGATCCGGCGGATCCTCGAAGCGGCCCGGTGCTGAGGAAAAACCCCGTGTTTTTTCTTGAACTTGGCCTTGCTTGCCGTTGACAGGGGCAGGCATTTCTGTTATACGAGCGGGGCGCCCGGGTCCATGCCCGGGCGATTTCCGATGTGTCGAAGAGGGGACATGGCAACGAAACGAAGAATCCTGAGCGGGATCCGGCCGACGGGCAAGCTGCACCTCGGCAACTACCTCGGCGCCCTGAAGAACTGGGTGGACCTCCAGAACGACGGCGGCTACGAGTGCTTCTACTTCATCGCCGACTGGCACGCGCTGACATCGGACTACAACCGGACGGAAGAGATCCGCCAGAACCGGATCGACATCGTCATCGACTGGCTTGCCGCCGGGCTCGACCCGGGGCAGAGCACCCTCTTCGTCCAGTCCTCCGTCAAGGAGCACGCCGAGCTCTTCGTGCTGCTGTGCATGATCACCCCTCTGCCCTGGCTCGAGCGAAACCCCACCTACAAGGAGATGAAGCAGGAGCTCGCCGACCGGGACCTCTCCACCTTCGGGTTCCTGGGCTACCCGGTCCTCCAGGCGGCGGACATCATCATGTACAAGGCCTACGGCGTGCCGGTGGGGGTCGACCAGCTGCCCCACGTCGAGCTGACCCGCGAGATCGCCCGGCGGTTCAATTTCCTGTACCGCGAGATCTTCCCGATCCCCGAGCCGCTCATGACGGAGGTGCCGAAGCTGCTGGGCATCGACGGCCGCAAGATGAGCAAGTCCTACGACAACGCGATCTACCTGAGCGACCGCGGGGAGGAGCTGCGCAGGAAGGTCGAATCGATGTTCACCGACCCGCAGCGTCAGCGCAAGAGCGACCCGGGCCGTCCGGAGATCTGCAACGTCTTTGCCTTCCACAATCTCTACTCGTCGGCCGAGGACATCGCAGAGATCGACCGGGACTGCCGCAGGGCGGCCATCGGCTGCGTGCAGTGCAAGAAGCGGCTGGCCCGGCGCGTCGCGGAAGGGCTCGGGCCGATCCACGACAGGCAGGAATACTACCGCTCGCACCTGCAGGACGTCCACGACATCATCGCCGACGGGGACGAGCGGGCCCGGCGGGTGGCCCGGGCGACGATGGCCGAGGTCCGAGAGGCCATCCGGATCTGATCGCCATGAGCTACGAGGTCAAACTCGACATCTTTGAGGGGCCCCTCGATCTTCTCCTGTACCTGATCCGGAAGAACGAGCTCGACATCTACAACATCCCCATGGCCCTCATCACGGAGCAGTATCTCGAGCATCTCGAGATGATGAAGGCCCTCAATCTCGACCTGGCCGGGGAGTACCTGGTGCTGGCGGCGACCCTGATCCACATCAAGTCGAGGATGCTCCTGCCCGTCGAGGAGGGCCCGGCCGGCCCGGAAGAGGAGCAGGACCCGCGGGCGGAGCTGGTGCGGCAGCTCCTGGAGTACCAGGCCTTCAAGGAGGCGGCCCTCAGCCTCGACAAGCGGCGCGTGCTGGACCGGGACGTGTTCAAGCGCGTCGTGCCCGTCGACGAGGTCCCCGACGAGCCGGAAGAGGCGATGATGGAGGTGAGCCTCTTCGAGCTCATCGAGGCCTTCAAGCAGGTCGTCGCGCGGATGGACAAGGAGGACCTCCTGGAGATCGACACGGAGCGGATCTCGCTGTCCGACCGGATCAACGAGATCCTGGAGGACCTCGAGCGGGAGAAGAGCCTCTCCTTTACCGATCTGCTCAAGGCCAGCCGCACCCGCAAGAGCATCATCTACACGCTGCTGGCCATCCTGGAGCTCATGAAGATGCGCGTGGTCAGGGCGTTTCAATCCGATCCCTTCGGGCCGATCCGAATATTCCCCGCGGTGGAGGAGTCAACCGATGGATGACATGCGTTCCGTTGTCGAGGCGCTGGTGTTCGCCTCGGAGACCCCCGTCTCGGTGGACCGTTTGAAGGACGTGCTGGGGGAGGTGGATCGAAAGGCGGTCCTGGAGATCCTGCAGGACATCGAGCTGGAGTACCGGCAGCGCCGCGGCGGGCTGTGCCTCATGGAAGTCGCCGGGGGATACCAGTTCAGGACCAAGGCGGAGTTCTCGCCCTGGATCCGCAAGCTCAGGGGGATCCGCCCCGTGGCCCTGACGCCCGCGGCCATGGAGACCCTCTCCGTCGTCGCCTACCGGCAGCCCGTGACGCGGCAGGAGATCGAGAAGATCCGCGGGGTCGACGTGAGCGGCTCCCTGAAGGGCCTGCTGGAGAAGAAGCTCGTCCGGATCGTGGGCCGCAAGAACGTCCCCGGCAAACCCATCATGTACGGTACGACGAAGCGCTTCCTCGAGGTCTTCGACCTCAAGGACCTCTCGGAGCTGCCCACGCTGCGGGAGATCACGGAGATGGAGGAATAGCCCCATGGAGGAGCGGCTCCAGAAGATCATCGCCGCGGCGGGCGTCTGCTCGAGGCGGGCGGCCGAGGAGCTGATCCTCGCGGGGAAGGTGCAGGTCAACGACCGGGTCGTACGGCAGCTGGGCACCAGGGCCGACCCCGGGCGCGACGAGATCCGTGTCGACGGTCGCCTGATCACGACCGAGGTGGAGCGCGTCTACCTGATGCTCAACAAGCCCGCCGGGTACGTGACGACGCTCAAGGACCCCGAGGGCCGGCCGATCGTCACCGACCTGCTGCACGACGTCCCCGAGCGCGTCTACCCCGTGGGAAGGCTGGATTACGACTCCGAGGGCCTTCTGCTGCTGACCAACGACGGCGCGTTCGCCGAGCGCATCCAGCACCCCCGGTACGCGATCCCGCGCACCTACCTGGCCAAGGTACGCGGCCGGGTCACCCGGAAGGACATCCAGGCGCTCATCGGCGGGATCGAGCTGGAAGACGGGCCTTTCACGGTCGACGGGATCCAGGAGGAGAAGTTCAACGAAAAGAGCCAGTGGCTTCGCATCACCATCTCCGAGGGCCGCAACCGGATCATCCGTCGGGCCATGGAGGCCCTGGGCCATCCCGTGGCGAGGCTCATCCGCATCTCCATCGGGAACCTGGAACTGGGCAGCCTCAAGCCGGGCGAGTATCGCCGGCTGCGCAGGAGGGACGTCGAGGGGCTCCTGCGGCCCCGGCCGAAAAAAGGATAAAAATGTTCTTGACATTCCGGGATGACCGAAACTAATATCCAATGAAAACGCGCAATTAATCCCTTTTTACGTTGCATCGACAAGCCCTTTGGGCTTATTCCGCTTTTTTAAGGGGGGGACCATGAACAAGTCGGGATTGATCGAGGAGCTGGCAAGAAGGGAGAACCTGAC
>CAYSDD010000088.1:0-4014 GCA_964429555.1 uncultured Syntrophaceae bacterium
CCCGCTTGAAGCTCTGCCCCTCCTTGCTCACCATGGTCTGCACGATCTGCTTGATCGCCTGGTAGATGCCCCGCACGAGCGGGATCCGCTCGACGAGGGTCTCGGCGATGCGAAAAGCCCGGGCACCGGCATAGCTGGTCGTCACGAGACCGGCCAGAAAGATCAGCAGGACGGTGGCGATCGCTCCGAGCCCCGGGATGCGGGCCCCCAGCAGGGTCTCCGGGTGGATGGCCGCGGGGATCACCCGGAGCAGGCCGTCCATCAGGTCGATCAGGAAGAAGAGGATGTAGATCGTGAGCCCGATGGGCACCGAGACGGCCAGTCCGGCGAGAAAGATGTTCTTGATCCGGTGTTTCATGCGTTTGCGTTCCCGATAAAAAAAGGGCAAAGGTTCGACACCCTTTGCCCGGATTCGCTGCCGGATCGCGGTCGACGCTACTGTTTCACCCGGTTCTTCGCGTCCACGTGGACGCACTTGGGACTCCACCGCTTCGCCGCGGCGTCCTCGACCATGACGTAACTCGCGATGATGACGAGGTCGCCCTTCGACACCTTCCGCGCCGCGGCCCCGTTGAGGCAGATCACGCCCGAGCCCTTCTTGCCCTTGATCACATACGTCGAGAAGCGCTCGCCGTTCGAAACGTTGTAGATCGCCACCTTCTCGTAGGGGACGAGGTCGGCCCGCTGCATGAGGCCCTCGTCGATCGTGATGCTCCCCTCGTAGTTCAAATTGGCGTCCGTTACCGTTGCGCGGTGGATCTTGGATTTGAGCACGATGCGCTGCATGGCTTCCCTCTCTCCCTCTCGGCTGCCGGTGTTTCCCGTCACCGTGACGTCAGACGTTCAGGGGCTCCCCGAAGACGGAGTTGTCGATCAGGCGCGCCGCCCCCACGCGCACGGCCAGCGCCATGACGCACTCCCCGTCCAGACGGGACACGTCTTTCATCGTCGTCGTGTCGCAGATCTTGACGTAATCGATCTTCGCGTGGGGATGCCCGGCGATGAAGCGGCTGACGGCGTCGATGATGACGGCCGCATCCCGCTGGCCCCCCGCGTACATCGCCTGGGCCATCTTGAGGCCCCTGCTCAGGCTCAGGGCCGATTCGCGCTCCTCGGGCTTCAAATAGGTGTTCCGGGAGCTCATGGCCAGCCCGTCGGCCTCCCGGACGGTGTCCAGGCCGACGACCTCCAGGTCCATGTTGAGGTCCGTCACCATCCTTCGGATGACGACGAGCTGTTGAAAATCCTTCTTCCCGAAGACCGCCACGTGGGGCTTCACGAGGTTGAAGAGCTTGGCGCAGACGGTGGCCACGCCGCGGAAATGCCCGGGCCTCGACAGGCCGCAGAGATTCTGCGTCACGCCCTCGAGATCGACAAAGGTCTGATACTGCGGCGGGTACATCTCCCCGTCGGACGGGTAGAAGATCACATCCACCCCCACGCCCCGGCAGAGCTTGTAATCCATGTCGAAATCCCGGGGGTACTTGGCCAGATCCTCCTTGGGACCGAACTGGGTGGGATTGACGTAAATGCTCGTCACGAGGCAGTCTCCACGCTTCCTTCCCTCCTCCATGAGGCTCAGGTGCCCCCGGTGGAGATACCCCATGGTCGGAACGAAGGCGATCCGCTTTCCCTGCTGCCGCAGGGCGTCGGCGTGCCGCTGCATCTCCCGGGCTTTCTCGATGACGATCATGGCCTGCCCCCGGAACGAAAAAAGCCTCCCGCGCGGGACGGGAGGCTGTTGGCATCAGCGCACTTCTCGAGTGATAACCCTCCGTCCCAGTCCCCCGGGGGGGATCCAAGCGGTGCGGTCCCCTCATAACAGAAGACCTGCAGGCTGTCAAGGATTTTGTCCGCGCGCGATCCGGTTGCTCAGAGAGGCGAATTCCCGGACCGTCAGCGTCTCGGCACGCCTTGTCCCGTCGATCCCGAGCTCTTCGAGGATGGCGGGAATGCTTTCCGCATCGACGGGCAGGCTCGAATGCTTCAGGCTGTTCAGCAGCGTCTTGCGCCGCCTGGCGAAGCCGCCCCGAACGACGTCACGGAACAGGGCCGGGTCGTCTACCTGGCATAGGGGCCTCGCCCGCATGTCCAGGCGGATGACGCGCGATTCCACGTCGGGCCGCGGGACGAAGCAGGAGGCCGGCACCCGCATTTCCAGATGCGCCTGCGTGTAGAGGGCGACGGTGACGGAAAGGGGACCGTAGTCCCGGGTACCCGGCGGCGCCGCCAGCCTCTCGGCCACCTCGCGCTGGAGCATCAGGACGGCCCGGTCGATGGACGCGCGGGATTCAAGAAGTCGGACCACGATCGGGCTCGACAGGTTGTAGGGAACGTTGCCGATGACCGTGATCTTTCCCTTCCCGTCCCCGCGATCGGGACAGGCCGATGCGAAGTCGAACGCGAGGACATCCCCGTGGACGATCTCGACGTTGGGCATGCCCCCGAGTTCCTCCTGCAGGACCTCGACGAGCCTCCGGTCCACCTCCAGGGCGATCACGCGCCGGGCCCGGCGTGCGATGAGGGACGTCAGAAACCCGATGCCGGAGCCGATCTCGACGACGGTGTCCGTGTCCCGCACCTCGGCGATCCGGACGATTTTCTCCAGGATGTTGGGATCGCACAGGAAGTTCTGGCCGAGACGCTTCAGCGGCCGGATGCCGTGCTTACGGAGAAGGCTCAACGGGCTCTGCATTTCGGGATCTCAACCTGACCACGGCCTGGCGGGCGAGGAAATAGGACGGCACCGCAAACACGGCGGCGAGCAGCACCCCCCCCACGAGCAGCGGGTAGAGGATGTGCAGCCCGATCTCCAGGATCGACCGCATGTCGTAGCCGGCGACGGTGAAGGGGTTGGCGGGCATGCCCAGAACGATGACGCCCAGTTCGTACTGGGCAAGGTAGAGAAAGGGGATCGTGAACGGGTTGGAAATGATTGTCGCCCCCAGGAGGGCCGCCGTGATATTCTGCCGGAGCGCGAGGCAGCTGACCATGACCAGGGCCGTGTGGAACGGGATGGTCGGCGTCGTGCCGATGAAGACCCCCAGCGCCATCGCACGGGCGATTTCCTCCGGTGCGCCGCTGAGGCTGAGGAAGCGGTTGTAGAAACCTCGGATCCGATCCTCGATCTCCATGGCTTAGAGGGTGTCCACCGGCCAGCGGGACAGCGCGTTGAGGTCGAAGGGGTCTCTCCGCCCGCGCGCCAGCGCGTGATGGCCGACGACGGCGATCATGGCCGCATTGTCCGTGCAGAAAACGGGGGGCGGGATGAACACCCGGATCCCCCTGTCCCGGGCGTCCTCCTGGAAACGGGCTCGGAGACGGCTGTTGGCCGCCACGCCGCCCACGACGGCAACCTGCCCGATGGACTGCATCTCGGCGGCCCGGAGCGTCTTCTCCACGAGGACGTCCACGATGGCTTCCTGGTAGCTTGCCACGATGTCGGGGATCTCCTCCGCAGCCGGGGGGCGCTCCCGTTTCTTCGTGTAGGTCAGCAGCGCCGTCTTGACCCCGCTGAAGCTGAACTCCAGGCTGTCTTTCATGGATCTCGGGAAGGCCAGGGCCTCCGGGTTTCCCGACTTGGCCAGGCGGTCGATGACGACGCCCCCGGGATAGCCGATGTCGAGAAGCTTCGCCGCCTTGTCGAAGGCCTCGCCGGCTGCGTCGTCGCGCGTCTGGCCCATCAGGCGCAGGCGGTCGAAGTCCCTCACGAGGTAGAGGTTCGTGTGCCCCCCCGAGACGACAAGGGCGATGAAGGGAAACGAGGGCGTTTCCTCCCCGAGAAACGCGGAGGCGACATGGCCCTCGAGGTGGTTGACGCCGACGAAGGGGATGTCCCGGGCCAGGGCCAGCGCCTTGGCCATGGAGAGGCCGACGAGCAGCGAGCCCACGAGGCCGGGCCCGCGCGTCACCGCGATCCCCCCGATCGCCTCGAGCGTCACGCCCGCCTTCTCGAGGGACTCGAGGACGACGGGGACGATGACCTCCACGTGCTTCCTGGACGCGATCTCGGGG
>CAYSDD010000089.1:0-2533 GCA_964429555.1 uncultured Syntrophaceae bacterium
GCGGGACCTGCTGCATGGCCGACATGATCGCCGATGCCGACGCCGAGGACCTCGCACGCTGGAAACGAGAGGGCCGTGCAGACATCCTGCGGGTCTACCGCGATGCGCTCTGGGCGGGCGATCACTTCCTGTCACGCACCACGGGCATGACCATCCACGATTGCCCCTTCCTGGACTTCCGGGAGGGGTGCTTTTTCTGCACGATCTACGAAACCCGCCCCCGGGTCTGCCGCGACTTCGAGCCCGGCTCGTCGGCCATCTGCCCCCGGCACTCCCGAAAGCGCGGCCGTTGACAGGTGCCTGATTCTCTGATATTTTCCGCGAGTCTTACAGCCCCGTTGCAACGCGCCGTTTCGGCAACGCGGCCGTTCGCGCCGCATGCAGCGCCCGTCAACGTTCATCGACCCCAAAGGAGGGGATTCATGAAAAAGATTCTGTTTTTCCTGCTGGCGTTCTGTTTCCTCGCGTCCATGGCCCATGCCCAGGAGACGGTCAAGATCGGCCTGATGGCGCCGCTGACCGGCTCTTTCGCCAGCGAGGGCGCCGAGATGAAGCAGGTCCTCGAGCTGCTCGCAGCCGACCTCAACGCCAAGGGAGGCCTTCTCGGCAAGAAGGTCGAGCTGATCGTCGACGACGACGGCAGTGACGCCCGCACGGCGGCCCTGGCGGCCCAGCGGCTCACGACGAAGGGCGTCGTGGCCGTGATCGGCACCTACGGCTCCTCCGTGACCGAGGCGAGCCAGAACATCTTCAACGAGGCCAAGATCATCCAGGTCGCCAACGGCTCGACGGCCATCCGTCTCTCCGAGAAGGGCCTCAAGTACTTCTTCCGGACCTGCCCCCGCGACGACGAGCAGGGCAAAGTGGCCGTGGACGCCATCGTGAAGACCAAGGCCAAGAAGGTGGCGATCCTGCACGACAACAGCACCTACGCCAAGGGGCTTGCCGACGAGGTGAAGGCGCCCCTGGAGAAAAAGGGCATCAAGATCGTCTTCTTCGACGCCCTCACCCCGAAGCAGAGCGACTACACGGCGGTGCTCACGAAGATGAAGGGCGCGGGCCCGGATCTCGTTTTCTTCACGGGCTATTACAGCGAGGCGGGGCTTCTGCTCAAGCAGGCCAAGCAGATGAACTGGAAGGTTCCCTTCATGGGCGGCGATGCGACCTACAACACCGACCTGGTGAAGCTGGCCGGCAAGGAAGCCGTCACGGGCTTCTCCTTCGTGATGCCCCCCCTGCCCAAGTACCTGCCCTCGAAGTCTGCGAAAGACTTCCTGGCCGCCTTCAAGAAGAAGTACGGCAGCGAGCCCACCTCACCCTATTCCGTGCTGGCCGGCGACGGGTTCCGTGTGATCACGGCGGCGATCGCCCAGGCCAGGACGACCGACGCCGACAAGCTCGCGGCCTACCTGAAGACCCAGTTCAAGGACAAGGACGCCCTGACGGGCACCATCTCCTTCAACGCCAAGGGCGACCGGGTGGGCGATGTCTACCGGTACTTCAAGTTCGACAACAAGGGCAACATCGCCCTGCAGAAGTAGATGATAGAAGGCTTGCGGCTTAGGGCTGAAGGCGTAAGGCGATCGGAAGCGGGATTCTCCTTTTCTTTCCTTTTGCCGTAAGCCCTTCGCCCTAAGCCATTTTTTATGGAAGAATTCTTTCAGCAGCTGACCAACGGCCTCGCCGTGGGGAGCATCTACGCCCTCATCGCGCTGGGCTACACCATGGTCTACGGGGTTCTGAAGCTCATCAACTTCGCCCACGGGGACCTCTTCACCATCGGCGCCTACCTGGGGATGACGCTGCTGGCCTCCTTCGCCCTGCACGAGACGATCGGCCCCTTCCTCGGGATCGTCGTGCTTGCCCTCATGGTCATGGGGCTCGTGGCGATCCTGGGGGCCATCCTGGAACGGACGGCCTACCGGCCGCTTCGCGAGTCGCCCCGCCTCTCCGCCGTGGTCTCGGCCCTCGGGGCCTCCATCTTCCTGCAGAACGCCGTCATGCTGATCTACGGCGCCCGCTTCCAGGTCTACCCCGAGGACCTCATCCCTGAGGCTTCCTTCGATCTCTTCGGGCTGTACATCCCCGCCGTGCGGATTCTGGTCCTTTGCGTGTCGCTGGCTCTCATGGCGGCGCTTTACGCCTTCATTCAGAAAACGCGGATCGGAACGGCCATCCGGGCCGCGGCCATCGACCAGGACGCAGCAAGGCTCATGGGGATCGACGTCGACCGGGTGATCCTGCTCGTCTTCCTCATCGGACCGGCCCTGGGCGGCGTCGCGGGCCTCATGGTGGGCCTTCAGTACGGGCAGATCAACTTCACCATGGGGTGGACCTACGGCATGAAGGCCTTCACGGCGGCCATCCTCGGCGGGATCGGCAATATCCCCGGCGCCATGCTGGGGGGCCTGATCCTCGGGGTCATCGAGGCCCTGGGGTCGGCCTACATCTCGATTGCCTGGAAGGACGCCATCGCCTTCCTCGTCCTCATCGTGATCCTCATCGTGCGGCCCACGGGGCTTCTGGGCGAGAG
>CAYSDD010000089.1:2633-3987 GCA_964429555.1 uncultured Syntrophaceae bacterium
TACGGGGGCATCTTCGCCGTGCTGGCGGTCGCGCCCCTGTTCCTCAACCCCTACTGGGTGGACGTGCTCAACAACGTGGGCCTCTACGCCATCCTCGGGCTCTCGCTCAATCTCATCGTCGGCCACGCGGGGCTCTTCAACCTCGGGCATGCGGCCTTCTTCGCCGTGGGGGCCTACACGGCGGCCATCCTGAACACGCAGTTCGCCATCCCCGTGCTGTGGCTCCTGCCCGCCTGCGCGCTCACGGCGGGCCTCTTTGCCGCCGCCATCGCCCGGCCCATCATCCACCTGCGCGGCGACTACCTGTGCATCGTCACGATCGGCGTGGGCGAGATCCTTCGCATCGCCCTGACCAACGACATCTTCGGCATCACGGGCGGGCCCAACGGCATCTTCGGCATCTCGCGCCCCATCGTCTTCGGCCACGTGATCCGCAAGCCCCACGAGTTCTACTACCTCATCGGGGCCTTCCTCGCGGTCACGATCTTCCTCTTCCACCGCCTGGAGAACTCCCGCTTCGGCCGGGCCGTCAACTACCTGCGCGAAGACGAGACCGCCGCCGAGGGAAGCGGCATCGACACGGCGCACTACAAGCTCGCCGTCTTCGTCCTGGGCGCGGCCTGGGCGGGCATGGCGGGCGACATCTTCGCCGCCAAGATGACCATCATCGCCCCCGAGTCCTTCAGCTTCTGGGAGTCCGTCGTCATGTTCGCCATCGTCATCCTGGGCGGCTCGGGAAGTATTCCCGGCGTACTGCTCGGGGCGGTGCTCTTCGTGGGACTGCCCGAGGCGTTCCGGGACTTCGCCGATGCGCGCATGCTCATCTTCGGGGCCGCCATGGTCGTCATGATGATCGTCCGCACCGAGGGCATCCTGCCGCAGAGGCCTCGCTCGTACCCGCTGCCGGGTGCGGACGGCGCGGGAGGGCAGCCATGACGCCGCTTTTGAGCCTGACGGGCCTGACCAAATCCTTCGGCGGCCTCATGGCCGTCAACGAGGTCTCCTTCGACGTGGCCGAGGGGGCCGTCGTGGGCCTCATCGGCCCCAACGGCGCGGGAAAGACGACCGTCTTCAACCTCATCACCGGCAACCACCGCGCCGACCGGGGGACGATCCTTTTCGAGGGAAAGGACATCACGAACTGGAAAACCCACCGCATCGTCAGGCTCGGCATCGCGAGGACCTTCCAGACGATCCGCCTCTTCCAGAACCTCTCCGTGCTCGAGAACGTGCTGGCCGGCTGCCACTGCCGGATGCGCTCGGGCCCCGCCGCGGCCATGCTGCGGCTGCCGGGCGAGCGAAGGGAGGAGAAGGCGGCGCTCGAGCGGGCCCTGGCGGAGCTGGCCTTCGTGGG
>CAYSDD010000090.1:0-3947 GCA_964429555.1 uncultured Syntrophaceae bacterium
ATGAAGGTGCTCCGTTCCCGCCTCTACGAGATCAAGCTCCAGGAACAGAGCGCCAAGCTGGACGAGCTGCACAAGACGAAAAAGGACATCGCCTGGGGCAGCCAGATCCGCTCCTATGTGCTCCACCCCTACAAGCTGATCAAGGACCACCGGACGAATCTCGAGGTCGGCAACGTCCAGAGGGTGCTCGACGGGGATCTCGACGAGTTCATCGAGGCCTACCTGCTCGGTGCCGAGCAGAGCCGGACCCCCGACAGATGACCCGGAAATTGCATGGGAACTCCCCTGCCGGGTCCGCGGGGGAATTCCCCGTTGACAGCGGGAAGCCGTGTCTGTTAGAAGCCGGGAGGGCTACGACTTGGCTTCAACATCCGTGAAAGGATCAAGCATATGCCGGTTTTGAAGTGGGGCTGCGGCCTCCTCATGTTCCTGTTGCTGTGTGCCTGCTCAACGACGGCGCAGATTCAGACCGATCCCCAGGGTACGATCGCCCCCGCGGAGAGGCCGGACAAATCCCCTCCAAGAAAAATCTCGAAAAACGTCGGGGACAACGGTTCCTCACCGCCGGCCATGCGCGGCACCGAGTCGAAGCCCCAGGGCCTCGGCCCGGGGTTTTCCGGCGTAGATCCCGCAAGCAAGCCCGCCGGGGCTCTTGAGCCCGGGGCACGCCCCGGGACGTTCTCGAACGGGCAGGCCGCCCGGCCCAACGGCCAAAACGGGCACGACAACGGGAACTCCGAGATCGACGAAGAGTTCGATGAGATCGTCGACCTCCTGCGGCTTGCGCAGGCCTACCGGGACAAGGGCGATGTCGACAACGCCCTCAAGGCCCTCGATAAGGCCTACGGGATCCTGCTGTCCGACGAAGAGGACAGCACCACGGCCAACCGTCAGAAAGACGACATGAGGCTCCTGATCGCACGCAGGATCCTCGACATCTACACCGGCAAGCGAATCTCCGCGGTCGGCAGGCAGAGCGCGATCCCCCTCATCATGAACGCCGACGTGGAGCGGGAGATCCGGAGCTTCCAGACGGTCGAGCGGAATTTCTTCGAGCGCTCCTACGAGAGGGCGGGCTACTACCTGCCCCAGATGATCAAGCAGTTCAGGCAGGCGGGGATCCCGGAGGAACTGGCCTGGCTCCCCCTCGTGGAGAGCGGCTTCCAGGTCCACGCGCTCTCCAGGGCCCGGGCGCTGGGGCCCTGGCAGTTCATCTCGTCGACGGGCTACAAATACGGGCTCAACCGCGACCTCTACATCGACGAGCGCATGAACGTCGAGAAATCGACCCAGGCCGCCATCGCGTACCTCACGGACCTCCACGGGCTCTTCGGCGACTGGCTCACGGCCCTGGCGGCCTACAACTGCGGGGAGGGCCGCGTTCTCAAGGTCATCTCGCAGCAGCAGATCGACTACCTGGATCACTTCTGGGACCTCTACCGGCAGCTGCCCAACGAGACGGCGAGGTACGTGCCGAGATTCCTCGCGACGCTGCACATCGTCAAGAACCCGAGAAAATTCGGCATGGAGCTCCCCGAGCCCTACGCCAAGCCCATCCCGTACGAAACGGTGAAGACGAACCGGACGATGAAGCTCTCCGACATCGCCTCCCAGATGGGCGTCCCGGCAGACACGCTCGTCCTTCTCAACCCCGAGCTCCGTCACCAGATCACCCCGGACCGCCCCTACGACCTGAAAATCCCCCGGGGCATGGGACAGCAGTACGCCCTCGTGGCGGACCAGATCCGTGAATCGAAGCCGCCCGAACCGCCGGCGCGGGAGCGCAAAACGAAGATCGTCAAGTACAAGGTGAAGCCGGGCGACACGGCGGCCTCCATCTCGAAGAAGTTCGGCGTCTCCACCAAGTCGCTGCTGGCCGCCAACGGGATCAAGAGCGAGAGCCAGGTGACGGCGGGGAAGGTTCTGAAGGTCCCGGTCAGGACGAAGGAGAAGGCAACGGCGGTCGCATCGGCAAAGAAGGGCAAGTCCAGGAAGCCTGCCGCCGAGCCAGCCCTGGTCAGGCACACCGTCAAGAAGGGGGAGACGCTGACCCAGATCGCGAAGCGCTACGGCACGACGCCGGCCGAGATCCGGAAGATGAACCAGCTGCAGACCACGCAGCTCAAAAGCGGGCAGGTGATCAAGGTCCGCAACCCGAATGCCGGGGCCGGGGGCTGAGCGCCTCCTCTAGAGACTGCACGACAGCCGGTAGCCGCGGATTTCGAAAAACACCGTCTCCTGCACGGCGCCCATGACACGGGCCCGGGCCCTGTTCCCGGGCCCTTCGTGTGCATAGCCGGCCAGGTGCAGCACCCCGTGCAGCACGAGATGGAGCAGGGCGTCCTCGAACGGAATCCCCGCAGCCTGCGCCTCGCGCCGGGCGGCCTCCACCGAAACCGCCACGTCGCCCAGCACCCCCGGGTTCAGACCGCCGAACGCGCCCTCGATCAGGGAAAAGGCGATAACGTTGGTCGGCCGGTCCCGCTGCAGCCAGTCCCGGTTGAGCGCCCGGATTCCCTCGTCGTCGAGGAGCAGGAGGCTCAGCTCCCGTTCTCCAAGCCCCAGCAGCGCCAGAATCTTCCGGCAGTCCCGGCGCAGGCCGGCGCGGTCGATCTTCGCCAGCTTCTGCCGGCTCGCGATCCGGACCGTCCCCGCCTTCGATTTCGCTCGTCCTTGCATGGATTTTTCTGTCCCCGCACCCGGGCTCTTCCCCCGGCTCATTCTTGCCTGCCCTCGCTTCGGCTCCGCGTGAGGTGGTTGTAGGCCTTGATGATCTCCGAGACCAGGGGATGACGCACGACGTCGATCTCCGAAAAGTAGACGAATCGGATCCCCTCGGTGCCGCTCAGGATCTGCTCCACCTCCACGAGACCCGAGGTCTTGCCGGCGGGGAGGTCGATCTGCGTCACGTCACCGGTGACGACGGCGCGGGATCCCCAGCCGAGCCGGGTGACGAACATCTTCATCTGCTCCGACGTCGTGTTTTGCGCCTCGTCGAGAATGATGAAGGAATCGTTGAGCGTCCGGCCGCGCATGAAGGCCAGCGGCGCCACCTCGATGATGCCCTTTTCGATCAGGGCCTGCGCCTTGTCGAATTCCATCATGTCGTACAGGGCATCGTAGACGGGCCGCAGGTAGGGGTTCACCTTCTCCACCAGGTCCCCGGGAAGGAACCCCAGCTTCTCCCCGGCCTCCACGGCGGGACGGGTGAGGACGATCCGGTTGACGCGGCGGTCCATGAGGTACGCAACGGCCATGGCCATGGCCAGGTAGGTTTTCCCCGTTCCCGCCGGACCGATGCCGAAGACCAGGTCGTGACTGCGGATGGCGTCGATGTACTGCTTCTGGGCGATGCTCTTGGGTGTGATGACCCTTTTCTTCGAGGAGATGTAGACCTTGTCGAGGAAGATCTCCTCGAGGCGCACGGCGCGGTTCTCGGAGAGGATCCGGTGTGCGAACCCCACGTCGGTGGAGTAGACGGGAAACCCCTTCTGGATCAGCCGATAGAGCTGGCCGAGGAGGTTCTCCACGAGTTGGACGGCTTGCGCATCGCCGACGAGGGTGATCTTGTCCCCCCGGGCCGAGATGCGTACCGGCTCCAGCTTCTCGACGAGCCGCAGGTTCCGGTCCTCGCCCCCGAGCAGGGTCTTGAAGGCGTTGGCGTCGGGAAAGCTGAGATGCTTGGTGGTTTCGTTCCTCAGGGTGCTGCCTCGTGATGGCTTTGCCTGTTTCGTGCCGGTCGTGCCTCCCGATCCCGTGTCGGAGGTTGGGAAGGCACGGGGGTGAGAAGGGTGAAGAAGCGGAATGCGGGGGCATCGCTCCGGTTCCATTCAACCTTCTTGCCTTCTTGCCGTCTTGCCGTCGTCACTTCTGCAGGAACAGGTGCGCGTAGACCTTCGCGTTGCCCACCATGTTCTCGATCAGGCAGTACTCGTTGGGCTGGTGGG
>CAYSDD010000091.1:0-3917 GCA_964429555.1 uncultured Syntrophaceae bacterium
AGGGGCAGGCAGTTGCCGAGGCCCTTGGCGTAGATCTCCTCCGTGTCGAGCCCCTCGAACTCCAGCGTGACGGGGTGGCGGCCCCGGTCGGCAAAGCGCATCACCTTGTCCTCGAGTGACGGGCAGTATCGGGCGCTCACCCCCGTGATGACGCCCGAGTAGAGGGGGGACAGGGCGATGTTCTCCCGCAGAAGCCGGTGCGTCTGCTCCGTCGTGTGGGAGAAGTAGGAAGGCAGGCGCTCTTCCCGGAGTTTCTCCGTCGTGTAGGAGAAGGGCTGCGGGCCGGGGTCGCTGTCCTGCCGCTCGAGCCGGTCGAAGTCGATCGTCGAGGCCTTCAGGCGGGGCGGCGTTCCCGTCTTCATCCGCCCCATGGCGAAACCGAGACCGCGCAGGGATTCGGCCAGGCCGATGGAGGCGATCTCGCCGGCGCGGCCCGCCGGGGTGCGGAAGGTCCCGATGTGAATGAGCCCGTTGAGAAAGGTGCCCGTGGTGATGACGACGCTGCCGGCCGCATAGAAGAACCCCGTGCTGTCGATGACGCCCGTGACCCTTCCTCCCTCGACGACGATGCGGTCGACGAGGGCCTGGCGCAGGTGGAGCCCCTTCTGCCTCTCCACGGAGGCCTTCATCGCGAGGCGGTAGAGCTGCTTGTCGCACTGGACCCGGGAGGACTGCACGGCGGGTCCCTTCGAGGCGTTCAGCAGGCGGAAGTGGACGGCCGTCCGGTCGGCGACCTTGCCCATCTCGCCCCCGAGGGCGTCGATCTCCTTGACGAGCTGGCCCTTGGCGAGTCCCCCGATGGCGGGGTTGCAGGACATCAGCGCGACGGAGTCGAGATTGATGTTGAACAGCAGGGTCTCGCAGCCCATGCGCGCGGCCGCGAGGGCCGCCTCGCACCCCGCGTGCCCGCCGCCGACAACGATGATGTCGTAGTGCTTTGCCATATCCGCGTGACTTCTTGACCACGCGAGCAGGATTCTTCCCGCGAATTGACGGTTTCAGGCCGCTCTACCGCTTGCTCCACTGCAGACGCAAAAACTCGCCCTTGCCTTTGCAGAGACTATTTAATAACATCCCCTCAAAAAAACAACAGAATTCCCTTTATGCCCAAGCCTGGCCTCTGGAAGAACAGGAAGCGATACCGCGATTTCAAGAGCTTCCTCGCCGAACGCTTCGGCTGCAGGGTCTACAAGCTGCAGATCGACGCGGGGTTTACCTGTCCCAACCGCGACGGAAAGGTCGCCGCGGGCGGCTGCGCGTACTGCGACGGGCGGGGGTCGGGACTGCGGCAGAGGGGGCCGCTTCCCCCCGTGGCGGAACAGATCGCTGCAGGAAAGGCCCTCTACCGGCATCTCCGGGGTGCGGCGAAGTTCATCGCCTATTTCCAGACCTTCACGAACACCTACGCGCCCGTCGAGAGGCTCCGGGCGCTCTACGACGAGGCCCTGGCGCAGCCCGACATCGTCGGTCTCTCCATCGGCACGAGGCCGGACTGCGTGGACGATGACATTCTTCGATTGCTCGAGGGCTATGCCGGGCAGTCGCACGTCTGGGTCGAGTACGGCCTGCAGTCCATCCACGACCGGACGCTGAAGCGCATCAACCGCGGCCACGACGCGGCGGCCTTCGTCGAGGCGGTGCGGCAAACGGCGGGCCGGGGGCTTTTCATCTGCGCGCACGTCATCCTCGGGCTGCCCGGCGAGACGCGCGCCGACATGGTGGAGACGGCGAGGGCCGTGGCGGCCCTGCCCATAGACGGCATCAAGGTCCATTCCCTGCTGGCCCTCCGGGGCACGGAGGTCGGACGGCTGCACGAGGAGGGAGCGCTCGCGCTGATGTCGCAGGAGGATTACGTCGGGGCGGTCTGCGACGTGCTGGAGGTCCTGCCCCCCTCCATGGTCGTGCAGCGCCTCACGGCGGAGGGCTACCGGGACATCTGTCTCGGCCCGGACTGGGCGCAGAACAAGCTCAAGGTGCTCAATGCCATTGACAGGGAGCTGGAAAAGAGAGACACATACCAAGGTTCGAGGTACCAGGTGACAGGTACCAGGTGGCAGGTAACAGGCTAAAGGCAGAATCCCTGCTTTCCCGTGCTCTGACTATCGCCACATAACACACGACACATGACACTCAACTCGCATTCGGGATTACGATGATCAACTTTCGGGACAACGTGAGGAAGATGGCGGGCTACGTGCCGGGGGAGCAGCCCCCGCCGGGCTCGAAGGTCGTCAAGCTCAACACCAACGAAAACCCCTACCTGCCGTCGCCCCGGGTCATGGAGGTTCTGCATGCATTCGAGGGGGAGTGGCTCAGGCGCTACCCCGACCCGATGGCCGGGATGGCCCGCGAGGCGGCGGCCGAGGTCTACGGCGTTCCCGTGGACTGGGTCATGGCGGCCAACGGGAGCGACGAGATGCTGGCCCTGCTGGCCCGGGCGTTCCTGGAAAGGGGCAGGAAGATCGCCTATCCCATGCCGACCTATTCGCTCTACATCTCCCTGGCGGAGATGCAGGACGCCGCGACGGTGGAGGTGCCCTACGACGAGCACTACAACCTGCCCGTGGAGGGCCTGCTCGCGGCCCGGGCGGACCTCACCTTCGTCTGCACGCCCAACAACCCCTCGGCGACGGTCGCCCCGGCGCGGGACCTCGAGCGGCTGGCCGCGGGCCTCGACGGGGTGCTGGCGATCGACGAGGCCTACACGGATTTCGCCGACGAGAACGCGCTCGGCCTGGTGTCGCGGTATCCGAACGTCATCGTGCTGCGGACGCTGTCGAAAGGCTACTCCCTGGCGGGTCTGCGGGTGGGCTTCGGCGTGGCGCAGCCCGGGCTGCTCGAGGGGCTCATCAAGATCAAGGACAGCTACAACGTCGATGCCGTTGCGCTCAGGCTGGCGACGGCCGCCCTGAGGGACCAGGCGTGGATGAGGGCCAATGCCGAGAGGATCAAGGCCTCCCGGGCGAGGCTCGCGGCGGCGCTTCAGAAGATGGGGTTTGCGCTCTGGCCCTCGCAGGCCAATTTCATCCTGGCCCGACCGCCGAGGGGTGATGCCCGGTATCTGTATTACGAGTTGCGGGATCGCGGCGTGCTCGTCCGCTACTGGGACTCCCCAGGGGTCGACGACAAGATCCGCATCACCGTCGGCACGGAGGAGGAGAACGGGGCGCTGCTCGCAGCCCTGAAGGAGGCGCTGCGAAGCACGGGTTGACGGCGGGGGCCTGAGCGCCCCGGCCCCCCATCGAGCGTCCGCAAGGCCCGGACAATCCCGAGAGGCGGAGGCTGTTGCAGATGGCGAACCGCGAAATCCTCAAGACCGAAGACGTCCTGGTCCGGATCATGGAGTTGCCGCCGGGCGGTTGCACGGACTGGCACACCCACACGGCCGTGTCCGATTTTTTCGTCTGCCTTCGGGGTTCCATCCGGGTGGAGACCCGAAACCCCGACGTCACGACCCTGCTGGCCCCGGGCGGCCACGCCGAGGTCCCTCCCGGGACGGTTCACCGTTGCCTCAATGCCGATGACGGCGGCTCGGAGTACCTGCTGATCCAGGGCGTGGGGGCCTACGATTTTCGCCGCGCGGGCTGAGGCGGCGAGGGCGGGCAGGGCGGTTCGCGACCTTCGCTGAACGGGCCGCGTCGAACACGGCCGCCGCCCTCCGGGGCGGGCCCCTCAGGCCTTGAGCCACGTCCGGACGCGCGGGATCTCCTCGGAGGCCCACTGGGCCGAGAGGCGCCGGCCCAGGAAGAAGGCGAACAGCTCGTCCATGGTCTTCAGGGCCGTCTCCACGAGGGTTATCCGCTCGAGGATCCCGCCTTCCTTTTCCTCGCCCTCCTCGTCGAAGCCGCCCGCCTGCGGGAGCTTCATGGACTGGAACTGGAACCGGTCGGCCTTGAGCGTGAACTCCCAGCGATCGC
>CAYSDD010000092.1:0-3908 GCA_964429555.1 uncultured Syntrophaceae bacterium
ATCAAGCAGATCGTGCAGACCATGGTGAGCAAGGAGGGGCAGAGCTTCAAGCGGGTGGTCCTCGTCGAGTTCCCGCGGCAGGGGCTCCGGACGGTGGCCTTCGTGACCGGGGCCGTGACGGGTGAACTCGCGCGCAAGACGGGCGAGCGCTCCATCAGCATCTTCGTCCCCACGACCCCGAACCCCACGTCGGGGTTCTACGTGATCGTCCCGGAGGACCGCGTCACAGACCTCGAGATGACCGTCGAGGAGGCCTTCAAGCTCATCATCTCGGGGGGCATGCTCCCGCCGGCCGAGAGCAATAAGCAGTTGAGAAACGGATGAATTTCTGTTACAAAGAACGCCGCTTGATTCCTACCCAACCCCAAGACGGCATCGATGCCGGATGGTATCCCAAGCCATGGAGGGCCTATGCAGATCACATCGGAGAACATCAAGATCGGACACCCGGACATCGTGGCCGACGCCATCGCCGCCAACATCATCGCCGAGATCCTCGATGCGGAGAAGAAGCTCGGCCTGACCGTCTACAACATGCCGCACTGCGGCCTCGAGGTCTTTCTCGGAAAGGGGTTCTGCATCGTCGGCGGCGAGGTCTCGACCCGCTGCTACGTGGACGTGGAGAAGATCGTCCGGCAGACCGTTCTGGGCATCGGGTACAACGAGTTCTGCCTCGGACTCGACGGGGGGTCCATGGGCGTGCTGAACGCCATCATCCCCCAGTCGCCGGACATCAACATCGGCACGCGGGCCCACCTCGGGAAGCACAAGGAGATCGGCGCGGGGGACCAGGGGATCATGTACGGGTATGCCTGTTCGGACACCCCCGAGCTGCTGCCGCTTCCCTACGTGCTCTCGCACCGGATGATGCGGGCCTTCGAGGACACGAAACACCCCTACTTCGCGCCGGACGGCAAGGGCCAGGTCAGCGTGGAATACGACGACAAGACGGGGAAGCCCCTGCGCGTGGTCAAGGTGCTCATGTCCAACGCCATCGACTACCGCCATGTGGGCAAGGGAAAGAAGAAGGAAGTCGAGGCCGTCGCGAAGAAGATGTGCTTCGACGTCCTGGGCGACTGGATCGACCGCAAGACGGAGTTTCTCTTCAACCCCACGGGCGAGTGGCAGGCCATCCACTCCTGCAGCGCCGCCGATTCGGGCGTGACGGGCCGGAAGCTCGTCGTGCAGTTCTACGGCGGGTTCCCCGGCGCCCAGCTGGGCGGGGGGTCGGTCATGAACAAGTCCCCCGAGAAGGTGGACTGTTCCGCGGCCTTCGGCGCGCGCTACGCGGCCAAGAACATCGTCGCCGCGGGGCTTGCCGAGAAATGCTCCATCCAGCTCTCCTACGCCATCGGCGTGGCGCGGCCCTTCTCCATCTACGTGAACACCTTCGGCACGGGCAAACTGTCGGACCGCAAGCTCGAGCAGATCGTCACGAAGGTCTTCGACTTCACGCCGGCCGGCATGATCATGCAGTTCAACCTGCTCGACGGCAGCGTCTACCGGAAGCTGCCGAAGACCTTTTTCATGGACAAATACGCCTGGGAGAAGACGGACAAGGTGAAGGAGCTCCGGCAGCTGGCCAAGATCTGACCGCATTCCCCCCGCGGGGGGGTAACGAAGCCGGGCGCCGCAGCCGGCGCCGTGCAGACAGAGAGGGAACGCATGGATTACGACGTCAAGGACATCAGGCTGGCCGAGCAGGGCAGGCTGGCCGTGGAGTGGGCCTACCGGAGCATGCCCGTGCTCGCCCTGATCCGGAAGCGCTTCGCGAAGGAGAAGCCCCTGAAGGGGCTGCGCCTGGCGGCCTGCCTCCACGTCACGACGGAGACGGCCAGCCTCATGGAAACCCTCAAGGCCGGGGGGGCCGAGGTGCGCCTCTGCGCGTCCAACCCCCTGAGCACGCAGGACTACGTGTCGGCCTACCTGGTGAAGGCCCACGCGATCCCGGTCTACGCCGTCAAGGGGGAGGACACCGAGACCTATTACCGGCACATCCACGCCGTGCTGGACATGAAGCCCCACCTGACCATGGACGACGGCGCCGACCTCGTCTCGATGATCCACTCGAAGCGCAAGGATCTCATCCGGGGCATCATCGGGGGCACCGAGGAGACGACGACGGGGGTCATCCGGCTCAGGGCCATGGCCCAGAGGGGGGTGCTGCGGTTCCCCATCATCGCCGTCAACGACGCCCGGACGAAGTACATGTTCGACAACCGCTACGGCACGGGCCAGAGCACCATCGACGGGATCATCCGGGCGACGAACCGCCTCGTGGCGGGTTCGGTGTTCGTCATCTGCGGCTACGGCTGGTGTTCCCGCGGGCTGGCGATGCGGGCCCACGGGCTCGGGGCAAGCGTCGTGGTGACGGAAGTGGACCCCCTGAAAGCCCTGGAAGCCGTCATGGACGGCTACCGCGTCATGCCCATCGGCGAGGCGGCCGCGATCGGGGACTTCTTCTGCACCCTCACCGGCGACATCAACGTGATCCGCCGGGAGCATTTTCTCCGGATGAAGGACGGCGCCATCGTCTCGAATTCCGGCCACTTCAACGTGGAGCTCGACCTCGAGGGCCTCGCGAAGATCACGAGGAAGACCCGGAAGATCCGGGAATTCGTCGAGGAGCACACCCTGACAAACGGCCGCAGGGTCTACGTCCTGGGCGAAGGGCGGCTCATCAACCTGGCGGCGGCCGAGGGGCATCCCTCGAGCGTGATGGACATGAGCTTCGCAAACCAGGCCCTTTCGGCGGAATACATGGCGAAGAACGTCAAGTCCCTGAAGAAACAGGTCTACGCGGTTCCCCAGGACATCGACCGGGAGATCGCCCGGCTCAAGCTGGCGGCGATGGGCGTCCGGATCGACACGCTGACGGCGGAACAGAAAGCGTACCTGAGCTCCTGGGAGATGGGCACGTAACCGGGTTCAGGGGCCCGGGTGCAGACCAGAGGACCGGAGAACATCAAAGGATCAGGGAGAGCCCTGGTCCTTTTTTGTGCCTGTGCCCCGGTCCCGGGGCACTAGGTGTTGACCCTGCGGAACATCACGACGGCCACGATGCCGAGGATGACGTTGGCCGCCCAGGCGGCGGCAAGCGGGGGCAGCGTGCCGGAGCGGCCCAAAGACAGCGAGAAGGCAAACACGATCCAGTAGGAAAAGCCGATGATGACGCCGATGCCGATCCCCTGGGCAATCCCCCCGCTCCGCTCGGAGCGCATCGGGAATGCGACGCCGATGAGGGCCAGGATCAGGCTCACGAAAACGAAGGCGATCTTCCCGTGGAGGTCCGTCTCGTAGCGGGTGGCGTCGTAGCCTTCCTGGCGGAGTTTCCGGATGTAGTCCCTGAGCTCGCGGAAGCCCATCTGATCGGCGCTTTTCTGAACGGCCCGAAGGTCTTCGGGCTTCTCGGGGATCGCGACGGGGAGCGCGGGCAGGCGCTCGATGGACGGGAAGTCCCTGCCGGCAAAGGTGGTGCGCAGGACATCCCGGAGCTCCCAGCGCTCCCCGGTCCAGCGGGCCTCGCGGGCATCGATGCGGGAAACGAGGCCGAAGCCGGCGTCGAGATAGAGGATGGTCACGCCCTGGATGCTGTTTTCCGTGGGGGAGACGAGCTTGAAGTTGTAGATGGCGTTATGGCTCTTGTACCAGATCTGGTTCTCCTTGAAGGCCCCCCATTCCTTCTTCTTCTGCACCTCCACGTACTTGATGTATTCGGCCCGACGGTTGGCCGCCGGGGTGACGAACTCGTTGAGCAGGAAATTCACGGCGCAGGCGACGATCGCGAAGGCCATCACGGGCAGCGCGATCCGGTAGAGACTGATCCCGTTGGCCTTCATGGCCACGATCTCTTGATTCCGCGACAGCAGCCCGAAGGTGATCAGCGCGGCCAGCAGGACGCAGGCCGG
>CAYSDD010000093.1:0-3831 GCA_964429555.1 uncultured Syntrophaceae bacterium
GGCGAAAGGCAATAAGGATCTGGAAATCTCTTGGCCATAAGCCCTCAGCCTTATGCCTTTAGCCAACAACACAAAACTCATGAAACCGACAACGAAACGGTGAGACGGTAAACAGGCATCCATGGACTACTACAAGAAGGACGAACGGAGGGAACGCAGGCAGCGCAGAGAGAAGACGGGTCGCCCGATGATCCTCGTCGGGGCCGCGCTGGCAGGCGTCCTGGTCCTCGTCGGGGTGGTTCTCCTGATCGCCTTCTACGGCGAGATCTTCACCGTCAAGGGGATCAAGGGTTTCGTGCGCGTCAACCTGCTCGGAAAGACGCCCGCGTTTCATTACGTGGACATCGAACGAAACGGCAAGGAGGAACGCGTCACGGCGGCAGATACGTTCACCATCACCTACCGGGACGAATTCATCGTCAAGAAGGTCTCCACCGATTCCCTCTTCGAAAAGAACATCACCGTCGACGTGGAGGGCCTGGGCGGGGCAAACGACCTCAAGGTCCTGCTCAAGGCCGTCGAACTGGTCGATGCGGCCATGAGCGCAGCCGTGCGGGATTCCCTCCGCGGGAAGCCCCTGCCGCCCTCCGCCATCCGGATCCGCTACGGCGAACGGGAGATCGGCGCCGTGCCGGTCCGCATCGATCTGACGCCGCAGGACTGGCTGCGCTTCGCCAAGAACCCCGCGAACGCGAAGTGGCAGGCACAGGCCCTCGAGAAGGCCCTCAGCATGAACCCGGACGACACGGCCCTCCGGAAGACTCTCGCCGAGCAGTACCTCGAGTCCGGGAAGATCGACCCGGCCATGGCCCAGTACCGCGCGGTGCTGGCCCGGAAGCCCGACGACATGACGGCCCTGTCGGGGCTGTCACGGTGCTACGTCGAGAAGAAGGACTACACCCGGGCCCTGCCCCTGACGAAGCGGATCACCGAGCTCAACCCCAAGGATGCCGGGGCCCATGCCGTCGCAGGGTTCCTGTACGGGAAAATGGGCAAGTGGAACGAGGCCGTCAAGCACTACGAGACCTCGCTCAAGCTCAAGCCCGGCGATGCCATGGTCCATTTCAGCCTTGGCGGGGCATACGAGAAGACGGCAAAACTCGCGCCGGCCGTCAAGGAGTACGAGGCGGCGCACAAACAGCTGCCCGGCGACCAGCGGGTCGCCCAGGCCCTTGCCGATGCCTATCGCAAGGCGGGCAGGGAACAGGACGCGGCACGGCTCTACGCGAAACTGCCGAAGAAGAGCGGAAAGGATCCCGGGGCCTATGTCGCCATGGCGCAGGCATCCGGCAAGAAGGGGCAGGTCAAGGAAGAGATCGAGAACTACCGGAAGGCCATCGAGCTCCAGCCGAAGGATCCCATCCTCCACTACAACCTCGGCGTTGCCTACGACAAGGCCAAGCGTCACAAGGAGGCACTCGCGGAGTACGAGAAGGTGCTGCAGCTCAAGCCCGACGACACGGATGCCGCGGCACGGATCTCGGAGCACTACTTCCGCGGCAAGCGTTACAAGGAAGCCGTCGATGCCCTGAACCGGATCAAGAAGACGGCCCCCAAGAACCCGCGCATCTATGCGGATCTCGGGTTTGCCTACGGGGAGTTGAAACGGTATCCCGAGGCGGAGGCCCACTACAAGAAGGCCCTCCAGCTGGGTTCCAACGACCCGAACATCCAGCTTAATCTTGCCGCCATTTACGAGAAACAGGGACGTACCAAAGAGGCTGCAAAGGCCGTCGAGAAGGGAAGCAAACCGGGAAAAGCCTCCACGGAGGCCCTCGAGCGGATGGGCGCCCAGCAGATGAAGGCCAAGCAGTACGACGCGGCGCTCAAGACCTACCGGCAGCTGGCCGCCGCCGACCCCAAGCGCGGACTGGCCTACGCCAACATGGGCTACATCCACAGCCTCAAGGGGCAGACCGACAAGGCCATCGAGAATTTCAGGCTGGCCGTGCGGTACGACAAGGAGGACGAAGCCTCCTGGCTGGGCCTGGGCGAGGCGTACGAGAAAAAGCAGTTGTACAAGGAGGCCCTCGAGGCGTATAAGGCCGCCTATCAGATCAACCCCGAATCCCGCGCTGCGGAAAAGATCCCGCAGCTCCGGATCCGGATGCTCGAGGAAAAGCACCGGGACTAGAAGGTAAGAGGGTCAGAAGGAAACGTCGAGGCATGCGTAAAGTAAATATCGGAAGCATTCGGGTGGGCGGCGGGGAGCCCTTCGTGCTCATTGCCGGGCCCTGCGTCATCGAGGGGGAGAAGCTGACCCGCAGGGTGGCCGCCCGCCTCAAGGAGATCACGTCGGAGCTGGGGATCCCCCTCATTTTCAAGTCCTCCTACGACAAGGCCAATCGGACCTCCCTGCGGTCCTTCCGGGGACCGGGGCTCGACCGGGGGTTGAAGATCCTGCAGGCGATCCGCGAGGAGATCGGCATCCCGGTGCTGTCCGATGTCCACCGCTTCGAGGAAATCGAGCGGGCCTCGGAGGTTCTCGACGTGGCTCAGATCCCGGCGTTTTTGTGCCGCCAAACGGACTTCGTCCTGGAGCTGGCCCGTCACGCCAGGGTCGTCAACATCAAGAAGGGGCAGTTCCTGGCCCCCTGGGACGTGCAGAACGTCGTGCGGAAAGTCGAATCGACCGGCAACCGCAACATCCTCATCACCGAGCGGGGTGCGAGCTTCGGGTACAACAACCTCGTCTCCGACATGCGGTCGATCCCGATCCTGAGAAGGATGGGCTACCCCGTCGTCTTCGACGCCACCCACAGCGTGCAGCTGCCCGGCGGGGCCGGCGAGGCATCGGGAGGGGAGCGGGCCATGGCCGTCTTTCTGGCACGGGCGGCCGCGGCGGTCGGCGTGGATGCGCTGTTCATGGAAGTCCACCCCGACCCGGACCGGGCCCGCTGCGACGGGCCGAACTCACTGGCCCTGGACACCCTCCGGGACTTGCTCGTCACGCTCAAGGGGATCGACGGGCTGGTGAAGAACGACATGCGGAAGGGGCGATGATGGACCTCGAGGCGAAATTGGGGTCGGCCCTGGCCGACAAGATCCGGAAGGTGAACGTCCTCGTCCTCGATGTGGACGGCGTGCTCACCGACGGCCGCATCGTCATCGGCGATGACGGGCAGGAGACCAAGTGCTTCCATGTCCGCGACGGGCACGGCCTCAAGATGATCCAGAGAGCCGGCGTCGAGGTGATGTTCCTCACGGGGCGGAAATCCCGCGTCGTCGAGCACCGGGCCCGCGAACTGGGCGTGCAGAGGGTCTACCAGGGCGCCCTGGACAAGCTGGCCGTCTTCGAGGAGATCCTGAAAACGCGGGGACTCGGCGCCGGCCAGGTGGCCTACATGGGTGACGACATCGTCGATCTGCCCGTTCTGCGGCGCGCGGGCTTCTCCGTGACCGTCTCCGATGCCCACGAGGAAGTCCTCCGGGCCGTCGATCTCGTCACGCAGAACCCGGGGGGCGGGGGGGCCGTCCGGGAAGTCTGCGAGATGATCCTCAAGGTTCAGGGCAAGTGGGAGGACGCGATGGGGCGCTACAGGGCCTGAGTGAAGAGGAAGCTGAGAAGTTCCTGAATCCAGCGATAAACCACGTCATCGCGAGCGAAGCGTGGCGATCTCGCCGTTTCCATGAGATTGCCGCGCACCCTGCGGGTGCTCGCAATGACCCGTTCTAACGGCGTATCGGCTTCTTATCGCTGGATTCGGGAACTTCCCAGGTTGGCAATTTCATCTTCAAACGAGGGGTGCCGCCTTTTCGGCTTTACATACGGAATTCCGGGTGATATGGTTCAGCCCTGCGAATGAAACATGGCTAAGTGGCTTGAATTTT
>CAYSDD010000094.1:0-3811 GCA_964429555.1 uncultured Syntrophaceae bacterium
ATCAAGAGATCCCGGAAGTCGGGCCTGCCCCCCGGCAGCCTGGTCCACATCGGCCCGGAGCGGACGGAAAAAACCCGGGTCACCGTGGTCGATTACGGGGGAGATCATTTCGAGGAGCGGGAAATCGAGTCGGCCGCCGAGCTGGCCCCGTACTGCGGCAAGTCGACGGTCACGTGGGTCGATGTCGTCGGGATCCACGAGCCCCGGGTGATCGGGGAGATCGGCTCGCAGTTCCAGATCCACCCGCTTCTGATGGAAGACATCATGAACACGACCCAGCGGCCGAAGATCGACGACCTGGGCAAGTACATCTGCCTGATCGTCAAGCTGATCCGCTGCGACGACACGGCCGGGGAGCTCCGCATCGAACAGCTGAGCCTCGTGTTCAACGACGATGTCGTCCTGTCCTTCCAGGAGTCCGACAGCGGGATCTTCAGGCCGCTGCGCGAGCGGCTTCGAAACGGCCTCGGCCGGATCCGCGCGATGGGGACGGACTACCTCGTCTACACCCTGCTGGACGCCGTGGTGGATCATTACTTCGTCGTCATGGAGTGGATGGGGGAGAAGATCGACCGTTTCGAGGACGAGGTCGTGGCGGCCCCGAAGCGCGAGACGCTGAGAAACATCCAGCAGCTCCGCGACGAGATCCTGCTGGTGCGCCGCTCCGTGTGGCCGCTGCGCGAGGTGGTCTCCCTTCTCGAGCGGGCCGAGTCGCCGCTCATCGACAAGACGACGGCCATCTACTTCCGGGACGTCTACGAGCACACGATCCAGGTGATGGACACGGTGGACACCTACCGGGACATCCTCTCGGGGATGTTCGACATCTACCTCTCGAGCATCAGCAACCGCCTCAACGAGGTCATGAAGGTGCTCACGATCATCGCCACCCTCTTCATGCCCCTCACCTTCCTGGCGGGCGTCTACGGCATGAACTTCGAGCACATGCCCGAGCTGAAGTGGCGCTACGGCTACTTCCTGCTCTGGGGGGTCATGATCGCCGTGGCGCTGGGGATGCTCGTCTTCTTCCGGAGGAAGAAGTGGATTTGAGGGGCGCGCTCCCCCTCAGCGCAGCTGGAAGAGTTCCGGCAGGAAGGTCGACAGGGCCGGGAAGGCCATCACGATCCCCAGCGCGAGCAGCATGGCGAGGAGGAAGGGGACGATCGCCCGGGAGATCTCCTCGAGGCGGATCTGGGCGAGGTTGCAGACGACGTAGAGGTTCACCGCCACGGGCGGGGTGAGCTGGCCGATGGCGAGGTTCACCGTCATGACGACGCCGAACCAGATCGGGTCCCAGTTGAAGATCTTGATGATGGGGATCAGGATGGGCAGGAAGATGTAGTAGATCGAGATGGCGTCCATCAGCATGCCGGCCGCGAAGAGGATGACGTTGATCATGAACAGGACGACCCAGGGGTTCTGCGAGACCGTGAGCAGGTAGCCCGAGAACGTGTCCATGACGCCGAGGGTGGAGCCCGTCCACGAGTACAGGCCCGCGAAGGCCACGATGATCATGATGACCGCCGAGGACAGCACGGCGTCGCGCAGCAGGGCGTAGAGGTCCCGCAGGCGCAGTTCCCGGTGGATCGCCATGCCCACGAAAAGGCCGTAGAAGACGGCGAAGACGGCCGCCTCGGTGGGCGTGAAGACCCCGCCGTACATCCCGCCCAGGATGATGAAGGGGGCCGCCAGCCCCCAGACGGCCTCCGTGAAGGCCTTCCAGATCTCCGCGGGCGTCCCCCATCGCTCGCCCCGCCAGCCGTTCTTCCAGGAGATCACGAAACAGGGGATGACGAGCAACAGCCCCACGAGGATCCCCGGGATCGCCCCCGCGGCAAACAGCGCCGAGATCGACGTCCCCGTGATGACCCCGTAGAGGATCAGGGCGATGCTGGGCGGGACGATGATCGCAAGGGAGCCCGACGATGCGATGAGCGCCGCCGTGAAGGGCTTTGCATAGCCCCTGGCGGCCATCGCCGAGATCAGGATCGTCCCCAGGGCGGCCGTGTCGGCGGGCCCCGACCCGGAAATGCCGGCGAAGATGAGGCCCACCACCACCGTCACGATGGCCAGGCCCCCGGGGATCGGTCCCACGACGAGGCTGATCAGGTGGACGAGGCGCCGGGAGATCCCGCAGCGCTCCATGATCAGGCCGGCCAGGATGAAAAACGGAATGGCCAGGAGCTGGAACTTGGCGATCCCCGCGTAGAAGTTGGGCGAGATGCCCCGGATCCCCAGGTCGAAGAGCCAGATGAGCAGGAAGGCCACGGCTGCCAGCGACGTCGCCACGGGGACGCCGAGGACGAGGGCCGCGATGAAGAGGCCGAAGAGCAGCGCCGACTCCATCAGGCCTTCCCCCGGAGTTTCCCGACGGTGGCCTCGACCACCCGCAGGGCGATGAAGAGGCAGCCCACGGGGATGGCCAGGGTGTACCACCACTGGGGGATGCCCAGGGCCTCCGTCGTGATCGACATCTCGATTTCGTCCCGGATTTGAACGAGGCTGAAGCGGAAGAGAACCGCGCAGATCACGAGCATGAGGCCGCCGGAAAGGGCGGCCACGGCCTTGCGAAAGGCCGCGGGCAGCCGTTCGGCCAGGTAGGTGAAGCCGAGGTGCAGCCCACGCCTGAAGCAGGCGGCGCCCCCGAGCATGGTGACCCACACCAGGAGCGCCACCTCGATCTCTTCCGTGAAGGCGAAGGAATAGTGGATGAAATAGCGGGTGAGCACGTTCGCGAAGGCGAGGATGCCCATGACGGCAAGCAGGACGACCGACACGGCTTCCTCGAAATGTCGGGCAAACGCTCTCACCCCCCGTTCCCCCGCGTGCCCTACTTCTTCTTCGGGGCCGGCTTCTTCGCCGGCGCCGCCGCCCGGGCCACGGCCTCTTCGGCCGCCTTGACCAGGTCCGCCCCGATCTCCCCGGCCCACTTGTCGTAGACGGGCTTCGTTTTGGCCTTGAAGAGCTTGATCTCGTCGGCCGTGAGCACCGTCACGTCCATGCCGTTTTTCCGGAGCTCGTCGATGGAGGCGGTGCTGCCGAGCAGCCCCTTGCGCGCCTCGGCCTTCTGCCACGCCGTCGCCTCGAGGGCGGCCTTGCGGAGGATCTCCTGGTCCTTCCGGTCAAAGGTCTTCCAGGTCTCGTTGCTGGCCAGGAGGATCAGGGGATCGATCACGTAGTGCCAGAAGGTGCAGTACTTGTGGACCGTCCAGAGCTTGTAGGGGATGATGATCCCCGTCACGGGGTTCTCCTGCCCGTCGACGGTGCCGGACTGGAAGGCGGTCAGGGCCTCGCCCCAGTTCATCGAGACGGGGTTCGCCCCGAGGGCCTTGAAGGTGTCGATGAAGATGGGCGAGCCGACGACGCGGACCTTCAGCCCGTCGAGGTCCTCGGGCTTCTTGATGGCGCGCTTGCTGTTGGTGATCTCGCGGAACCCGTTCTCCCCCCAGCCCAGGGCCAGGGCGCCCTTCTCGTCGAGGGCCCGGTAGATCCTCTTGCCCACGGGGCCGTCCTCGATGGCGTCGAGGGCCTTGTAGTCCGGGATCAGGAAGGGCAGGGAGAAGAGGTTGAGCTCCTTGACCGTGGTGGACCAGTTGATGGTGGAGCCCAGGGCGAAGTCCGCCACCCCCTGCTTGATCAGCATGAACTCGTTGGTCTGCTTGCCGGCATAGAGCTGGCCGCTGTAGTAGACCTTGATGTTGATCTTGCCGCCCGTGCGCTCCCTGACGAGATCGGCGAACTTCTGCCCCCCCTGCCCCCAGGCCGTCGTGGGGCCGACGACGATGCTCATCTTGTACTCGGGCTTGTAGTT
>CAYSDD010000095.1:0-3763 GCA_964429555.1 uncultured Syntrophaceae bacterium
ACGACACGGAGGTGCTGCACGTCATCGAGCGAAAGGCCGACGTGACGCTCAACACCCCGACGGGCAAGCTCATGGGGGAGCGCTCCATGTGGTCCGAAAAAGCGGAACGGTTGACGATCGACAACACCCGGGAGATCTGCCCCGGCGTGTACGTAGCCGGCATGTCGGCCAACGCCGCCTTCGGCGGCCCGCGCATGGGGCCTATCTTCGGCGGGATGCTGCTGTCCGGCCGAAAGGTGGCCGAGCAGATCCTGGCCGCGGGCTGAAACGGAGAACGATCATGAAAGGCAGGCTCACACAACTGGAGGCGGCGCGCAAGGGGATCGTCTCCGAGGAGATGACCGCCTGCGCGAAGCAGGAGAATGTCGAGCCCGAAACCATCCGAAAAGGGGTCGAGGAAGGAACGATCGTCGTCATCCGCAACAACGGACACGGGGCGATCGGGCCCCTGGCCATCGGGAAGGGACTCCGGACGAAGATCAACACGAACATCGGGACCTCGAAGGACCGTGCCGACCCGGCCCTGGAGCTGGAGAAGGTCCGGATCTCCATCGCCGCGGGGACGGACACGATCATGGACCTCTCCACGGGCGGCGATCTCGGGGCGATCCGGCGCGCCGTCATCGGCGCATCGACGGTCGCCGTGGGGACCGTGCCCATCTACCAGGCCGCCGTGGCGGCCGTGAAAGCCGGCAAGGCCATCGTGGAGATGACCGCGGACGACCTCTTTCGCGCCATCGAGGAGAACGGCGAGGACGGCGTGGACTTCATCACCGTCCACTGCGGGGTGACGCGCCGCAGCGTGGAGTGTATCGAGAAACAGGGCCGGCTCCTGGGGATCGTCAGCCGAGGGGGATCCATCCTCGCGCACTGGATGGACTTCAACGATCGGGAGAACCCCCTTTACGAGCACTTCGACCGGCTTCTCGAGATCGCGAAGGAATATGACATGGTCCTGAGCCTCGGCGACGGCCTGCGGCCGGGCTGCCTCGCCGACGCCACGGACCGCGGCCAGGTGCAGGAGCTCATCCTGCTGGGCGAGCTCACCCGCAGGGCGCGGGAACGCGGCGTCCAGGTCATGATCGAAGGTCCCGGTCATGTCCCGATCCAGGACATCCAGGCCAACATCCGGCTGGAGAAGAGCCTCTGCGGCGGGGCGCCCTTCTACGTCCTGGGGCCGCTGCCCACGGACATCGCCCCCGGCTACGACCACATCACGGCCGCCATCGGCGGGGCCATCGCAGGCTGGGCCGGGGCGGATTACCTCTGCTACGTAACCCCCTCGGAGCACCTGCGGCTGCCCACCCTTGACGATGTCCGGGAGGGGGTGATCGCCGCGAAGATCGCCGCCCATATCGCCGACATCGCCAAGGGAATCCCCGGGGCGATCGAGCGCAATCACCGCATGGCCCGGGCGCGCAAGGAACTCGACTGGGAAAGCCAGATCGCGGCCTCCCTCGACCCCGTCCGCTCCCGCGCGTGGCTCGAGAAGAGCGCCAGCGCCGGGGAGGAAGGCTGCACGATGTGCGGGGATCTCTGCGCCGTGCGGCTGGGGAGGAAACGAAAGACCGTTGCGGGGTCATAAAAATAGGGTCGGGTCGAGGGGCACCCCTCGGCTAGCTGCTTTCGGGCCGCCGATGTCTCTCGTCGAGCAGTTCGTTGATGCTGTCCATCACGACCCGCGTCACCCCCTCGAACTGGGCCCGGTATCGCTGCTGGCTCTCTCGCGAGAAGAGCTTGAAGGGCTCCGTGATGCGGAATTCCCTCAGCCTGCCGTCGACGGAAAGCGGCTCTCCGATCCGGTAGGTGACGGTGCCGGATCTCGCGAAGGGCGAATGGCCCGTGTAGATCCGGTCGGAGTTGTTGCAGCCCACGGGTACGATTTTCTTCCCCGAATGCAGGGCGATCTGCGCAAGCCCGGTCCTGCCGGTGCCCAGCCTCAGAGACCGGGTTCCCTCGGGGAAGATGATAAGGTTGAGGTTCCACTCCCTGACGGCCTTGGTGCTCAGCTCGGCCACCTTCTCCATCAGGTGCTGATGATAGTCCTTGAGGTGTTCGATGAAGCCCCGCGTGAAGAGGATTGCCGTCCCGGCCTTCAGTTTCACCCGGGCGGAGGCCTCGTCGATCTTCCCGTCGATCCAGTCCTTGATGACCCGATACTCGTCCTTCCCGATCCTGCGGCCGAAGCGCTGCCTGTAGAATTCCTCCACCAGGTACCCCATGGAGGGCACGGGGATGACGTTGCTGGCATCCAGCATCTTGCCGACCGCCTTGTTGCGGTAGTATTTCCCCTTGGCCCAGACCGTCGTGAAGCGGTGGCCGAGACGCCAGAGTTTGTACTGGAAGGGCCAGTAGTTGTACCGGTCCGTGTGGTTCATGGCGAAAATGACCGTCTCGTCCCGGGGGATCCTCTCGAGGTTCTCGAACCGGATATCCACGTGCTGAAAAAGATGATAGTTGGGCACCAGAACGAGAGTGCCGATGATTCTCTGCCCGATGGGTGTCGATGACAGGCGGATGTTGTCCAGGTATTTCTCGTCGATCATGGATGTGTCCCCGCCGCAATCGCTTTCGGCGTTTTCTTACCATAAGGGCGTATATTCGCAAGGCTTTTCTTCCTCCTGCCGTCGCCTGCCCTTTACATGCCGGCACGGCTGTGTTTTACTTCCCCCAGCTTTCGCGCGAAAGGCGCCGCATGACCCTCTGGAAGGAAAAAAGACGGATCCTCGTCACCTGCGCGCGCGGGATCCCCGGGATCCTCGCGGGGGAGATCCGGTCGCTGCACATGCCTGTCCTCTCGATTCTCGAAACGGCCGTCGAGACGGAGGGCACCCTTGCCGACACCGTTCGGCTCAATCTCTCCCTGCGCACGGCACAGCGCATCCTGTATCTTCTCGATCAGTTTGCCGCCGGGCAGGCCCAGGACCTGTACCGCCGTCTCGTGCAGCTGCCCTGGGAGGCGATCCTCGCCGCCGACGGGTACCTTTCGGTCACATCGAGCGTCAAGACCGACGCCGTCAACGACACCCGCTTCGCCAACGTGAAGACGAAAGACGCCATCGTGGACCGCATCCGCGACCGTGTGGGCCGGCGCCCGGACTCGGGCCCGGGGCGCCGCGGGGCCGTCGTCCACCTGCATTGGGAAAACGGGCGTTGCGAGGTCTGGCTCGACACCTCGGGGGAACCCCTTTCCAGGCGGGGTTACCGGAAGATCCCCCTCGAGGCCCCGATGCAGGAGACCCTGGCTGCCGCCGTCATTCTCGCAACCGGCTGGGACGGCAGGACGCACCTGGTCAACCCCATGTGCGGCAGCGGCACCCTGGCCATCGAGGGGGCGCTTGCCGCCCTCGGCAGGGCGCCCGGCATCCTGCGGCAAAACTTCGGGTTCATGCACATCCTGGGGTTTGATCGCGCGGTGTTCGAGAGGGAGCGGGACGCCCTCAGAAACGCCGCCCGCCGAAAGCTCGCCGGGCGTATCGTCGCCACCGACATCCGGCCCGGGGCCGTCGAGGCGGCAAGACAGAACGCCCGGACGGCGGGGGTGGAGCACCTCATCGAATTTGGGGCCTGCGATTTTCGCGAGACCCCCGTACCGCAGGGCGGCGGGGTCGTCATCCTGAATCCCGAGTACGGGGAACGGATGGGTGATGCCGCGAAATTGGGGGAAATTTATTCGGAGATCGGAAACTTTTTCAAGAATCGGTGCCTGGGCTACCGGGGCTACATCTTCACGGGAAACCTCGATCTGGCCAAGAAGGTCGGC
>CAYSDD010000096.1:0-3735 GCA_964429555.1 uncultured Syntrophaceae bacterium
CCCGTGATGGCGAAGAGGATGGCCAGGGGCTTTTCCCTTCGTATCCGGCGGCCCAGCTCGAGCCCGTTGGTCCCGAACAGTCGCAGATCGAGGAAGATCACATCGATATCCTGTCCGTTCAGGATCTCGAGGGCGTTGTCGGCCCCTTCCGCCGTCAGGACCCGGTACCCGGCGGCGCCGAAAAAATCCTTGAAGATCTCCCGGACGGTGACCTCGTCGTCCACAATCAGGATCGTTTTTTCCACGACTTGCCATCCTCATCGGCCGCGCAGGCACGGCCCGGTGCCTGCCGGCCTTGAAACCGTCATCTTTTATTATATCCGCCCCCGAAATCCCAGCAAAATTTTTACGCCATTTCAGCGATCTCCCGCAGCTTCTCGCGCAACCGCTTCGGGGATACCGGGTAGGGTGTCCTGAGCTCCTGGGCAAAGATCGACACCCGGTACTCTTCGACCATCCATCGGTACTCTTCGACGGCCCGGGCCCTTTCAGGCGACGTCCCGGGGACGAGAGACTTCAGGAGCTCGTCGAGTTTCTCCTCGTAGGGCCGGATCTCGGCGGCCCGGACCCTGTCCCGGTCGAGATGGACGGTGCCTCTCTCCGCCCGGATTTGCAGCGCCTTGATGTAGCGGGGGAGCTGGGGGAGGCGTTCCGGGTCGTATCGATCCAGGAACGAAGCGGGGACGATGCGGTCGAGCTCGGCGCGCATCTCCCCGAGGAAACCGATCACGCTGCGGTTTGCGCGGTTTGCCGCCTCGAGGTCGGAAAGGGTCCGGCGGGTTTCATGATAGGCGCGCAGAACGGGTTCCACCTGCTCGAGCAGCTGCCGGGGCGCTTGAAGCAGCGTCGGCCCCAGGGAACGGACATAGTCGTCGAAATCACGTCGCGTCCGGATGTCCTTCTCCAGCAGGCGGCGAATCAGCCCCTGATGGAGGATGTCCTCCAGGGCCGCGGCCCCCCCGAAGTAGACGGACCAGACCTTCATCTCGCCCCGCAGGGCGAGGCAGCGGCGAACCGCTCCCAGCTCCCTCCGGAAGTGCAGGGCCAGAAGCGTCCTGATGCCGGCGCGGTGCGCCGCCTCGGCTTCCCCGCGGTCTCTCAGCAGTCGGAGATCGACGGCTTCTCCGGCCGGCACGAGGGCCGGGTAGGCGACCCCCTCGAGGACGTTGTGCGCATCCAGCGGGATTTCCGCCGGGATTTCCTCGGGGAGCCCCGGTGCCGCCCAGCGGGTGACCCCGGTCCGTTCCCAGGCCGCCTTCGCCCGGCCGAAGGCCCGCGTCGCCTGCTCTTCCAGGCGGTCCTTCCGCAGGGACTCGATGTCCCGCGTCGAGCGAAGCTCTCTGCCCTTGGCGTCCACGACGGCGTAGCGGAGCCTGAGGTGATCGGGAAGCCCCTCCAGGTCCCAGGCCGAAGGGGGTATGTCGAGCCTGAAGCGGCGCTTGAGGCTCTCCGAGAGGGCCGCGGGGAGCGGGCCCTTGCTTTTTTCGACGTCCCGGAGGATGGTTTCCGCCGATTGCGGGACCGGGACGAGATGCCGCCTGACCTCGCGGGGAAGGGCCTTGAGCAGGGCCGTCACCCTCTCGCGCAGCAGCCCTGGCACGGCCCGCTCCAGGGCCTCGGTCTCGAGGCCGGCAAGAGCGCTGGCCGGCAGCTTCAACGTCACCCCATCGGCGGAATCGCCCGGGCTGAACCGGTAGCTCAGGGGAAGCGAAAGCCTCCCCGCCTGCAGGGCATCGGGGTAGAGGGCAAGCTCGCCGGGGTCGGGGGCCTGCCGGAGCACGTCCTGCTCGGTCATCCGGAGAAAGGCGTCGCCCCCCCGCTCGCGGATGATCTTCTGCAGGGTCCTCACGTCGGAGACATCCCGCAGCCTCTCCTCGTAAAAGGCGGCCAGGACATCGTCCGTGGCGAGCAGGGTGCGCCTGCGGAGCCGGTTTTCCATGTCCCTCACCCGTTCGATGAGGTCGCGGTTGTGGGCGAGGAAGGCCGGTGGCCTGTCGATCTCACCGGGCACGAGGGCCTCGCGGATGAACACCTGCGTTGCCTCGGCGGGGTCGATGCGGCCGTAGGAGACGCGGCGCTCCTCGACGATGACGAGGCCGTAGAGGCTCACGCGCTCGGTGGCCGTCACCTCGCCGCGCCTGCGGTCCCAGCGGGGGTTCAGATAGGTGGAACGGCAAAGGCTTCCGCCCAGGGATTCAAGCCATTCCCGGTCGATGTTGGCTGCCGTTCGGGCAAAGAGCTGCGTCGTCTCCACGAGCTCCGCCGCCACGATCCAGTCGCCGCCTCGGTTGTAGAGGCCCGAACCGGGGAAGATCACGACCTGCCGGCCGCCCGCGGCGGTGTAGGTGTTCCTTTCCTTCTTCACGGCGATGTTCGAGAGGTAGCCGCTGAGCACCGCGCGGTGGATCCGGCCGTACCAGGCCTGGGGATCGCCGCCGGGTGTCTTGCCGCGAGCCTTTTCAGGGGCCTCCACCTCGACGATCTCTTGGAGCTGGCCGTGGACGTCGCGCCACTCCTTCATGCGGCGCAAGGAGAGGAAATGGTCGCGGCAGAACCGCCTGAGCCGCCCCGCGGATCTCGCGTTCGGAGCGTTTTCGTGGAAGCGCTCCCAGAGGGTCAGCAGGGTGAGAAAGTCCGATGCAGGATTGACGAAGCGGGCATGGGCGGTGTCCGCCTCTTTCTCCTTTCCGGCGGGGCGCTCCCGCGGGTCCTGGGTGCCGAGCGCTGCGGCGACGACCAGGATCTCGGCCAGACAGCCTTCCCTCTCGGCCTCGAGGATCATCCGCGCGATCCGGGGGTCCAGCGGCAGGCGGGCCATCCGGCGGCCCCTGTCGGTGAGGTTCCAGCGGGCCGCGCCGCCGCCGTCATCCTCGCGCTCGATGGCGCCGAGTTCCTCGAGGATGTCGTAGCCGCCCCGGATGCTCTTCGGCGCGGGCGGGTCCACGAAGGGGAAGGCCGCGGGGTCGTCGATCCGCAGGGCAAGCATCCGGAGGATGACCTCGGCCAGGTTGGAGCGCAGGATCTCGGGCGGCGTGTAGAGGGTCCGGCTCTCGTAGTCCTCGCGGGAATAGAGGCGGATGCAGACGCCGTTTTCCACGCGGCCGCAGCGGCCCGCCCGCTGATCGGCGCTGCTCCGGGAAATGGGCCGGACGGGCAGCCCCGAGGTCCTCGTGCGGGGGTTGTAATACGAGATGCGGGCCAGCCCCGTGTCGACGACGTACCGGATCCCGGGGATCGTGACGGACGTCTCGGCGACATTGGTGGCCACGACGACCTTCCTCTCCGGAATCGGGACGAAGACGCGCCGCTGTTCCTGCGAAGGCAGTCTCGCGTACAGGGGGAAAATCTGCACCCCCCGGCGATCGCGCCCCTCGAGCATCTCGCAGGTCTCGCGGATGTCCTGCTCCGTGGGCATGAAGACCAGGATGTCGCCGCCCCCGCCGCCGTCGAGCAGGTCGTCGACGACCCGGACGGCGGCCTCGACGTGGGTGATCTCCTCGGGGTCCTCCTCGAGGGGCTCGTAGCGGATCTCCACGGGGTAGAGGCGCCCCGAGACCTCGATGATGGGTGCGCCCCCGAAGGCGGCGGAGAATTTTTCCGTGTCGATCGTGGCGGAGGTGATGATGACCTTGAGGTCCCTGCGCCTTCGCAGGAGGGTTTTCAGCATGCCCAGGACGAAATCGATGTTGAGGCTGCGCTCGTGCGCCTCGTCGACGATGATCGTGTCGTACTCGT
>CAYSDD010000097.1:0-3713 GCA_964429555.1 uncultured Syntrophaceae bacterium
CACCTGCTGGACGTCCTCACGAAGGCGAAGGCCGACGCGGCCCTCATCGCCTCCATCGTGCACTACGGCACCTGCACGATCGCCGAACTCAAGGCCTATCTCTCCGGCAACGGCGTCAAGGTCAGGGAGGTATGGTGAGAAGACAGGCGAAAGGCAAACGGCAGGGAAATTCCCGCTGCATTCTTCAGAACTCGAGAACGTGAAAGCCCCAGGGTTGCAGATCGACGTACAAACCCGGGTCCGTCATTTCATCGCCGTCCCGCTCGAAGACATCCCCCGACAGCAGATCGACCAGCCGCCACGAGCGTCCGGCCAGGGACAGTCCGGGCATTTGGACACGCCCCTGGGATGAGTCCCCCGACAGGTTCACGACGACGAGGTGGCGCCTGTCCGCCCTTTCCCACCTCCAGGCGACGAGGTTTACGCAGCTTCGGTTATCGGGCCAGCCCGAGATCTCGCAGGGGGCCCATGCACGGCCGCGCAGTTCCGCATCGCGCACGGCGCGGAGGAGCGTCCCGTAGAAGCCCTGCAGGGAGGGATCGGGGGCCTCGTCGGGCTGCCGGCCGAGCTGGACCGGCAGTCTCACCCTGCGGCCTTCGAGCTGGCCGTCGTGAAACAGCCTCGCGCCCGGCAGCGTTGCGATCACGACCGCGGCGGCCCTGCCCCTTGCGGGGCCGAAGGCCGATGCGGCACGCGGCTCGTCGTGGTTCTCGATGAAGCGCAGAAGCCCGTGCTGGTAGCCGGCGTCGCCGGAGAGGTGAAGCCGGATTGCCTCGGCCGACTCGTGCAGGAGGCGGTCGTAGAGGCGCTTGTCGTAACAGTAGTCGAAACCCTGCTGCTGGAGCTCCCGTTCCAGGTCCCAGTAGGCCTCGGCGATGAAGACGAATCCCGGCCGGTGCTTGCGGACGCCGCCGATGATCTCCGGCCAGTATTCCTCCCGGGGTTCCCTTCCCGCGCGGGTTCCCCAGGTCTTGCGGAAGATGCGGTTGATGAGCAGGATGGCCATGTCGCATCGCACCCCGTCGCACTGCTCCGCGATGCCCAGCAGCGCCCCGACTGCGGCCTCCCGGAGCCCCGGGTGAAAGGCGTTGAGCTGGGCCACGTCAGTCCAGGGGGGATAGTGGGGGTCGCGGCCGAAGGCGAAGACGCGCCCGCCCGACTGGAAGAACTCCCGCGGCGCCCGGATCAGGTCCGTCGCGTCGCCCCGGATCAGGAACTCGGGGTGTTCCCGCACCCAGTCGTGGTCCTGGGCCACGTGGTTCGGCACGAAATCCAGGATCAGGCCGAGCCCGCGGCGGTCAAGGGCCCGGCGAGCCGCGGCAAGGCCGTCGGGACCCCCGAGGTGCTCGTCCACGGTGTAGTCGCGTATGCAGTACGGGGAGCCCGGGATATCGTCGGGCGTGAAATCCGGCAGGATCCTGCGGCACTCCTCGAGAAGGGACGGCAGGCCACGGGCCAGCCTCGCCCCCGCGGGACTCCTGCGCCAGACCCCCATGAGCCAGACGGCATCGAACCCGAGGGAGGCGATGGCCTCCCACTCTTCCGGCGGCACGGTCGCCAGCGTGACGGGCCTCCTGTGCCTGCGGCTCAATTCGGCGAGCCAGGCCCAGGCGTTGATCTCGTAGATCAGGGGCTCTTTGGGCAGGACGGGCATCGCGGTCCGCTCTCTCGGGTTGGGACACTTCGATTCGACGTCACGGCTGCCGGGCCGGGACGTCCTGCGCGGGCGGCCCGTCCCCTTTGCGCTTCCTGAGCGTCTGTGCAAGGAAAACGAGCGAGAAGACGATCAGCCCGGCGAGATCCGTCATCCAGCCCGGCTTGATCAGGAGCAGGGCGGCCGTCATCAGGGCGATCCTCTCGTACCACGCGGCCGGGATCATCAGGCAGCCCTGCACGGCGGCCGCGAGGCACACGACGCCGAGGGTCGCCGTGCAGACGGCCAGGAGGATGGCGGGCCAGCTCCCGATCATCAGCAGCTCCGGGGCGTAGACGAACATGAAGGGGATGATGAAGCCCGCGATGCCCAGCTGAAAGGCCGCAAGCCCCGTCTTCCACGGATCGGACTGGGCGATCCCCGCCCCGGCATAGGCCGCCAGGGCGACGGGGGGCGTGATGTCGGCCCGGGTGCCGAAGTAGAGGATGAAGAGGTGGGCGGCGATGGCGAGGACCCCCATCTCGGCGAGCGCCGGCGCCACCAGCGAGGTGATGATGATGTACTGCGCCGTCGTCGGGACCCCCATCCCCAGGAACAGGCAGGCGATCATGGTGAAGGGCAGGGCGAGGAACAGGTAGCCCTGGGAGGCGTCGACGACGAAGGAGGAGAACTTGAGGCCCAGCCCCGTCATGGTGATGCTTCCGATGATGATCCCCGCCGCGGCGCACGCGGCGGCGACCTGCACCGACCCGATCGCGCCTTCCTTCAGCCCGTCGAGGATGGACAGGCCGAACGCCTTCAGGGATTCCCTCCTGGCGATCGTCATGAACAGCGACGTGAGGATCGTCACGGCGATGGCCCAGAAGACGGCCCGCTCGGGCGAATAGTCCTCCATGAGGAAGGCGATGAGGGCGAAGACGGAAAACAGGTGGTGCCAGCCCCGGATCAGGGTGCGGCGGATGCTCGGCAGCTCGGACTTGGGCAGCCCCTGCAGGCCGAGCGAGACGGCCCGGAAGTGGACCTGCATGAACGTGGCGAAAAAGGCCAGCGTCGCGGGGATGAACGCGGCGACACAGACCTTGAAGTAGGGGATGCCGAGAAACTCCGCCATGATGAACGCGGCGGCGCCCATCACGGGCGGCATGATCTGCCCCATCGTCGAGGCCGAGGCCTCGACACCCGCCGCGAAGTGGGCGGGGTAACCCGTCCGCTTCATCAGGGGGATCGTGAACGATCCCGTCGTCACCGTGTTGGCCACGGAGCTCCCCGAGATCATGCCGAAGAACGTGCTCGACACGACCGCCGCTTTGGCCGGGCCGCCCCGCGTCCACCCCGTCAGGGCGAAGGCGATGTCCGTGAAGAACTCGCCCGCCCCCGTCTTGCGCAGCAGCGTCCCGTAGAGGATGAACAGCAGGATGAAGTTGGCCGAAACGCCGATCGGGACCCCGAAGATCCCGTCCGTGGACAGCGCGAGGTAGGTCGAGAGCCGCTTGACGCTGTAGCCCTTGTGCGAGATGACGTCCGGCAGCCAGGGGCCCAGCAGGGCGTAGAGGATGAACACCACGGCGATCAGCGTGACGGACAGGCCCGTGGAGCGCCTCGAGGCCTCCAGGACGATCAGGACCATCAGGCTTCCCATGACCACGTCCAGGGTCGCGTAAGACCCCGCCCGGTTCATGATCGGCGTCGACTCGATGAAGAGCCAGATGCAGATGGCGCCCGAAGCGATCAGAAAAACCGCATCGAGGACCGACATGCGGTTCCACGGCGAGCGCTTCTTCGACAGGGGGTAGAGCGCGAAGATGAGAAGGGACATGAAGAACCAGTGCAGGGCCCGGTGATCGAGGGCGAAGAAGGGGTGCGCGTAGGCGTAATAGAGATGGTAGAGGCTTGCCGCGACGGCGAATGCCCCGAGCAGCGCACCGGCCGGGCCCCTGTAGGTGCGGACCCGCTCGAACTTCTCGAGGATTTCCTGCCCGCGCTTTCTCTCTTCCTCGAATTCGTGCTGCAGCGTTTTTTCGATCTCCGCCATGCGATGTCGACCCTACCGTTTCACGAT
>CAYSDD010000098.1:0-3708 GCA_964429555.1 uncultured Syntrophaceae bacterium
ACCTCCTTCGCGTCGTCCTTGAAGCGCTTGAGCGAGGCGATCTTGCCGTCGTAGACGACCACCCCGTCGCGCACGAGCTTCACGCTGGCGCTGCGCGGGATCTTGCCGTCCGTCACGTAGCAGCCCGCCACGGTGCCCACCTTGACGATGCGGAAGGTCTCGCGGACCTCGGCCCGGCCCTGGACGACCTCCCGGAATTCGGGCTCGAGCAGGCCCTCCATGGCGGCCCGCACGTCGTTGATGGCGTTGTAGATGACGTCGTAGAGCTTGATCTCGACGCCCTCCTTCCCGGCGATCTCGACGACGCGCGCGTCGGGCCGCACCTTGAAGCCCAGGATGATCGCGTCGGAGGCCGAGGCCAGCATGACGTCCGTCTCGGTGACGGCGCCCGTGGAGCTGTGGATGATCTTCAGCTTGATCTCGTCGGTGGAGAGCTTGTTGAGCGCCTCGGTCAGGGCCTCGAGCGACCCCTGGACGTCGGCCTTCAGGATCACGTTGAGCTCCTTGGCGCCCTCCTTGATCCGCTGGTAGAGCTGCTCCAGGGTGATCTTGGAGGAGGCGGCCAGCTCCTTCTCGCGCTCCTTGCGGATCCAGTACTCGCTGATGCTCTTGGCCTTCTTCTCGTCCTCGACGCCGATGAACTCGGAGCCCGCCTGCGGGACGCTGGAGAACCCGATGACCTCCACGGGCATGGAGGGGCCCGCCTCCTTGACGCGCCGCCCCTGGTCGTCGATCATGGCGCGCACGCGGCCCCACTCCGTCTTCGCGGAGAAGGCGTCGCCCTCGCGCAGCGTGCCCTCCTGGATGAGCACCGTCGCCACGGGGCCGCGGCCCTTGTCGAGCTTGGCCTCGATGATGATGCCGCGGGCCGGGCGGTCCGGGTCGGCCTTCAGCTCGAGCACGTCGGCCTGCAGGAGGATGAGCTCCAGCAGGTTCTCGATGCCGATCTTCTTCTTCGCCGAGATGTCGGCAAAGAGCGCATCGCCCCCCCAGTCCTCGGGCACGAGGCCGTGCTGGGAGAGCTCCTGCTTGATCCGGTCGGGCGTGGCGTTGGGCTTGTCGATCTTGTTGACGGCCACGATGATCGGGACCCCCGCCGATCGCGAGTGGTTGATGGCCTCCACGGTCTGCTCCATGACGCCGTCGTCGGCCGCCACGACGAGGACGACGATGTCCGTCACCTTCGCCCCGCGGGCGCGCATGGCCGTGAAGGCCTCGTGGCCCGGCGTGTCGAGGAAGACGATGTCGCGGTCCTTGACGTGGACGTGGTAGGCGCCGATGGCCTGCGTGATGCCGCCGGCCTCGCCGTCGATGACGTTGGTCTGCCGGATCGCGTCCAGCAGCGAGGTCTTGCCGTGGTCGACGTGGCCCATGACGGTGACGACGGGCGCCCGGGGCTTCAGGTTCCGGGGCTCGGCCTCGACCCGCTGCATCAGCTCGTCGTACTCGGCCGTCACGGCCTCGACCTGGTAGCCGAACTCGGCGGCGATCAGGGTGGCCGCATCGACGTCGATGGACTGGTTGATCGTGACCATCATGCCCAGGCCCAGCAGCTTGTTGATGACGTCGCTGGCGCGAACGCCCATCTGCTTGGCCAGCTCGCCCACGCGGATGGCCTCGGAGATCCGGATCCGCCGCTTGATCGCCTTGGGCGTCGTGATCTCCGTCTTCTTCATCCTGACGACGGCGGCCTTGCGGTCGCCCTTCCAGCGCGGCGACTCCTCTTCCTCGATCTCCCGGAGCCGGACCCGCTTGTCCTTCTTGTCGATGACCTGCTTGATCATCGTCTTCTTCTTGGCGGCCACGGAATCCATGACCACCTCGACGGCCTTCTTGCCTTTCTTGTCGACGCCCGGCGCGGCACCCCTCGCCTCCGCGCCCGCCGGCGGGGCCGCCTGGCCGCGCGGCTGGACCGGCGCGGGCCCCGCGGGTTTGCGGATCTGGGCCTGCGGGGTGACCACGGCCTGGGGCCTCGGGCCTTCCCGCCTCTCGGCGGGCTCGGGCCGGCGGATGATCTGCGCCTGCCGGGAGAGATCGGGTTCCCTTTTCAGGGGGGACTCGGGCTTTCCGGGGGCCTTCTCGGCCTCGGGCGCCGCGGCGGCCGGGGGCTCCTCCGCCCGGGGTTCGATGGGTTTTTCCGCCTCGACGGCCTTTTCGGGCGGCTCGACCTTTTTTTCCTTTTCCGGCGGGGCGGCCTCGGCCTTCTCGGCCGGCTCGCCCTTCTCGGCCGGCTCGATCGGCGCCGCGGGGGCTGCGGCCTCGGCGGCCTCCTCGGCCGGCAGGCGGACGGCCCGCCTGCGGATGACCGTCGACTTGACGCGCTTCTCGACGACCTCCTTCTCGCCCTTGGCGGCGAACTCGCGGCGGACCCGCTCGACCTCGCTGTCCTCGAGAGTGCTGGAGTGGGACTTGACGGCGATGCCAAGGGTCTTGAGCCTCGCGATGAACTCCTTGTTCTCGACCCCGAACTCCTTGGCCAGTTCGTAAACTCTCATCTTGGACATGCTTGAAACCCCCGAAAAGTATGGTTCAGCCCGGCCTTGAGACCCTCCTCAAGGCTCAGGCGGCACCGCCCGCTTCCTTCTCCACGACCTGCGCGGCCCTCTCGACGATGCCCTGCGCCTTCTCGGCATCCATCCCCGGGATGGCCTTCAGGGCCTCGGGGTCCGCCGACGACAGGGCGGCGACGCTCTTGTAGCCCTCCTTGAAGAGAAGTTCCGCCGTCTCCTCGTCGAGGTCGGGGACCTTCATGAGGCTCTTGGGCCCCTCCTCGGCCTGCTTCTGGAGCATGGACTCGTTCTTCACGTCGATCTTCCAGCCCGTGAGCCGCACGGCGAGCCGGACGTTCTGGCCGCTCTTGCCGATGGCCAGCGAGAGCTGGTCGTCGGGCACGATGACCTCCATGGACCGCTCGTCCTCGTACATGAAGACCTTGCTCACCTTGGCCGGCGAGAGGGCCGAGCAGATGTACTTCACGGCGTCTTCCGAGTAGGGGACGATGTCGATCTTCTCGCCCTTGAGCTCCTGGACGACGCTCTGCACGCGGGAGCCCCGCATCCCGACGCAGGCCCCGACGGGATCGATGTCCTTGTCGAGGGTCCGGACGGAGATCTTGGAGCGGTTCCCGGGCTCGCGGGCCACGTTGACGATCTCGATGAAGCCCTCGGAGATCTCCGGCACCTCGAGCTCGAACAGGGCGCGCAGGAACCCGGGGTGGGTGCGGGACAGCACGATCTGGGGGCCCTTGGAGATCTTCTTGACGTCCACGATGAAGGCCCGGATCCGGTCGCCGCGCTTGTAGGTCTCGCGGTGGATCTGCTCGGAGGGGGGGATGACGGCCTCGGCGCGGCCGAGGTTCACGATGATGCTGCCGCCCTCGAAGCGCTGGACGAAGCCGCTGACGATCTGGCTCTTCTTGTCCTTGTACTCGTCGTAGATCTTGTCGCGCTCGGCGTCCTTGACCTTCTGGATGATGATCTGCTTGGCCGTCTGGACGGCGATGCGGCCGAAGCTGGCCGCGTCGATCTTCATGCCGAGGCTGTCGCCCGGCTCGGCCTCCTCGTCGAGATCCCGCCTTGCCTCCTCCAGGGCGATCTGCGTCTCGGGGTCCAGCACCTTCTCCACGACCGTCTTGAACTGGAACACCTCCAGTTCGCCCGCCTCTTCGTTGTACTTGGACTCGAGTTCCACCTTCGGCCCCAGCTTCTT
>CAYSDD010000099.1:0-3704 GCA_964429555.1 uncultured Syntrophaceae bacterium
ACGTGGCCATCGACAAGGCGGGCGAGCGGGACAACATGTCCTACATCTCCACGGGGGGCGGCGCCTTCCTGGAGCTGCTCGAGGGCAAGGAGCTTCCCGCCGTGAAGGCCCTGAAGACCTGCGGGTGATCCTGCGAGCGATCCCCGGGGGAGCAGGAGCGGCGCTTCTGCTCCCCTTTTTTATTCCAACACTGAAGATCGCCGGGGAACCCCGAACAGGATTCCTGCGGCGAGTCGGCGGTTTTGGACCGCTCTGCGGCGCACTCCTCGATTATCCGGGTTCTCATCGGCCCCGTTTTGCTGTAAGATTCAGCGCAGACGATGCGAAACATCAAGCTCATCATCGAATACGACGGCACCGCCTACAGCGGCTGGCAGCGCCAGGCCGACGTCCGCACCGTCCAGCAGGTCATCGAGGACACCCTCGCGCGGATCCTCAACGACCGGGTGGTGCTCGTCGCCTCGAGCCGCACCGATACCGGGGTCCACGCCCTGAACCAGGTGGCGAACTTCCGGACGGCATCAGCGCTCCCGCTGCGCAACCTGCACCTCGGGGTCAACAGCCTGCTGCCGCCCGACATCGTCGTCAAGGCGGTCAGCGAGGTGCCCTGGGAGTTCCACTCGCAGTACCATGCCCGGGGCAAGGTGTACCGCTACCGGATCTTCAACCACCCCGTCCGGACGGCGCTCGAGCGGGACCGGTGCTGGCATGTTCGCAGGCCGCTCGATCTCGAGGCCATGCAGCGCGCGGCGCGGCACGTGCTGGGCACCCACGATTTCAGCTCCTTCTGCGCGGCGCAGTCCGAGGTGGACAACCGGATCAGGACCGTGACGGATGCCCGTCTCGTGCGGGAAGAAGGGGAGGGGAGGATCGCGTTCTGGATCGAGGCCGACGGGTTTTTGCGGCACATGGTGCGCAACATCGTCGGGACCCTCGTCGACATCGGCAAGGGCACGACGGCCGCGGAAGACATGGTCCGCATCATCGAGGCCAGGGACCGCCGCGCGGCGGGCCAGGCGGCGCCGGCACGGGGGCTGTGCCTCATGGAGGTGAAATACCAATGAGAATCCTGGTCATGGGACACAGGGGCATGCTGGGGAGCGACCTCGTGGAGGTCCTGGGCACGGACCACGAGGTGGGCGGGGTCGACGTGGGCGAATTCGACATCACCTCGGCGGCGGACTGCGCCCGGGTCGTCGGGGAGTTCCGCCCCGACGCGGTCGTCAACGCCGCAGCCTACACCGACGTCGACGGCTGCGAAACCCATCGCGAGGCCTGCTTCGCCGTCAACGCCGACGGGGTGCGCAACATGGCCGAGGCCTGCAGGGAAGCCGGTGCAAAGGCCGTCCACTACAGCACCGACTACGTCTTCGACGGGACCAAGGGCGAGCCCTACCTCGAGGACGACCCCTGCCGTCCCATCAACGCCTACGGGGAATCCAAGCGCAGGGGCGAGGAGGCTCTCGTCGAGACCCTGGAGGATCACCTGCTGATCCGGACGGCATGGCTCTACGGCCGCCGGGGGAAGAACTTCGTCAAGGCCATCCTGGTCAAGGCCAAGGAAGAGGGGACCCTCCGCGTCGTCGACGACCAGGTGGGCTCCCCCACCTTCACGCTCGACCTGGCGCAGGCCACGAAGCGGCTCATCGAACTGGGCTGCCGAGGGACCTACCATGTCACGAACCGCGGGGTGTGCAGCTGGTACGACTTCGCCCGCCGCATTCTCGAGACCGCCCAGGTGACGGGGGTCACCGTGGTGCCCATCAAGAGCCGTGAGCTCGACCGGAAGGCGGCGCGCCCGGCCTACTCGGTGCTGAGCAACCGCAAGTTCATCGAGGCGACGCAGAGGACCATGCGTCCCTGGCAGGTCGCCCTGAACGAATACCTGACCGGCCGGAGCCACATCCACCGCTGAAGGCAGGGGCCGGGGCGTGGAAAATCCGTTTTTCATGTATCGCAGCTCCGCCTGTGAGCTCGAAAGTGAGAGTGGGCGTTGAACCGGAAAATCACCGTGCTTCCCGAGGCCGTCGCCTCGAAGATCGCCGCCGGCGAGGTCATCGAGCGGCCCTCGTCCATCGTGAAGGAGCTGCTGGAGAACGCCGTCGACGCGGGCGCCACGGACATCGCGATCGACCTGCGGGGCGGGGGCAAGGAGTCGATCCGGATCGCCGACAACGGCTCCGGCATCGGCCCGGAGGACGTTCCCGTGGCCTTCGAGCGGCACGCCACGAGCAAGATCCTGACCGTCGAGGATCTCTACGGCGTCCGTTCCTTCGGCTTCCGGGGCGAGGCCCTGCCGAGCATCGCGGCGGTCTCGCGCGTGGAGATGGCCACGAGGCGCCGCGGCGACGTGGAGGGCACTCGCATCGTCGTGGAGAACGGCCGCATCCTCGAACGCGAGGCCGTCGGCTGCCCGGAAGGCACGGCGATCACCGTGACCCGCATCTTCGACTCGCTGCCCGTGCGCAGGAAGTTCCTGCGTCAGGACGCCACGGAGCAGGGGCACTGCCTCGACATGATCGTCCGCGTGCTGCTTCCCCACCGGCGCGTGAGGGCGACGGTCACGGCGGGGGGCCGGACGGTCCTCGAGGTCCCTCGCACGGAGAGCCTGCGCGACCGGATCGTCCTGCTGCTCGGCAGTGACCTGCGCCACCACCTGGTTGCCGTCGAAGCGGACGGCCCGGGCATGCGCCTTTCGGGCTTCGTCTCCAGGGCCGACTTCACACGGTCCTCGACACGGAGCATGTTCTTCTACGTCAACGGCCGCTATGTCCGGGACGTGCTGCTGTCCCAGGCCGTCATGAGCGCCTACCGCCATCTCCTCGAGGCGCGCAAGTACCCCGCCTGCGCCCTCTTCGTCGAGATGCCGCCGGAGGCGATCGATGTCAACGTCCACCCGGCCAAGCTGGAGGTCCGCTTCCGGCGCCCGCAGGACGTGCGGGATCTGATCCACCGGGGCCTCGCCGAGGCCCTCGCGGGCGTCAGGCCGCAGGCCGGCACGCAGGCGGCTTTCGCGGCCACCGGCCGGCAGGCGGCCCCGGGGCGCACCGGCGTGGCCGAGGCCCTGCGGCGCTACAGCCTCTCGGCGGGGCTCGCCGCACCCCGCCCCTCGCCGACCACCCTCGAGGACGTCCCCGATCACGGCCCGGGTCCCGGCGAGCTGTTCGCGCAGCGGGCCGCCCCGCAGCAGCCGCTTCAATTTTCGTCCCTGGACTATCTCGGCCATGTCGACGGGACCTATCTCGTCTTTGCGGCGCCCGGAGTCCTGGTCCTGCTCGACCAGCACGCCGCCCACGAGCGTATTCTCTTCGAGAAGCTCAGGGCATCGAAGGCCGCCGGGCCGGAGGTCCAGAGCCTGCTCATCCCGGAAATCCTCGAGATGAGCCCCGGGGATTTCCAGCGGCTCACGGCGTCGCTGGACCTGCTGCGCGAGGCGGGCGTCGAGGTCGAGCCCTTCGGCGTCAACACGGCGGCGGTGAAGACCGTGCCGGCCCTGCTGGGCGAAATGGACGCGGGGGGCCTGGTGAGGGAACTCCTGGACGCAATCGCCGAAGCGGGCCTGCCCCGGGACGAAAAGCGCGACCGGATCTTCATCCGGATGGCCTGCCGGGGGGCGATCAAGGCCAACCACCCGCTCGGCGAGGAGGAGGTGCGGCGCCTGTGCCGCGACCTCGACGCAATTCCCTTCGCCTCAAACTGCCCGC
>CAYSDD010000100.1:0-3673 GCA_964429555.1 uncultured Syntrophaceae bacterium
GGGCTGTGGGCCTGCTCCTCCAGCGGGTCGTCGACTCCGCCGGACGGGACGAGCTCGAGGTTGTCGGGGACGCACTGCCGGCGGATGGGGTCGGCGGGGTCCGCCGCGTCCAGGAGGGAGAAATAGTACGGGGTGATCGCGGCGCGCCCGGCGCGGGTCACCTCCTCGAGCGCGAGGCGTTCCCGGCGCCGGAGCGCGAGGGATCTCGCCAGTCCGTCGTCCGTGCGGATCCGGTTTCGGAACTGCCAGCGCCAATCCATCCACTGCTCCGGCGCGGGCCGTCTTCGGCTGTTCGGGAGGTCTTTTCCCATTTGCACGCGTGTTTTCCGGCAGGCATTCTGTTCATAGCGGTTCTAACACAAACGGGCGAAACTGCAACCATCAAAGTTCACGCGTCCCGGCGTGCACCGCAACGAAAATCCTTGACAGAAAGTCTGTTTACACCATACTGCAAACGATTCCATCATCCGGACGCGTCTTCGGACAGGTCATGCACGACGAACGGTCGGACACGCCCCGCGGGGCGGGAAAGAGCAGCTTCGAGCTGATCGAGGCGGGGAAGCTCTTCCAGATTCTGGCGCTGAAACCCGGCTACACGACGCTCGACATGGGCTGCGGCACGGGCATGTACACGTTTGCCATGGCCGAGATCGTCGGCGAAGGGGGCCGCGTTCATGCCGTCGATCTCTGGGCGGAAGGGATTCAGCGGCTCCGGGAGAGGATCGAGCGGCGAGGCGTGAAGAATGTGCGGCCGATCGTTGCCGACCTCGGCAAGCCCCTTCCCCTGCCGGCAGAGAGCCAGGATCTGATTCTCATGGCCACCGTGCTCCACGACCTCAAGGAGGCAGGCCTCCAGGACGGGGCACTGGCCGAAGCCCGGAGACTTCTGAAGCGATACGGCACCTTTGCCGTCGTCGAGTTCACGAAGACCTCCGGCACCCCCGGGCCCCCGGTTTCCCTGCGGCTTTCTCCCGGGGAGGTCGAATCGCTGGTGACGCCCTTCGGGTTCCGGCGGACCGGCCTGCACGGGATCGGACCGTACAACTACCTGATGACATTCGTGCCGAAACTGGCTTGCAACGCATGATGCACTGCGGGACCCAAAGAGGGGACGGAAGCGGGGAAGCCCGGGCAATGAAAAACGTGGCGGCGGCGGCGGGGAAGAGACAGCGGTGAAGAGGGCGATTCCGATTGCACAGCTGATGCCGGGGGATGTCCTGCTTTACCGGGGCCGGGGCCTGATCAGCGATGCCATCCGTTTCATCGACCGCTCGCAGGTCAGCCACTCGGCGCTTTTCATCGGCCGGCACGGGCAGAAGGGCCGCGCCGTGGGCGAGGCGATCCGCGAGGGGGTCATCCGACGGGAGCTGGCGAAGAGCATCGAACATGCCGACTGGGTCGAAGCGCGGCGGCTCAAGGAGCCGCCGGCCAGCCTCGGCCCCGTCCTGGAAAGGGCGGCGCACTACCTGGATCGCGGCGAGCGTTACGCCTTCGAGCAGGTCCTGCTCCTCGCGTTTTTGTGCCTCACCCGCAATCTTGCCGCCTCCTGCGCGCTCGGGGGGCTGATCCGGGAGACCCTCGACGCCGCCGCGGGATTTCTCCTGCGTCTTGTCGACACGGGGCGGGAGCCCATGACCTGTTCCGAGTTCGTCTTCCGGTGCTACGGCGAGTCCCTCCCGGGGGCCATCGCGCTCTCTGCGCGGGCCCCGGTCGCCGTGCGTTTCGGGGACAGGGAGGTCCCGGTCGGCCCCGGCGGGGGGATCCGCCGCGGGAGCGCCCTGTTCGTTTTTCTCGAGCGGCACGGCGGGAGGCTTCCGGCCGGCGGGGCGGGGCCGCTGCGCCTCCCGGGCGTCCCCGCCGTGGAGGAGCGCATCGAGGCCTACTTCCGGGACCTGCAGGGACGGCAGCCGGGGGCGGCCCGGATCGACCTCGGGTCGCCGGAGCTGCTGCCCTCGTTCGAGCGCTTTGCGGCAAGCCTCCACGCGTCGCGCCGCCGCGCGGAGACCCTGGAGGCGGCACGGGCCGGGGCGATGGAGGGGCTGTGCGAGGCGGCCGCCGATTTCGTCACGCCGGGGGATCTCCAGAGGAGCCGAAGCCTCGCGTTCTGCGGCAAACTCAAGGCAAAGGAGTGAACGAATGAAACTGCGCACGCACGTCGTCAACCATCTCGTCAGGAGCGAGGACCTCAACCACCACGGGACCCTCTTCGCGGGCAAGACGGCCATGTGGGTCGTCGAGTCGGGCTTCATCGCCGCCGCGAGCCTCACCCATCCGGAGCACATCGTCTGTCTCAACATCCACGGCATGCTGTTCAAGAAGCCCATCCGCAACGGCCAGGTCGTGCGGTTCGAGAGCCGGGTGGTCCTGGCCGGCAAGACGCGGCTCGTCTCCTACGTGCAGGTGGTGAACAACGCCGACGACGATTTCCTCCTCGACGGGTTCATCAGCTTCATCCACGTGGACCTGCAGGGTAAGCCCGTCCCGCACGGCATCGTCATCGAGGCGACGGACCCGGAGGATGTCGCGCTGCAGGAACGGGCCAGGGCGCTATAGGGGTGCGGCATGGACCTGAAGCTGCTCGACCGGATGGGACCCGGCGAACTTCGATCCTACGTGGAGTTTCTGCTGTGGCACTACCGCGTCATCGACGGGTTCTGGTTTCTCTTCGTGCAGGAGCGGTTCGACCAGGCCACGGCCGAGGGGATCAACGAGCGCGTCTGGCACAAGGCCGCGGAACTCGCCGCACGGGATTTCGTCAAGCGATTCGGCGTCGGCAAGGGGCTGCCCGGCTTCGTGCAGGCCCTGCGCTATTTCCCCTGGACCCTCATCATCGGCTACGACATCGAGGAGAGGGATGACGAGGTGATCATCACCGTCCCCCGCTGCGCGCCCCAGGTCGCACGCCAGGCCCGGGGCCTGCCGGAATTTGCCTGCAAGGAGATGCACCGGGGGGAGTTCGCCAACTTTGCCCGCGTCATCGACGAAGCCATCCGTGTGGAGTGCCTCTACGCACCGCCCGACCCGCACCCGCCGGAACATTTCTGCAAGTGGCGCTTCACCCTCGGGAGGAGAGGATCCCCATGAGCCTTCGGTCCCATCCCGCCGCCCGTCTCGTCATCCTGGCTGCGGCGGTCCTGCTGCTCAACGCCTGCGCGGCGCCGCCGAAATGGAGGATTTTCGGGCCCGGTCCCGATCGGACGGAAGCGCGCATCGAGCCCCACGTGTTTGCCCCCTCCAAGGGCGAACATCTCATCGGCCGTCTCGCCGTGGTGCGCACCCGGGAGGGTGACACGCTGCCCGACATTGCGAGGCACTTCGGCCTGGGCCACGACGCCGTCAAGGCGGCCAACCCCGACGTGGATGTCTGGCTGCCCAAGGCCGACAGCCGCGTCGTGCTGCCCCTGCTGTTCATCCTGCCCGACGCCCCCCGCCAGGGCATCGTCGTCAACCTGGCGGCGATGCGGCTGTTTTACCACGGGGGGAAGAAACGGGAGATCGTCACCTATCCCGTCGGCATCGGTGACGAGGGCCGCTCCACGCCCCTGGGCGAGATGGTCATCGAGCGCAAGGCCATCCGGCCGACCTGGTACGTGCCCGCCTCGATCCGCAAGGACCACGCAAAGAGGGGCGACCCGCTGCCCGCCGAGGTGCCGCCGGGCCCCGACAACCCGCT
>CAYSDD010000101.1:0-3617 GCA_964429555.1 uncultured Syntrophaceae bacterium
AGCCGAGAAACTGAAACCCCGTGCGCGGGGTCTTGTTCAGCATGCCCACTTCGAACAGGAAATTCGCGATCTCCTTCATCTCATCCCTTTTTCAGCGTTTTCACCCGGTTCGCCATGTGTTCCGAAAGTTTCCGGATCTCGAGCTGCAGCGGGGCGATCCCCTCGGGCTTCATGGCATAGATCCGGTCCAGGCGCTCCTTCCAGTGTTCGATCACGTCGATCTCGTGCTCCCGGAGCTTCTGCTCGAACTTGCGCTGCAATTCCTTCAGGAACTCGGCGTCTCTGGACATGGCATCTCCCGCATGCCCCGCGGCCGCCTCATTCCGGGGGCGGCCGGGCGCAAGGATTGAGTATTATAACAACAACCCCCCATCTTGCAAGCGGGAATCTGGAAAACGGGCGGCCCGCGGCAGGGGCCTCCGAAACGGGCGCAGGGTCCGGGCGGCGGGCGATTGCCGGCCGCCCGGCGGGAGATGATTTCATTGACAAAGGCGGGGGTTTGTGCCATTTCGTCCCCTGGCGAATGGCCCGCCGGGACGGAAGGGCGAGACGGCCGGAAACAGGGGGTCGCACCGACGTGGATCCGGGTTTGCTGGGACAGGTGAGCTTCAGCTGGGAATTCGTCGCCGGCCTGCTGAGCATCATCCTCATCGATCTCATCCTCGCCGGGGACAACGCCGTGGTCATCGCCATGGCCGTGCGCTCGCTGCCCCGCGCGCAGAGGCGCAAAGGCATCCTGCTCGGCGCGGGCGCGGCGGTCATCCTGCGGGTGGCCCTCACCTTCTTCGCGGCCCGACTGATGCAGACCCCCTGCGTGAAGTTCATCGGGGGACTGCTCATCCTCTGGATCGCCGTGAAGCTCTTCATCGAGGGCAACCCCGGGAAGGAAGTGCAGCGGGAGGCCGGGACGATCTGGCAGGCGCTGTGGGTCATCATGGTCGCCGACATCACCATGTCCCTGGACAACGTGCTGGCCGTGGCCGGCGCCTCGAAGGGGAACCTCTTCCTGCTCATCTTCGGTCTCGGCCTGAGCATCCCCTTCGTCGTCTTCACGAGCAGCCTGCTGTCCATCCTGATGGACAAGTACCCCGTCATCCTCTACCTGGGTGCGGCGCTCCTGGGCAAGGTCGGGGCCGAAATGATCTTCACGGACCCTGTCATCGTCGGGATTTTCAACCCCCCGGCGGCGTTCCGGTATGCGATGGAGGCCCTCTTCGCCGCCGGCGTCATCGTCGCCGGCAGGCTCTGGGTGCGTCACAGGATCGCGTCGAGAACATGACAACCCGCCTCGCGGCGGCGGGACCCCGTCGACGCCGGCCGCGGGCAAACCGCCAGGACTGCAACGCCATGGCCATCCTCACCCTGTCCCGGGAATACCGAAGCGGCGGACGGGAGATCGGCACCGCCGTCGCCGAGCGGATGCATTACGACTACGTGGGCAAGGAGCGGATCCTCGCCGATCTCCGGGCGCAGGGGGGCCGCTGGGCCGCGGTGCTGCGCGAGGTCGACGAGGAGGGGCCCACGATCTGGGAGCGGTTCGACTGGGAATACCGGGGCCTCATGGCGCTCGTGGAATCCACCCTCTACGAGTTCGCCATGCAGGACCGCGTCGTCCTCGTGGGCCGGGGGGCCAACTTCCTGCTCGAGGGGCTGCCCCACGTCCTGCGGGTGCGGCTCACGGCTCCCCCGGAGCGGCGGGCCGAATGGGTCATGCAGAAAGACGGCGTGGACCGGGACAGCGCCGTCCGGCTCATCGAGAAGACGGACAGCGAGCGGGCATCCTTCATCCGCGTGAATTTCCGCAGGGAGTGGGACGACCCGACCGCCTACGACATGGTGTTCGACACCTCCGCGAGGCCCTTCGGGGAAATCGCCGACATCCTGTGCAGCGCCCTGCACGAAAGGGCGGCGAGGCTGACCGAAGAGGGACGCCGACGGCTGCGCGGCAGGACGATCGCGGCCCGCATCAAGGCCCGCATCGCCACCGACCCCGCGATCCGGGTCCCCACCCTCCAGGCGTCTTTCGACGGCAGATCCATCCTCCTGCAGGGAGCGGCCCGCCGGGTGGCCGACCTCGATGCGATCGACGAGATCGTCAGGGCCACGGCCGAGGGGACGCCCGTCCGCAACGAGCTCCGATACAGGCCTTAGGCCCCTTGCCGCCGGGTTCGTGCGGCCCCGGGTCCGCGGAAAGAAAAATGCTGGAAAAAACCCTGCGAATTGGATATAGAACCGCAGGGTGCGGCGCTCGGCGCCGCCTGGGGTTTCATGCCATCACGAATCCGGAGATTTCCGGACGGCCTGTTCGTTCTGCCCGGGGTGTACGAGGAGGGGCCTGCATCCTTGCCGGCAGTGCCTCCTGACGCATAGATTCCGTTATTGTCCATCTCTATCACGCATCAGCACACGGCCCCCCACGGCTGCGGCCGCGCTGCGGGGCATCACAGGAGTTGTGGAAAGGAGGTTTCCCCATGATCAGAAGATTGGCTGGTTTTTTCACCTACTTCATGCGGCACTACCTGCCTGACGCGTACCTGTTCGCCGTTTTGCTGACCCTCTTGACGGCCGTCCTGGCCCTCGCCTTCACCCCGTCGGACATCATGAAGGTGATCACGACGTGGGGCGACGGCATCTACGGCATCATCGCCTTCGCCATGCAGATGATCCTGATCCTCGTGACGGGGTACTGCCTGGCGCTCACCCCGCCGGTGAGCAGGGTCCTCAACGGAATCGCGGCTCTCGCGACAACGCCCGTGAAGGGCGCCATGATCACGGCCTTCGTCGCGAGCCTGGCGGGCTGGATCAACTGGGGGTTCGGCCTCATCGTGGGCGGCTTCCTGGCCCTCGAGATCGCCAACCGGCAGCGCAAGTCGGACTTCCCGCTCCTCATCGCCGCGGCCTACAGCTCGCTGGGCATCTGGCACATGGGGTTCTCGGGTTCCGTCCCCCTGCTGCTGGCGACGCCCAAGTCCAACCTGAACCTGATCGAGAAGATCACCGGATCGATCGTGCCGATCTCCAATACGATCCTGGCCTCGTGGAACCTGATCCCCGTCTTGATCATGCTGTTCACCATCCCGTTTCTCTTCTACTTCATGCACCCGAAGGAAGAGGATTCCATCGGCCTGACGGCGGAGCGGGCGAAGGAACTCCTCGGCGAGACGGTCGAGGTCGAGAGGCCGGCCAACCCGACGCTGGCCGAGCGGATCGACCACAGCTACATCATCAACTTCATCTTCGCAGCCCTCGGCGTCGTTTACCTGGTCAACCACTTCATCAAGAAGGGGTTCGACCTCAACCTCAACATCGTCATCTTCCTCTTCTTCATCCTCGGTGTGATCCTGCACCGCAAGCCCATCAACTACGTCCGGGCCATGAACATCGCCATCAAGTCCTGCGGCGGCATCGCCCTGCAGTTCCCCCTCTACGGCGGGATCATGGGGATGATGATCGGCACGGGCCTGGCCAAGGTCATCGCGGGGTGGTTCGTCGCCGTCTCCACGCCGCAGACCTTCTACATGTTCCAGTTCTGGTCCGCAGGTGTCATCAACCTGTTCGTCCCCTCCGGCGGCGGCCAGTGGGCCGTCCAGGGGCCGATCACCGTCGAGGCGGCCAGG
>CAYSDD010000102.1:0-3587 GCA_964429555.1 uncultured Syntrophaceae bacterium
GACGAGGACATCCACATGGCCGTCGAGCGGGCGCTCATCGAGCGGATCGGGCCCGCCGGCGGCAAGGTGCACACGGGCCGAAGCCGAAACGACCAGGTCTCCACCGACATGCGGCTCTACCTCCGGGCGGAGATCGGGGAGATCCTCGACCTCGTCGGCGGGCTGCAGAAGACCTTCGTCACCCTGGCCGGCAGGGAGATCGACACGATCCTGCCGGGCTACACCCACCTGCAGAAAGCGCAGCCGGTGCTGCTGGCGCACTACCTGCTCGCCTTCCGCGAGATGCTGGAACGCGACGCGCAGCGGCTGGGCGAGTGCCTCGAGCGGGTCAACGTCATGCCCCTGGGCTCGGCGGCCCTGGCCGGCACGAGCCTGCCGCTGGACCGGAAATACACGGCGAAGCTGCTGGGCTTCCGATCGGTTGCGGCCAACAGCATGGACGCCGTCTCGGACCGGGACTTCGTCGCCGAGTTCATCTTTGACGCGGGCCTGCTCATGATGCACCTGAGCCGCTTCTGCGAGGACCTCATCATCTGGTCCTCCGGAGAGTTCGGATTCGTGGAGATCTCCGACGCCTACACGACGGGCTCCAGCATCATGCCCCAGAAGAAAAACCCCGACGTGGCCGAACTCATCCGGGGGAAAACCGGGCGCGTATACGGCAACCTCGTGCGGGTGCTCACGGTCCTGAAGGGGCTGCCCATGACCTACAACCGGGATCTCCAGGAGGACAAGGAGCCTCTCTTCGACACCGTCGATACCGTCAAGATGAGCCTCAGGGTTCTCACGGGGATGGCCGGCAACCTTTCGTTCAACCGGCAGCGCATGCTGGAGGAGGCCGCGAAGGGCTTTTCGACGGCCACCGACGTGGCGGAGTACCTGGTCACGAAGGGGGTGCCCTTCCGGGAGGCCCACGGGATCGTCGGGCGGCTCGTGGCCTACTGCATCGCCCGGGGAAAGGGGCTCGGGGAGATCAGCCTCCGGGAGTTCAGGAAGTTCTACACGGGATTCGACGAGGGGGTCTATGCCGTGATCCCGGTGCAGAAGGCCGTCAACGCCCGGAAGACCCAGGGAGGCACGGCGAAGAAGGAAGTGCTCCGGCAGATCGACCGGGCGCAAAAACAGGCGAAGGACGAAACGCAAAGGGCGAAAGGCGGAAAATGAGAAGAAGGCGCTTGTGGAGACGGGCCGCCGTCATTATAATTGGCCTCGTTTTGCTTGCCGGGGCGGCCTGCGGGAAGAAGGGGGACCCTGTCCCGCCGGAGAAACCGAAGGCGAACACGATGTTCGGCACGGCTGAACATCGTGGCTGAAGGCAGGAGGCAACAGGCGGCAGACGGGCACCCTGTCCGATTCTCTTTGGCCGCAGGCGCTTCGCCTGTGCCGTTTGCCCCGAAGGAAAATGTATGAACCACTTCAGCTATCGCGAGGACAGGCTCTGGTGCGAGGACGTACCCGTCGAGGCGATCGCCGAGAAGGTCGGCACGCCGTTCTACCTCTACAGCCGGAGGACCCTGCTGCAGCATTTCCATGTCTTTGACGAGGCCCTCCGGGATGTCCCTCACATCATCTGCTTCGCGGCCAAGGCAAACTCGAACCTCGCCATCATGCGTCTCTTCGTCAAGGAGGGCGGCGGGGTCGACATCGTTTCCGGCGGGGAGCTCTACCGGGCTCTCCGGGTCGGGGCGGACCCCGCGAAGATCGTCTACTCCGGCGTCGGAAAGCGAATCGACGAAATCGACTTCGCTCTCCGCTCGGATATTCTCATGTTCAACGTGGAGTCCTCCGAGGAACTGGGGGTCATCGACGAGAGGGCGGGTCTCATGGGGAGGAAAGCCCGCATCTCGCTGCGCATCAACCCCGACGTGGACCCCAGGACGCATCCCCATATCTCGACGGGGCTGAAGACCAACAAGTTCGGCATCAACATCGAGAAGTCGCTCGACGAGTACCGACGGGCCCGGACGCTGCCCCACGTGGAGATCGTGGGCGTCGACTGCCACATCGGCTCCCAGGTGACGCAGATCTCCCCCTTCGTCGATGCGCTGGAGCGGCTGAAGAACCTCATCGGCCGGCTGAGGGAAGAAGGCATCGAGATCCGATACCTGGACCTCGGCGGGGGCCTGGGGATCACCTACAACGAGGAGATGCCGCCCCACCCGGAGGAATACGCCCGGGCGATCATCGACTCGGCCGGCGACCTGAAGGTGACCTTCATCTTCGAGCCCGGGCGGGTGATTGTCGGCAATGCGGGCATCCTCGTCTCGAGGGTCCTCTACACCAAGGGCAACGAGGAGAAAAACTTCGTCATCGTCGATGCCGGGATGAACGACCTCATCCGGCCGAGCATCTACGGTTCCTACCACCAGATTCAGCCCGTGGTGCTGAGGGACCGGGGGAGCTTCCTGGCCGACGTCGTGGGCCCGATCTGCGAATCGGGCGACTTCCTCGCGAAGGGGCGGATGATCCCGAAGTTCGAGCGGGGCGACCTCATCGCCGTGATGAGCGCCGGCGCCTACGGGTTCTCCATGGCCTCGAACTACAACTCCCGGCCCCGGATCGCCGAGGTGCTCGTGAAGGACAGGACGTTCCACGTCATCCGCAGGCGCGAGACCTACGCGGATTTGATCAGGGCGGAGAAGGTGCCGGCATATCTGCAGTAAAGGCGTAAGGCGAAAGGCATAAGGCGTAAGGCTCAAGGAAAATGAAGATGGTCTCCATGAGGCGAATGTGACGACATCTTTACCCTTGGCCCTAAGCCTTTTGCCATAAGCCCTCTTTGAGGTTTCCATGATCGAGTTTTTCAAGATCCAGGGGAGCGGGAACGACTTCATCCTCATCGACAACCGCGAGAACGCCCTGCGGGATGTCGGGCGGATCGACGAGTTCGTCAGGACCGTCTGCCGGCCGCACACCGCCGTCGGGGCCGACGGGCTCATCGTGATCGAGCGCTCCGAGAAGGCCCACTTCCGCTGGCGCTTCTTCAACGCCGACGGCAGCGAGGTCGAGATGTGCGGCAACGGCGGCCGCTGCGCGGCCCGGTTTGCCGTCATCAAGGGGATCGCGCCCGCGACGATGTCCTTCGAGACCCGGGCCGGGATCATCGACGCCGAGGTCTCGGGCGACGTCGTCAAACTGCGCCTCACGGACCCGAGGGAGCTCCGCAAGGCCTACACGATCGACCTGGGCGGCACCCCCACCCTGGTCAACAGCATCAACACGGGGGTTCCCCACGTGGTGGCCTTCGTCGACGACCCCGACGGCCACGACGTCGTGGGGATGGGAAGGGCCATCCGTTACCACGCGGAATACCGGCCGGCCGGGACGAACGCGAATTTCGCCCGGGTTCTCAACCGGCACCGGATCAAGCTGCGGACCTACGAGCGCGGCGTGGAGGACGAGACGCTGGCCTGCGGGACGGGGGCCGTGGCGACGGCCCTGATCGCCGCATGGACGGGACTCGTTGACAGCCCCGTCGATGTTCTGGTAAGAAGCGGTGAAACGCTGAAGATCCATTTCGAGAAAACGGGGACGGGGTTCGAGAAGGTGTACCTGGAGGGGGGCACGACGGTGGTCTACCAGGGCTT
>CAYSDD010000103.1:0-3583 GCA_964429555.1 uncultured Syntrophaceae bacterium
GCGGGATCAACAACGAAACGCTGGAGAAGGTCATCCTCCTGGCCGTGGAGATCGCCAGGGAGGGGCGCGAGGGCAGGAAGGTGGGAACGATGTTCGTCATCTCCGACTCCGAGGCCGTCCTGGCAAACTCCCGCTGTCTCATCCTGGACCCCCTGATGGGGCACCCGGAAAGCAAGCGCCACATCGACGACCCCGACCTCCGCGAGACGATCAAGGAACTCGCCCAGCTCGACGGGGCCTTCGTCGTCTCGGACGAGGGGGTCGTCCTGTCCGCCTGCCGCTACATCGACGCCCCGTCCCGGGACGTCGCACTGCCGCTCGGACTGGGCAGCCGTCACATGGCGGCCGCCTCGATCACGAAGCTCACCAATGCCATCGCCATCGTCGTTTCCGAAAGCTCCATCGTGCGGATCTTCGACAACGGGGAGATCGTTTCGGAGATCCTGCCCGAAATCTGGCTCCTGAGCCGCTACAGCCTGCATCTCAAGGGGCCGACCTCGGAGCAGACGGAAGACCACATCACCGTCATCAGCAAGGTGGAAGACAAGGGCTGAGCGGTTGCCGACGACCCTTGACAACCGCCGATCCGTGATTAATATTAGGGTCAAAGTCTGGTATTTCTCAACCATATCGGCATGTTAAATGAATTTGGCTGTCGATATGCCCTGCAGGAAAACAAACCGCTAAAATTTGCGCGAATCATCTCTTGAAGGGAGGTTGGATCTATGTTCTGGCCCGAATTCAGAAGAATGGCGTTGTCTCCGGATGTGTGGCACGGGGTGGATCGCCTGCAGCGGGAGATGGACCGCCTCTTTGCGGGGTTGAGCCTGCCCTACGAACGGAGTTTCCCGGCCGTCAACATCTGGGAAGGCGAGAACGACGCGATCGTGACGGCGGAGCTGCCCGGGGTCGATCCCGACCGGATCGAGCTGTCCGCCCAGGGAGACACCCTGACCCTTGCCGGCTCCCGGGAGCCCGAACCCCTGCGGGAAGGCGAGACCTATCACCGCCAGGAGCGCAGGCACGGGCGCTTCACGAGAATCGTCAAGCTGCCGTTCCGCGTCGATGAGGGGGCCGTCGAAGCCACCTTCGATCGGGGTGTCCTGAGCATCCGGCTGCCCCGACACGAGGAAGAAAAGCCGAAGAAGATCCAGATCAAAACGACCTGAGGGGGTGCATGCGATGGCAAACGAGATCCAGGCAGTCAGAGCACAGGCCCCGGCAGGGGCTGAACACACCAGAGACCGGAAGGTCTTCATCCCGCCCGTGGACATCGTCGAGTCGAAGGATGCCATCATCCTGACGGCCGACATGCCGGGCGTGGACGAGAAGAACGTGAGCGTAACGCTGGAGAAAGGCGTTCTCTCCGTCCTGGGCGAGGTCGAACCGGCTTCCGTGAAGGACCGCAAGCTTGCCTATGCGGAGTACGAAATCGGCGATTACGAGCGCGCCTTCACCTTGTCCGACGAGATCGACCAGGATCGGATCGAGGCGACCGTGAAGAACGGGATCCTGCGGCTGGTCCTCCCGAAAACCGAGGCCGCCCGCGCCAGGAGGATCCCCGTCAAGACATCCCACTGAGGGAAAGGAGGTTTGCGTCATGACACTCAGAGACCTGATTCCGTGGCACAAGACCGAGAATGTCCCGATCGCCCGCGATCGTGAATTCCCCTTCTACCCCTTGCAGCAGAGGGTGAACGAGCTTTTCGATTCCTTTTTCAGGGATTTCGCCTGGAGCCCCTCGAGGGTGGCCGCGGAGTGGCCCGTGGCTTTCTGGCCCGAGGTCGACGTCTCCGACAGCGGCGAACTGGTAAAGGTCACCGCCGAGCTTCCGGGGCTCTCCGAGAAGGACGTCGAGATCACCCTCGAGAAGGACACGCTGATCCTGAAGGGGGAAAAGAAGGAAGAGAAAGAGGAAAAAGGGAAAAACTACTGGCACTGCGAGAGACGCTTCGGGTCGTTCCGCCGGGAGATCCCTCTGCCGGAGGGAGGGGTGGACGAGTCGAAGGTCAGGGCGGAGTTCAAAGACGGGGTCCTGACCATCACGCTGCCGAAGACGGAAGAGGCCAAGAAGCAGCAGAAGAAGATCCCCATCAAAACCCACTAGCGCAGCAGCCGCGAAGCCCGCGCGATGTCTGCACTCGGGCCTTGCCGCAGGGCGGCAAGGCCCTTTTGTTCATTCAATCCGCAGGACCAGGCGAATGATGCCCGAATCGAGCCCGGCGGCCTCCGCGGGGATCTCCAGCCGGGAGCGGTCCCGCAGCAGCGCGGGCAGACGCAGGGCGATGCGCGGCGACCATTCCTCGGTCCCGCTTCCCAGGCAGGCCATGCAGGGAAACATCCAGTCCCGGCCCGTGCCGCCGCAGAAGCGGCACGAAATGCGGATGGGCAGCTCGAACTCGACGATGGACCCGGGGACGGCATCCTGCCGGTTCAGGATCAGCTCGAATTCCGGGGTCTCCGGATCGCCTCCATACCCCGGAAATTCCCTCTCGAAGAAATACCGGAAGACTTCCTCCACCGGGGTGCGGTATCCCGGGCCCCAATCCCCGGCCCGCTGCCTGCGGGGCACGAGGGGCTCCGGCCGCAGGCGGCTGTCCGCCCGGGGAAACGGCTGCCGGCGCACCCTGCTTCGTGCCGCCGCCAGGTCACGGTCGTATTCCTCGCGCTTCTCCGGGCTGGAGAGCACCTCGTAGGCCTCGGCGATCTCCTGGAATCGGGCCGTCGAATCCTTTCCGGCCCTGTCGGGGTGGTGCTTCTTGGCTTTTTCCCGGTAGGCCTTGCGGATGCCGGCCTCGTCTTCCTGCGGGGAGACCCCCAGCACCCGGTAGTAATTTTTCTTCCTCGTCGCCATGACGTCCCTCACCCGCGGAGGTCCTCTCACAAACCAATAAAAAAAGGGGGGCCCGCTGTCAAGACCGGGGCTTCAGCGGGGCGGCCGGCGCGGTTGTCGGCCGTCCGCTGACCTGCCCGGACCCGACGCGCTAGTTCTTCGCCAGGAGGCGCCGTACCGCCGCATCCAGCCCATCGAGGGTGAGTTCGTACATGGGGAAGACCTGGCGGACGATGCCGATGGTGCGGACCCGCTCCCATTCCCACAGCGCGGCAGGGTTTAGCCAGACGGCATGACGAAAGAGGCCCGCGAGAAACTTGAGCCGGTCGATGCTGGGGCGGGTGCTGCGCTGCGTGTAGTCGATGGCGCCGCCGGCGTACATCAGTTCGTAGGGCGACATGCTGGCGTCGCCAAGGATAATGAGCCTGGTCTCGGGGTCACGCAGGGCGAAATCGTCGAGCCGCTCGGGCCGGTAGTGCCTCTGGGGGTCCTGCCAGACCACGTCGTAGATTGTGTTGTGGAAGTAGTAGGTCCGGAGGTCCTTGAACTGCGAGCGGGCGTAGCTGAACAGGGTCTGCACGAGGTCCACGTAGGGCTCCATGGACCAGCCGCCGTTGTCGATCATGAGGATGACCTTCAATCGGTCCGTGAGCCTGCGGTCGAAGACGATCTCGATCTCGCCGGCGTTGCGCATCGTCTCGCGGATCGTCTTGTCCACGTTGACGAGGTCCTTCGGGCCTGCCGGCACCA
>CAYSDD010000104.1:0-3505 GCA_964429555.1 uncultured Syntrophaceae bacterium
CCCAGATGGCGCCAAGGCCGGCCATGACGCCGGCCGAGGTGTACACGTCGGTCCGCAGGTGCCACCCGTCGGCGATGAGGGCCACCGAGTCGGTCTCCTTGCCCACGCGGAAGAGCGCGCTCGACACGACGGTGTTGACCACGGCCGACAGGAGCATCACGGCCGCACCCCAGCCGGCCATCTCGAGGGGTTCGGGGCGGATGATCTTCCCGACGGCCTCGTAGACGATCCACGCCGCGGCCAGGAAGATCAGCAGGGCCTCGACGGTGCCCGACACGTTTTCGATCTTGCCGTGCCCGTAGGGGTGCTCCCGGTCGGCCGGGGTCCCGGAGGTGCGGACCGAGTAGTAGGCGATGCCGGAGGCGACGAGGTCGACGCCGGAATGGATGGCCTCGGAGAGAACCGAGACGGCGCCGATCACGAGGCCCACGGCGAGCTTCAGCGCGACGAGCGACGCGTTGGAGAACACCGACAGCAGCGCAACCCTTTTTTTTCTCCGCTCCGGGTCCATGGGGGAATGCCGTCCTTTGCCGTGCCGGACCGATCATACACGACGGGCCGGGCCGTTGGAAGCGATTTTCCCGCTCTTGCACCTTGCTTTTTCAGGACCGCTCCCGTATGGTTCCGTCAGGCTTCCATCCCCGGGGCTGCGGCAACACGATGGAGAACGAAAAGAAGATCATCCTCTTCCCCGTGGCGTCTCACTTCCTCTTCCATTTCCATGAGATCGCCTTCCCTGCGCTCGCCATCCCGCTGACCCTCTCCCTGGGCATGGAGCTCAAGGACGTGCTGGCCCTCGGGTTCCCGATGTATCTCCTCTTCGGTCTCGGCGCCCTGCCCTGGGGCGTTTTCGCCGATCACACGAGCAACCGGCTGGCCCTCATCATCGGATTCTTCGGTTGCGCCGCGGGGTCCTTCCTCACGGCCCTCTCCACGACCCCATCGGGGATCCTGTGGTCGCTGGCCGTCATCGGGGCCTTCTGCTGCATCAGCCACCCCGCGGGGATGGGCCTCATCTCCCACGGGGCGAAAAACCGGGGGGCGGCCCTGGGCCTCTTCAGCGTGGCGGGAACCGTCGGGCTCATCGTGGGCCCCTTCCTGGCGGGCCTCATGAACTGGCTGGCGGGCTGGAAGGTGGCCTATGCCGTCATGGGGGCCGTGAGCGTCCTGTGGGGCGCGGCGCTGCTCTTCGTCAGGATCGACGAGACCCCAATCACGCAGGAAAACGCAACGGGCGGCGGGGCGGGCGGCAACGGGTTTTCGCCCGGGACGGTCATCCTCTTCTTCTGGATCGTCACCCTGGGCGGGCTCGTCTACCGGATCAACATCGTCGCCCTGCCCGCGTACCTGGAGTTCAAGGCGGGGTTCCTGGCCGGCGTCCTGCACGACCTGCTCGACATCCCCGCCGTGGCCGCCACGACGACGATGGCCGCGGCGACCCTCACGTCCGTCATCTACGCGGCGGGGATCTTCGGACAGCTCTGGGGCGGCCGGGTCGCCGACCGCCACGAACTCAGAAGGCTCTACATCGCCTTCAATGCGGCGATCCTGCCCCTGGCGCTGCTCATGGCGCTGCTCACGGAGCAGTTCCTCGTTGCCGCGGCCGCGGCCTACGTGTTTTTCGCCCTGGGGATCCAGCCCGTCGAGAACAGCCTCATCGCCTCCTTCACGCCGCCCCGGTGGCGAAGCACGGGGTACGGCCTGGCGGCGATCCTCATCTTCGGCGTGGGGGCGCTGGCCGTCTACCTCGTCGGCTGGGTGTCGACCCGCTGGTCCCTGGGCGCCGTCTACTTCTTCTCGAGCGCCCTCCTGGTGATGATCGTGGGCAGCGCCGCCCTCCTGTTTTCCGTCACGCGCGGGCGGGATTTGCACAACAGGCCGAAACCCTGAGGGCGGGGATCCCCGGTTCCTGCACGGGGAAAAGGACGTCAGGGGCGTGCGGCGGCGAGCTTCACGCGCCTGCCGCCGATTTCCAGGGTGGTCTTGGAGTAGGTGTACTTGCCGATGATCCTGCCGCCGGAGAAGTGCATGACATCGACGCCGCGCCGGCGCTCGGGCCTGCCCTCGAAGCCCTTCTCGGCGGAAGGCCAGTCGAGGGTCCACCGGAAAAGGACCTTCCCGGCCTTCTCGTCGACGAAGAGATCCTCCGTGGTGAACCGGAACCCGCCAGGATCGGCAAACCATGGCGCCCACGCCTCCCGGAGGGCCGCCTTGCCTCTCACGCGCCCGCCGGTCCAGTTCTCGAACTCCACGTCGTCGTGCAGAAGCTCCATGACCCCGTCGAGGTCGTGGTCGTTCCACGCCTCGTTCCAGCGGGTCAGGATCTCTATCGTCCTTTCACGGTTCAGCATGTGTCACCCTCCGGCATGGCCTTCCGCGAACAGGCACTTCAAGGTGGCAGGTCGCAGGTGACAGGTGGCAGGAAAAAGATTCAACAGGGAAGTTCTGTTACCTGCCTACTTCAGAATGATCTTCGGGTCTGCGAGGTTGCTCTCCGGGACGATGATGCGCGACTGCTCCTGCCGCTGCGCCTCCTTGATCTCCTCGGCCAGCTTCGTCAGGAACTGGTCCATGACCTCGGGGAACTTCTCGGCGGCCTCCTGGAGATTCTTGGCGTCAATGGGGAACTGCACCGGCAGGGGCCCCTGGGGCGACATGATGTTGGTCTGCCCCACGAAGACGAACTTGCGCGTCTTGTCGATTTCCCCGTTGGGCTTGACGGGCGTGAGCTGGCGAAGGGCCGCCGTGCGCATGTCCGTGTACATCTCTTCCTTGTAGAGGTTCTGCAGGTTCACCTTGACCTTTCGCTGTGCCGTATCATTCATGTCCGTTCGTTCTCCTTCTGTCCGGTTCCGTGTGCCGGACGCGATTGCGCTCCCATAGCACATTCCCCGCCCCGGAACAATGATTTGGTTTCCCCTCCGGATCCGGGGTCCGTCATTTCTCTTCGTACCCCAGCGGCATCGCGTAGAGAGGGATCGCGTCGGCGGAAAGTCCCAGCCCCTTGCGGATCGCCTCCCCGTCGATGCCCGCCACGAGGCAGGTCCCGATTCCCCTGGCCGCCCCCATCAAATAGACGTTCTGCGCGATGGCCCCCGCCGTGGCGTGGGCCCAGCGCAATCGCTCCTCGCCGCCGGTGAAGACGCCCGGGAATTTCCCCGGGTCGGCCACGAGCACGAGCACGTGGGAGGCCCGCGCGACGAAACGCTGGCTCGTGAGGCGTCCCTTGAGGCCCCCCGGGGCGACGGCCTTCAGGCGGTGTGCCGGGGCATCGTAGCGCCAGGCCCCCTCGTCGCCCACGACGTAGAGGTCGATGTAATCGTTGCCGAACGCCGAAGGGGCCGTCCGCCTGCCGTAATCCCGGTTCACGCCGTTTGCCGCCCAGAGAACGGCCGAGAGATCCTGCATCGTGAGGCGATCCGGGCGATAGTCGCGGACGGATTTTCGATTCTCCAGCGCCTTGACCAGGTCCGCCTGCACGGCCGCGGGACGCTTGGGCAGCGCC
>CAYSDD010000105.1:0-3496 GCA_964429555.1 uncultured Syntrophaceae bacterium
TGCACTCGGAGTGCATGACGGGCGACGTCTTCGGCTCCATGCGCTGCGACTGCGGCGACCAGCTCCATGCGGCCATGGAGATGATCCACGAGGCGGGCAAGGGCGTCATCGTCTACATGCACCAGGAGGGCCGGGGGATCGGCCTCGTGAACAAGGTCAAGGCCTACGAGCTCCAGGAGCACGGCCGCGACACCGTGGAGGCCAACCTCGAGCTCGGGTTCAAGGAGGATCTGCGGGACTACGGCATCGGGGCCCAGATCCTGGTGGATCTCGGCGTGCGGAAGATCCGGTTGCTCACGAACAACCCCAAGAAGGTCGTCGGCCTCGAGGGCTACGGGATGACGATCGTCGAGCGGGTCCCCATCGAGATCAAGCCCAACGAGGCCAACCTGCGGTACCTGCGGACGAAGAAGGAAAAGATGGGGCACCTCCTGAAAGTCTAGGCGAAAGGCGTAAGGCATAGGGCACAAGGGGCTGAAACGAGAAATCCATCGACCTGACATGGAGCGGGAAGACAGCATGAAGAACATCACGGAAGGGAAAATCGTTGCCCAGGGGATGACGTTCGCCCTCGTGGCGAGCCGGTTCAACGACTTCATCAGCGGCAAGCTCATCGAGGGCGCCCTGGACGGGCTCACCCGGGCGGGCGCCCGGGAGCAGGACATCCGGATCTTCAAGTGCCCCGGGGCCTTCGAGATCCCGCTGGTGGCCAAGAAGGTCGCCAAGACGGGCAAGTTCGACGCCGTGATCTGCCTGGGCGCGGTGATCCGGGGGGCGACGCCCCACTTCGACTACGTCGCGGCGGAGGTCTCCAAGGGCGTGGCCCAGGCGGCCCTGGAGACGGAGGTCCCCATCGTGTTCGGCGTCCTGACCACCGACTCGATCGAGCAGGCCATCGAGCGCGCGGGCACCAAGAGCGGCAACAAGGGCTGGGATGCCGCCCTGGCCGCAATCGAGATGGTGGACCTGTTTCGAAACCTGTAAACCCGGCCCCGGGGCGACCCCGGCAGGACATGCCATGCGGCTCAGAAGGAAGGCAAGGGAAATTGCCTTGCAGGTTCTTTATCAGCTCGATGTGCTGAGAATCGACCCCCGGGAAGCCATCGAGCTTTTCTGGGGTCACTTCCATGCGCCCGCGGAGGCCCGCCCGTTCGCCTCGGAACTCGTCGAGGGGACGTGGGCCCACCGGGAGGCGATCGACCGGATGATCAGCTCCTGCTCCGAGAACTGGTCCCTCGAGCGGATGGCGCGGGTCGACCGGAACATCCTGCGCCTGGCCGTCTACGAGCTCCTGTACGGCCAGGGGATCCCCCCCAAGGTGGCCCTCAACGAGGCCATCGACCTCGGCAAGGAATTCGGCTCCGAAAACTCGGGTTCCTTCATCAACGGCATCCTCGATGCCCTGTACTCGAAACTGCTGAAGGACCATGCAGATCAAGGTGACAACGGAAAGCCTGGACCGGCTCGATCATGAGTGCCTGGTGCTGGGCTTTTTCTCCGACGAGCGGCCCCCCCGCGGAAACGGGGGGTTCGTGGACTGGCGCCTCAACGGGCTGGTCTCGAGGCTGATCGCCGAGGGCAGGATCCGGGGGGAGTTCTCGGAGAGGGTGCTCATCGGCCCGCAGCGGAGGATCCCCCCGCGGAAAATCGTCCTCTTCGGGCTGGGGAGGCGCCGGGATCTCAGCTACGAAACCCTCCGGGACGCGGGGGCCCGGATGGCCGAGACGGCGGTCCGGATGCACTGCTACGACTTCGCCGTCGAGGTCCCCGCGGCGGACCGCTCGCTGCTGGAGCCGGCGGAGATGACCACCCACTTCACGACGGGGATGTTCGACTTCCTCTCCGGCGATCTCGACGCCCTCGCCGCCGCGACGCCCTGCCTGCTGTCCGACGAGTCCTACTTTCAGAAAACCCTGCTGGGGATCCACAAGCTGCGGCTCAACGTCAGGGACAAGGTTCAGATCGACATCCGCATCGCACGGGAGGAAGAGCCCCTTCCGATCGGCTGAACCCGGAAGCAGCGGGGGAGGAGCCATGAAGGTCATCATCATCGGGGCGGGAGAGGTCGGGTACCACATCGCCGACATCCTCTCCAAGGAAAAACAGGACGTCATCCTCATCGACCGCGACGAGGAGCGGCTGCAGGAGCTCGCGGAGACCCTCGACGTCATGACGCTGCACGGCAGCGGCAGCAGCCCCGAGGTCCTCAAGAAGGCGGGCCTCGAGCAGGCCGACATGGTCATCGCCGTCACCGACAGCGACGAGACCAACATGGTGGCCTGCCTGCTGGCCTCGACGCAGTCCCGGGTCTCCTTCAAGATCGCCCGGATCCGCAACCCCGAGCTCGACGAGTACTCCGTGCTCTTCGGCAAGGATCACCTCAACATCAACCTCTGCATCAACCCCGAGCGGGAGGCCGTCAAGAACGCCCTGGACCTCATCGAGTTCCCCGGCGCCACGGAGGTGACGGACTTCCACGACGGCCGCATCAAGCTCATCGGCTTCCCCGTGCTGGGCGGCGCCGTGACGGGGAAGACCCTCCAGCAGCTCCGGGAGATCCACCCCGACAGCAAGATGCTCATCACGTCCATCATCCGCGACGAGACGCTCATCGAGCCCAGGGGGGAGTCCGTCATCCGGGAAGGCGACTACTTCTTCGCCGTCGCCGCCTCGGAGGAGGCAAAGGAGCTGCTGCGGATCTTCGGGCGCAAGGCGGAGCCGGCCCGGCGGATCGTGATCATGGGAGGGGGCAACACGGGGCGGATGCTCGCCGAGGCCCTCGAGGGGAAGGGGATCGGCGTCAAGATCATCGAGAAGCGCCGGGACCGCTGCCGGTTGCTCGCCGAGAGGCTCGACCGGACCGTCGTCCTGCACGGCGACGGCACGAGCCAGGAGCTCCTGCTGGAGGAGAACATCCGGGACATGGACGTCTTCCTCGCCGTCACCAACGACGAGGAGGCCAACATCCTCGGGGCGCTCCTCGCCAAGCGCCTGGGCGTGAAAAAGACGATCGCCCTGATCAACCGGGTCGAGTACATGCCGCTGGTCTCGAGGGTCGGCATCGACGGGGTCATCAACCCCCGGCATGCCGCCATCAGCAAGATCCTCCACTACGTCCGGCGCGGCAAGATCGTCACCGCCGCCCCGCTGCACGACGAGCGGGTCGAGGCCTTCGAGGTCGTCGCCCTGGCGACCTCCGAGATCACGAGCAGGCCCGTCAAGGACATCGCCTTCCCGCCGGGCACGATCGTGGGCGCCGTCATCCGGGGCGAGACGATGATCATCCCCGGCGGCGACACGGTCATCCAGCCGGGGGACCACGTCATCATCTTCACCTTCCGGTCGTCCATCCCGCAGGTGGAGAAGATCCTCATGGTGAAGCTGGAATACTTCGAATGAACCTCAAGAACATCTTCCACATCCTGGGGATCTTCGTCTTTCTCATCGGGGCCGCCATGCTGCCGGCCTTCGTCATCGCCGCGGCCCTGCACGAGGC
>CAYSDD010000106.1:0-3468 GCA_964429555.1 uncultured Syntrophaceae bacterium
CAAATCGATTCCGATCACTTTTCCCATGATGCTCAAACCTCCTGTACTGCTCGAAATGCTGGGTTATTGTCCCTCGCTGTCCCGTGCAACGTTTTTCGAAACGGACACCTTCGACGGTCTCAACAGGCGTCCGTGCAGCGTGTAGCCGCTCTCGTATTCGTCGATGACCCGGTTGCTCTCGACTTCCGGCGTCTCCACCTGCATGAGCGCCTGGTGCCTCTCCGGGTCGAACTCCTCCCCCTTTGCCGCGATCTTTTCCACCCCGTGCCGCTCCAGACAGCCCAGGATCTGCGTGTGGATCAACTCGAGCCCCTGCTGGAAGGCCTCGAAATTGTTCCGTGCCGACAGCTCCGATGCCTGCTGGAGGGCCCGGTCGAGGCTGTCCAGGATGGGAAGGATGTCCCTGATCAGTTTTTCGTTGCCGTACTTGATCGCGTCTTCCTTGTCCCGGGCGGCCCGCTTGCGGTAGTTGTCCAGCTCCGCCGCGGCCCGCAGGTAGCGGTCGTAGTTCTCCGCGGCCTCTTTCTCCTTGGCCGCCAGACGTGTCCGGAGATCCTCTTCGGGCCTGGTCTCCGGGGCCGCGGTCTCGGCCGCCGCCTCGACGGGCGTTGCCTCGGGGGCGTCGGTCTTCGGCGCTTCGTTCTCCTTCTTGTGCTTCGATTTGCTTCCCATGATCGTCCGGCGTCTCTTTCCTTTCCTGCTATCGGTGATCGGGCCGCTGGAACAGGCGCCAGTCCACCAGTTCGCAGATCGCGTGCGCAACGACGATGTGCACCTCCTGCACGCGGGGCGTGACGTTGGAGGGCACGTTGAGGTGATAGTCCGCGATCATCCCCACCGAGCCGCCGTCGCGACCCGTGAACCCGATCGTGACGAGTCCCATCTTCTTGGCGGCCTCGAGGGCCCGGATGACGTTGACGGAGCCGCCGCTGGTGCTGAACCCCCAGGCGATGTCCCCCTCCTGCCCCAGGGCCCGGACCTGCTTGGAGAAAACCTCTGCAAAGTCGTAGTCGTTGCCGATGCTCGTGAGTACCGACGTGTCCGTCGTCAGCGCGATGGCCGGCAGGGGAGGCCGCTCGATCAGGAAGCGGTTCACGAACTCCCCGGCGATGTGCTGCGCATCGGCCGCGCTGCCCCCGTTTCCGAACAGGAGGATCTTGTTGCCCTTCTTGAGGGCTTCCGTGATCACGTCGACGACCCGGGCGACCCGTTCGAGGTTGTCCCGAAGAAACGTTTCCTTGACCTGGATACTCTCCCGAAAAATTCGCCTGATGATGTCGTCGATGGTCTCCATCCGGGGCCCCCGCGCAAGAAATCCAGCCCGTCGAGTCTCCCCTCCCGAGGGGAGGGCGATTGTATGTTGTTGAATTAAGGCGGATTTGAACCTGAGCAACCGGAGTGCCCGGCGTCCTCGACCTGCAATTTAGGCATCGGCAGGGGGGATGTCAAGGAAGCCCGGAACATGAAAGCGGATTTATCGTCTGTGGTGGGGGGCCGTCCGGGTCGTCGCACGGCCCGGTCGCCTACCGGATGGCGTCGTTACGGTATGTTGCACGCAACTCGGCGAGCTTGCCCCGGTTCAGGCGGGAGGTGTGCGTCAGGTAGCCGCCCACGCGGCTGACCCCCTCGACGCGGGTGGAGCCGCAGCGGGGGCAGGCCGGCTTGAGGCCCCGCGCCGTCTGCCGGCAGGAGGGGCAGACCGTGAATTCGGGCGAGAAGACGATCTGGCTGCTCGACGTTTCGCGGAAAACCCGCTCGACGAACCGGGCGAGTGCGCCGGCGTCCGGTCTGGATTCCCCGAGCCATATTGACGTGATGGCGTTGCCCTCGATGAGGGGATGGAAGAGGCCCTCGATCTTGACGCGGGCAAAGGGCTCTGCCGTTGCCGCGATGTTGAGCTGCGTCGAGTTGGTGTAGTAGAGCTCACCTCTGGCGATGTCGCCACGGACAAGGCTCCCGGACCGGGGGGAGTGGTATTTCAGGTCGAGCCGGGCGAAGCGGTACGCGGTGCTCTCGGCGGGGCTCTGCTCGAGGATGAACCGCAGGTTGTGCCTCCGCCCGAGCCTGGCCGCCGTCTTGTGCATGTGCCCGAGCACCTGGAGGCCGAACTGCAGCGCCTGATCCCCCTCGTGGAGCTGGGCCCCCCGGTGCGCCTGGACGAGCTCGTTGAGTCCCGCCATGCCGATGAGATGGGTGGCGTTCTCGAGCCGCAGGTAGGCGGAGCCGCCGCAGTCCATCGACAGAAGGGCCAGGGGGCCGCCCTCGCCGAGGGCGAGGAGCTTCTCGATGAACTGCCGCTTCTGGGCATGGGCCCGGGCAGCGAGTTCCATGCGCTCCGTGAGGAGGGAAAAGAGAAGCCTGTCGTCGCCCCCGGAGAGCATCCCCAGCCGCGGGAGATTGAGGGTCACGTTCTGGATCGACGCGTAGCGCATCTGCCAGGGCTTGCAGGCGTCCTCCCGGGCACGGGGATCCCTTTTGAAATCGAGAAGACAGCAGCGCAGGATCTTTTGCGTCCCGTTGCGGTCGAAGAGGAAGTGGGGGTTTCCCTTCTCGGCGGCTGCGTCGCAGACGTGCAGGAGAAACTCCTCGTGCCCCGGCGTTTCGAAAAAGTCATCCGTGATCCTGAGCAGCGGCTTGGGAAAGAAGAACGGGCTTCCCATCGCGTCGCCGTCCCGGTAGATCTCGAACAGGGCCCGGGCAAACCGCTGCGAATCCTTTTCGTAATCCCCGTAGGTCTTGCCCGTGAAGACTCCCCCGGGCCCGATCGCCGGCACGTCCCGAAGGTGCCGCGGGATCTCCCAGCAGATGCCGATCTCGGTGAAGATGGCCTGTCCGCCCCGCGAGACGGCAAGCTGGGAAAACTCGAAGACGAGCATCTGGGCGATCTGCTCGATGTCCCGGTCGGACAGGGTCTCCAGGTAGGGGGCGAAGAAGACGTTCAGCGCGTCCCAGCCGATCGTTCCCGAAAAGTGCCCCTGCAGGACGGCGCTGTAACGCACCATGTGGGCCAGGAGGACCTCGGCGTGCCGGGCCGGTTTCGAGGCCGAGAAGGTGTTGGGGAGGCAGAGGCCGAACCTTTTGACGAACTCCAGGGTCTGGCTCGAGCAGTAGGGCCTGTCGACATAACCCAGGTCGTGCAGGTGAATGTCTCCCCGGACATGGGCATCCCCGACCTCGTGAGAGAAAACGTCGTGCAGCGCATATTCCCTCTTGATGCCCTCGGCGAGGATGAGGTTGGATGCCTCGGGGCCGTGGGGCAGGTTGGCGTTTTCCTTGTTCTGGTGCAGGAGGATCTGGCTGACGTCGTAGAGCGGGAAGCCGAGGCGGGTGTGCATGCTCCGCGCCTGCTCGAGGCCCCTCTCCATGAGTTTCGCGTCGACGAGCTCGCGGATCAGGGGGGCCGTGAGGCGCGTGAGCCCCGAGGCCATGATCTGCTTTTCGACGTCGAGGCTGATCGCCTCGGCCGTG
>CAYSDD010000107.1:0-3462 GCA_964429555.1 uncultured Syntrophaceae bacterium
AGGGTCAGCAGATCGACGCCGAGGTCGGCCACGTCCACGGGGATCTTCCCGACGGACTGGGCCGCGTCGGTGTGCACCAGGGCCCCCCGCCTGCGGGCCAGGCGGGCGATCTCGCCGATCGGCTGGATCGTGCCCACCTCGTTGTTTGCGTGCATGACGCTCACCAGGATCGTCCGCTCCCCGATGGCCCTCTCGAGGGCCGCCAGGTCGACGAGCCCCGTCGCATCCACGGGAATCACGCTGACCTCGAAGCCCTCGGCCGACAGGGCATGGCAGACCTCCATGACGGCGGGGTGCTCGACGGCCGAGGTGACGATGCGGTTGCCCCTGCTGCGCAGCGCCCGCGCGGCGCCCTTGAGGGCATGGTTGTTCGACTCGGTGCCGCCGCTCGTGAAGAGGACCTCGCCGGGACGGCAGCGCAGGAGTGATGCCACCTGCCCGCGGGCCCTCTCGACGATCCTGCGGGCCTCGACGCCGTACGCGTGGGCGCTCGAGGGGTTGCCGAAGTGCTCGCGGATGCAGGGAAGCATGGCCGCGGCCACCTCGGGGTCGACGGGCGTCGTGGCGTTGTAATCGAGGTAGATGGGCCGCATGGCGAATCTTTCAAAGGTCATTTTGAGGGGGCGAGCCGATCAGGATGCGGTTCGAGCGTCTCTGCCCCCGGCATGTCGGAATTTCGGAAGAATGGGCAATCAGAAGCTGTTCCCCATGAGCCGTCGTTCCACCATTCCATGATTCCCGCATTCCGCCTTCAGAAGGATCGCACGTCGGGGATGACCTCCACGAGCACCAGCCCGGAGAGGATGTTGAGGAACAGCAGAACGAGGGTCATGGCGCCGGCCCGGCGGTGGACCTTTCGGATCTCGGCGCGGCGCTGCGTCAGCACGAACTGCAACTGTCCCAAAACGGGGGTCGCGACGGCGGCCAGCGCGACGACGGCGCCCGTCCAGGCGTGCAGAACCTGGAAGTGAGGACCCCCGGCCACCATGGCGACGGCCGCCGTGATGCCGCAGAGGACCGCAAGCGAGCCGCAGGCCCCCAGGGCCCGGTGGCCGCGAAGCCACCAGGGCCGTTTTCGCATGAGGCGGGCCACGGTCACGCCCGCCGTCATGAGCACGAGACCGGCAATCATGAAACCGGCATGCAGATAGAGGAGCACAATCCCCCTCCGTGATGAGCCCCGCAGCGCTGCGGGCGGCCGGGCCGGGATGTCCCGGCTGCGTTCTACACGCCCGGGGAATACTTCGCGGTGATGGATCCCCGGATGTTGCAGACGGCGGTGACCTCGAACGTGTCGGCGCCCGTGGCGGCCACCTGGAAGGTGTAGACGAAGGTGTCGCCGGGCTGCTTGGTGTACTCGCCCCGAGCGGCGACCTGGCCGTTCTTCTTCACGACCACCTCCTTGACGTAGTGCCGGTCGGGATTGTTCGAGGGGTGGGTGATCTTCACGGAGAGCGTCTGGGTCTTGATGTCGTAGGCCAGATCCATCCTGTCGGGGCTGTGCGCCAGGCCCGAGCAGGGCAGGCTGAGAGCAAAGAGGGCGGAAACCAGGATGACCAGCAGCCGCGCGGAAACCGTTTTCTTCATGGGAGCACTCCTTTCAAATGATGATGCCATTCTATCACGGGGCCTCGAGCAGCCCCAGCATTTCTTTCACCGTGTGCACGGGTTCGGCGCAGGCGAAATTCCGGCATACGTAAGCCGTCGCCCGGCCCCGGTCGGCCTTCATGTCCTTCGTGTAGGGGGCGATGGCCGCAAGCGCCCCCGACCCCGCCCCCTGCGGCCGGAACAGCAGGACCCGGTTGGGCAGGAAGGACCGCCGCACCGCATCGAGCATCTCCTGCGCGTCCGGCGCCCCGGGTTTTCCGGCGATGACGATTTCCGCCGCGGGGCCTGCGAGAAACTCGAGGGCAACCATGAGCTGGGAATAGGCCGAGGGGCTCTGCGCGACGCTGCGGGCAACGGCGCGGGAGATGCCGATCGCCTTGCTCTCCAGGTCCTGCCGCCCCGTGATGCGCGACAGGCGAAGGAGGTTGAGCATCATCACGGAGTTGCCCGAGGGGATCGCCCCGTCGTAACTGTCCTTCTGGCGAACGAGGACCGTTTCGCCGTCGTCGGCGGTGAAGAAAAACCCCCCGTCCCTGTCATCGTGGAAATGACTGATCGTATTATCGGTGAGTTCGAGGGCAGTCTTTAGAACGCCGGGCTCGAGGGTTGCCTCGTAGAGCTCCAGGAGCCCCCAGATCATGAAGGCATGGTCATCGAGCATCCCGGCCACGGCGGCCTCGCCGTCCCGCCAGCGGTGCATGAGCCGTCCCCGTCCGTCGCGGAGGCGGTCGAGAACGAAACGGGCGGCCTGCGATGCAGCCTCGGCCCAGTCCCGGCGGCCCAGCACCGAGGCGCCCCGGGCCAGTGCGGCGATCATCAGGCCGTTCCAGTCCGCGAGGACCTTGTCGTCCCTGCCGGGCCGGGTTCGGCTCCCCCGGAGACCCAGGAGCTTTTCCCGGGCCGCCTCGAAGGCGGCGCGCGCCTTCTCCGCGGGCATCGACAGCGCACCGGCCGCCTCTTCGAGGGTCCGGACCATGGACAGGACATTCCGGCCCGTCCGTGACCCCGTCGCCTCGTCGAGGAAGTTGCCTTCCTTCCGGATGCCGAAGACCTCGATGACGACCGCGGCCTGGTCCGGTTCGAGGGCATCCCGGATCTCCCGCTCGGCCCAGAGGTAGAACTTCCCTTCTTCCCCCTCGCTGTCGGCGTCCTCGGCGCAGCAGAACCCCCCTTCCGGGGCCCTCAGGTCCCGCAGGACGTACGTGAAAATCTCCTCCGCCGTGCGTGCGTAGAGCGGCCTGCCCGTGGCCTGGAAGGCCTCCAGGAAGGCCAGGGAGAGCATGGCCTGGTCGTAGAGCATCTTCTCGAAGTGCGGCAGAAGCCAGCGCGCATCGGTGGAGTAGCGGTGAAACCCGTAGCCCAGCTGGTCGTAGACCCCGCCGCGGCGCATGGCCGTGAGGCTCTTCTCGACCATCTCGAGGGCCTTCGTCTCGCCCGTGCGCCTGCCGTAGCGCAGCAGAAACAGGTAGTGGTGGGGCGCGGGGAACTTGGGCGCGCCGCCGAACCCCCCGTGGCCCTCGTCGAACTGCCCGGCGAGCATGTCGAAGGCCGCGCGGCAGGCCGCGACTCCCGGGGCATCCGCCGTCGACGCCTCGGCGGAGAGGTTCCGCAGGGCCGCCATGACCTTTTCGGCCGACGCGCGCACATCGCCGCGCCGGGCCTTCCAGACGCGCCGGACCCCCGGGATCAGCTCCATCATCCCGAGCCTGCCGTGCCGGCTCTCCTTCGGGATGTAGGTGCCCGCGAAGAAGGGTTCCCGGTCGGGGGTCATGAAAACGGTCAGCGGCCAGCCGCCGCTCCCCGTCATGAGCTGGCAGACGGTCATGTAGACGCCGTCCACGTCGGGCCGCTCCT
>CAYSDD010000108.1:0-3412 GCA_964429555.1 uncultured Syntrophaceae bacterium
GGGCGTTGGCCAGCTCGTTGACGTTCAGGATCTTGATGCCCTGGAGCTCCGCCACCTTGTTGAGGTTGAAGTCGTTGGTGATGATCTTGCCGTTCATCTTCTTCGCGAGGGCGACGAGCTTGCCGTCCACGCCCTTGATCTTCGGGAACTCGTGATCGACGATTTCGATGTTGATCCCCGGGTTCTTCTGCACCCGGTTCAGGATGTCGAGACCCCGCCTTCCCCTCGAGCGCTTCATGGAATCGGACGAATCGGCGATGTGCTGGAGCTCCTCCAGGACGAACCGCGGGACGACCAGGGTCCCTTCCATGAACCCCGTGTCGCAGATGTCGGCGATGCGGCCGTCGATGATGACGCTCGTGTCGAGGATGCGGTAATCCGTCCCTCCGCGGAACCCCTTGAAGGGGCCGAAGGCAGGCAGAGCGATCTCCTCGCTCTTCTTCGAACCGATGACGAGACCCAGATACCCGAGGATGCTGGCCATCAGGGCGTAGATCAGGAAGGCCAGCTCCTGCTGTTCCAGCACGGTGACAAACCGCAGCCCGTAGGACAGCAGGATGGCGATCAGAAGCCCGATGATGGTCCCGACGACACCCCCCAGGATGATGCGCAGCGAGAATCGCCGGATGATCTGCTCGATCTGGATGACAATGACAGCGGCGATAAAGCCCAGTAAAAGACCGATAATGGATAATTGGTATGAAGCCAAATACTTCAGGGCAATAAAGTATCCGCTGATCGAGCAAATGCCGATGAGCAGTGAACGGATCAGCAAACGAACATTCCCCCTTTCTTGAAATTGGCGTGACAGGATTTCAAAGAACCCGGCATCGCGACCGTGTAAAAAAGCTCCCGGGAAACCGGCCCGCCAGGTTCCGACCCGCCGCGGGCCCGCCGGAACGGGTGAAACGGTCTGCCGTCCCGCCGGGCAGCGCCCCGCGGGCAACACGAACCCGGCGCCCCGACTTCTCGGAGCTCTATCTATAGACAACGCGGCAGGGAGCGCCGTCGCTCACTGCAGCGGGAACATGGCATTGATCTCGGCCTCGACCTTGGCCTCCGCCGCGCGGCTTGCGATGGAGATCTCCTTGATGAGCAGGTGCTTCGCCGTGTCCATCATCTTCCTCTCGCCGAAGGACAGGTCCTTGCCGTGCTTGAGGATGAATAGGTCTCTGAGGACCTTGGCGATCTCGTAGACGGAGCCCGTCTTGATCTTCTCCAGGTATTCACGGTAACGCTTGTTCCATGCCTGCTTGTCGATCGTGACGTCACGGGCACGCAGGATCTCGTAGATTTTCGGGATCTCCTTGGACGAGATGAGCTGGCGCAGCCCGATGGCCTGCGCCGTGTCGGTCGGGATCATGATCTTCATCCCGTTGCCGAGGATCTTCATCACGTAGAACTTCTGCCACGTCCCCATGATCTCCCGGTCTTCGATCGCCTCGATGAGTCCGACTCCCTGCGCTGGATAAACGGCCAATTCTCCTATTTTGAACATCTCCCCATTACCACCTCTCGCGGATTCCCCTCTATGACACTCCACTAGCCTGCGGATCATAAAGGAATTCGCCTGAAATGTCAACGGAAATGCTCGCGCAGGGACCCCCGCCGGCTGCCGGGCCTGCCCTCCTGGGCGTTTCGATCCATGATTCCGGGGACTTAGGTTATCGGCGGGCCCGGCGAACCTCGGCGGCACTCGAGGAAGGGGCCACAGGGGTGCGCCTCAGATGAAACTCTCGCGGATTCGGTCCAGATCGCGGTCCAGCCTTCCGGGCTCTTCCTGCTGATAGCGCTCGACGGCCTCCTTGAGCTGCCGATAGGTGCCGGGCTCGGACAGATCGTCAAGGCTCCGGTAGATGCCCCGGCGCCGCCCCAGCCGGAAGACGAGGCGGTCCGTCTCGGGGAGCTGAAAGTACCGGTCGATGATCCCCAGCAGCTTCTCCTTCTCCTCTGGCAGTTTTCCCTCAAGCTCCTCCAGCAGGTTCAGGATGTGATCGCTGACGATGCGGCTCTGAACCCCGTCGAGACTTTCTATGAAAAGCCTGATTTCCTTGAGGATTTCCTCGTCCCCGATGGGGGCGAACCCCCCCTCGCGCATCGCGTCGTGCAGAGGGGTCCCCCGCCTCACCGACAGGGTGCGCAGCCGGATGTGGTCCGGGTTGATCTCGCTGAGGACCCGGGCCGTCTCGACGGCGTGCTCCCGTGACCACCGGCTGCCGCCGAGTCCCGGCATGACGTACTCGCACAGCGAGATGCCGGCCTCCACGATCCGCTTGCCCCCCTTGACGTGTTCCTCCGCCGTCGCCCCCTTCCGGATGAACCGGAGCACCTCGTCGCAGCCCGACTCGAGCCCGACGTGGATCCGCACGAGACCGGCCTTCCGGATGCGCCGGAGGTCCTCCACCGATTTATGGGCGGCCGTCCGCGAGCGGCAGTAGGAGGTGATGCGCTCGATCCCCGGAAACCTGTCCCGGAGATGGTTGAGCACCTCGACGAGATCGTCGGTCTTCATGATGAGCGTGTCGGCATCCTGGAGAAAAACGGTCTTGCCCCCGAAGTAGAGCCAGGCCGCCACGTGCCGGAACGGGTCGCTGAAGGAGCCTTCGTTGCCGAAAATCCAGGAGACGACGGTGTCGTTGACCCGGCCCCCCTGTCCCAGCTTCCACGAGAGCTCGCCGACCGCATCGGCCAGGGCGCGCACGGCGTCGATGTCCTGCTTGATTTCCTCGACGGGGCGAAACTCGAAGCGGCTTCCCTTGTAGGTATGGCAGAAGGCGCACTTGTTCCAGGGGCAGTTCCGGGTCGGTCGGATCAGGAGGCTGCGGGCCTCGCTGGGCGGTCGTATGGGACCCTGCTCGAAGCAGGCATGCACGGTCATCGGTTCGGTCTTCCTGTTCCGGGTTTTTCAGACGGACAATCTTCAGGCCTGTAGTATAGGCATCGCACCGTCTTGCGTCAACGCGGCGGGCGGGTCTTCTTCCTGTCCCCTCATCCCTGGACCCCGATTTCACGGCAGGAAGAACAGGGGGTTCCTGGCCCTGTTCTTCTCGCGGATCTCGAAATAGAGGTAGGGCTCCCCCCCCGGTTCCTGGGGCGGGCCGACGGAGGCGATCTTTTCGCCCTTCCTGATCCGCTCGTCTCGCCTCGCCACCGTGTTCTTCAGGTAGGCGTACACGGTCGTGAAATTCTCGTCGTGCTTGACGATCACCGTTTCGCCGTACCCCTTGACGGTGGATGCATAGATGACGGTGCCGGCGGCCGCCGCCTGCACCGGGGCGTTCTCCTTTGCGGCGATCTTGATGCCGTTGTACTTCATCCCGCTGGGCTGAATCCCGAAGCGGGTGATCACGGGACCCCGCAGGGGCCAGACGAAACGGCCCCGGTCGACCTTGATCTGCCCCTGCGTCTCCTC
>CAYSDD010000109.1:0-2181 GCA_964429555.1 uncultured Syntrophaceae bacterium
CCACCGGGATGGGCTCCCCCACGATGCCGTAGCGTGCCGCCACGTTCACGGCGGCGAGCAGCGCCCCGTTGATCTTCACGTCCCTGGCGTAGACCAGATCGGGCAGCTCGATGAAGGGGATGGCCGCGTCGATCCCGGCCAGGGCCTCCATCGGGGTCTTTGCCGTGTTGACCGCATCGCTGCCCACCCGCAGGATCAGGTCGCCCTCGTACAGCGGTCTCGCCCCGAAGTTCGCCTCGATCGCCGTGCCGGACTTGAGGATCATCTTCTCCAGCAGCGTCCCGCGCACGGGGGCCGTCACGCCGAAGACCTTCTGGACGTTGGGGTTCGTCAGTCCCGCCTTGTAGCCGACCACCCTGCCGTAGACCGGCATGACGGCGGCGATGAATTCGGCCTGGATCTTCATGGCCTCTTCGAGCGTCGGGGCCGGGACGAGGGCCGGAGCGGGTTGCTTCTTGAGGTGGTAATCGGCCAGCTTCGCACCTTCCCCGGCGGCGGAGGCCTCAAGGGTCAGGGCCAGGACAAGGAGCAAGCTCAACGCGGCTGCGCGCAACAAACCCGGTCTCTTCATCGCATTTCCCTCCTGTTGGATGTTCGGGTTGCGTGGTTCGGCGCCTGCCGGGCTTTCGCCCGTCAGGGCCGATAACGGATCTCGAAATCATGGAAAGCCCCGGTATAGGGCTCCTCGACCGCATCCACGCGCTCGACGGCCGCGTGGCTGGGGCCGATGCGGCACCACTCGACGACGCGGTCGACGTCCTCAGGCTTTCCCTCGAACACCGCTTCGACGCGCCCGTCGGGCAGGTTCCGCACCCACCCCCTCACGTTGTTCCGGAGGGCTTCGCTGCGGGTCTTGGCCCGGAAGAAGACGCCCTGCACCGTTCCGGTGATCGTGACGTGGATGCGTTTCATCATAACAGGCTGGAGGCTCAGGGGAAAGGCTTCGGCCCGGTCTATTTCTTCTCCGCGTCCGCGATGAGCTTGAGGAAGCCCTCCTCGTCGAGGATCGTCACGCCCAGTGCCTTTGCCTTGTCGACTTTCGACCCGGGGTCCTCGCCGGCGACGACATAGTCGGTCTTTTTCGACACCGACGATGCGGCCGTACCCCCGAGGGACTCCACCATGTCCTTGACCTTTTCCCTGGAGAGGCCCTTGAGTCCCCCCGTGAAGACGAAGGTCTTTCCCCGGAGCGGAGCCGCCGCGGGCCGCCCTGGGGCCACGGGCTTCACGCCGGCCTCTTCCAGCCTCCGGAGAAACCGGACGTGATGCGGGTCGTGGAAGAACCGGTAGATGCTCTCCGCGATCGTGGGACCGATCCCTTCGACCGCCGTGAGCTCCTCCTGGCTCGCCGCCTCGATCGCCGCGACACTCCCGAATGTCTTTGCCAGGAGCTTCGCCACGTATTCGCCCACGTGCCGGATGCCCAGGGCAAAGAGGAACCGTTCCAGCGGCGGGCGCTTCGAGCCTGCAATCGCGGCGATCAGGTTCTCCGCGGACTTGTCGGCGAAGCGCTCGAGCTCCAGCAGCTGCTCCTTCGTGATGCGATAGAGGTCGGACGCGTCGCGGATGATGCCGGCCTCCAGCAGGCGGCTGACGATCTTGTCGCCGATCCCCTCGATGTCCATGCCGTTGCGGGAGACGAAGTGCTTGATCCTCTCCCGCAGCTGGGCGCCGCAGTCGGGGTTGACGCAGCGGTAGGCGACCTCGCCCTCGGGCCGGACGACGGGGGAATCGCAGAAGGGGCACCGCTCGGGCATCCGGAAGGGTTTCTCGCGCCCCGTGCGCTTCGACTCGATGACCTTCACCACCTCGGGGATGACGTCGCCGGCGCGCTGGACGATGACGGTGTCCCCCACGTGGAGGCCTTTTTTCAGGATCTCGTCCTCGTTGTGGAGCGTGGCGTGGGTGACCGTCACCCCGCCGACCTGCACGGGCTTCATGACCGCCACGGGCGTGAGGACGCCGGTGCGCCCGATGCCGAGGATGATGTCCTCGATGACCGTCGTGGCCTGGGTGGGGGCGAACTTGACCGCCACGGCCCAGCGGGGGCTCCGGGAGACCATGCCCAGCTGATCCTGCAGCGACAGGGAATTGACCTTGACGACGATCCCGTCGATCTCGTACGGGAGCCTGTCCCGGATGGACTCGATGTGGCGCCGGTAGGCGATGCAGTCCTCGATG
>CAYSDD010000109.1:2281-3406 GCA_964429555.1 uncultured Syntrophaceae bacterium
CGGCCCGGCACGGGGGTCATCTGCAGGGGCAGGGTGCGGATCGTCCGGAGGTTCTGGGTCACATCCTCCCCGGTCATCCCATCGCCGCGCGTGGAGCCGACGGATAATCGGCCGTTTTCGTAGACGAGGTTGACCGCGACGCCGTCGATCTTCGGTTCCGCCACGAAGTCGAGGTCCGTCCGGTCTCCCAGCAGGCGCCGGAGCCGCTCGTGGAACTCGATCATCTCCTGCTCCGAGAAGGCGTTGCCGAGGCTGAGCATCGGGGTGAGATGGGTGACGGAGCGGAACTTCTCCAGCGGGGCGGCGCCCACGCGCTGGGTGGGCGACGCGGAGCGGTCGATGTCGGGGTGCTGCGCCTCGAGTTCCGACAGCTCGCGCATGAGCCGGTCGTATTCGGCGTCCGAGATCTCGGGGTCATCGAGCTGGTAGTAGCGGCGGTTGTGGTACTCGATGAGCTCCCGGAGTTCGCCGATGCGCTTGAGGGCCTGGGATCTGTCCATCTACTTGACGAGCTTGAGGTTGGGTTTTCCCTTCGGTGCCGGCTCTTCCGGCTGGGATTCGCCGTGCTGCCGGTGCTGCAGGATCCGCTCGTTGAAGATATGGTTCTTGACGCGCACGGAGTTGATGATGAAAAACACGATGACCGACCGCTCCCATTCCCGCGTGGGCTGGAACTTTTCCATCTTCTGCTTGTAGCGGTCCCAGAGGGCGGCCAGCGACGCCTCGTCGAGGCTCAGGATCTTCTCGGCGATCTTTTCGAGGGTGTGTTCCAGCATGCTCCGCGTCCTCTCCCGGTGGCTCCGATCTTAGTCCCGCGGCCGTGAAATGTCAAACCGAAAGCGGGGAAGGGTGCCGCACGACCCAAAAAACACTTGTCTTTTTGCCGACGGGCGATATAATCACGCCGTTCCGGGAGGGTCAGGATTGAAGATCGGCGTCATCTCCGACACGCATCTTCGGGAGCCCGACGACAGGCTCCGCGCCATCATCCGAAAACACTTCTGCGACGCCGGCATGATCCTGCACGCAGGCGACCTCGTCGATCTCGCGGTGCTGGAGGCCTTCGGGGACAAGGACGTCATCGCCGTCTGCGGCAACATGGACCCCCCGCACCTCGGCGTGCAT
>CAYSDD010000110.1:0-3390 GCA_964429555.1 uncultured Syntrophaceae bacterium
GGCAGGAGAAGCTGCAGGGGATCGTCGATTACAACGAGGACGACTGCCGGGCCACGAAGCACATCAAGGACTGGCTGGCGGCGCAGGCGGCCCCGGAGGAAGAGGGTGAGAGGGGGCGAGGGTAAGAAGGTCGGAGAACCGGAAGCATTCCCCGGGCCTCAGGATTCGCCACCGTTCTGACCCTCTCACGTGCTTCACTTCCGTGATCATGGAATCGGCGCGCCGTCGGTGCATCGCTGCCGTGTTTTCACTTTGCCATGGTCCTGCGGATATGGTAGGGTTTCACGTCACGGCACGGCCGATGTGCGAGAATCGGCCGTCCCGCTCCGAGATCCTGAACGGGGTACATGCTGCGTGGAGCGTTCTTTTGCACGGGTTCTGCTCGTCCCGCTGGCCATCGCCGTCGGGATTTTTCTCATCGTCCACTACAACCTCCACGCCTTCTTCATGGACCGCGAGGCGCTCTCGGAGTTCCTCACCTCCTGGGGCGCCACCTCCGTGCTGGTCTTCATCGTCCTGCAGATCCTGCAGGTCGTCGTCTCGCCGCTGCCCGGCGACGTGACGGGCCTCATCGGGGGGTATCTCTACGGGCCCGCCCTGGGCGTCATCTACTCCACGATCGGCCTCACCGTCGGGTCCTGGCTGGCCTTCGTCCTCGCCCGCATCTACGGGTTGCCCTTCGTGGAGCGGATCATTCGTCCCGCCACGATCCGCAAGTACGATTATTTTCTCGAGCACAAGGGTCGGGCCATCGCCTTCCTGTTCTTCCTGATCCCCGGTTTCCCCAAGGATACCCTCTGCTACATCCTGGGGCTGTCGCACATGAGAACCCGGGACTTTCTCGTCATCTCCACGACGGGCCGGCTGCTGGGCACGGTGATCCTGACGCTGCAGGGAAGCTCCCTGCGCGAGCACCAGGACGTGCTCTTCTTCGTCCTGCTGGGGGTCACGGCGCTGATCATTCTCGGGGGGTATTTTCACGTGTGGTGGTGGCTGCGCGGCCTGATCCGGCAGCGGCGGCGCTCACGCCTTGCCCTGCCTCCTCCGGATCCGGCGCACGGGGTGACGAAGATCGCGGAGGGCCGCCCCGACGGCAAGAAGGGCTGAAACGCCTGCCGCGATCCTCTGGAGGGGTTCGACAACGCCCTCTCGCAAATCCCGCTCGAGTTTCCGGGTCTCCAGGATGATCCTCTCGACCCCCCTGCCCGTCTCGGATGCCCTTTCGCCCAGCGCCCGGAGCGAGGCATGCAGGGCGTCTGCGCTGCGGGAGATCTCGTCGAGATTCTGCCGGATGGCGGGAACGTGCCGGTCGAGCACCGCGCCGAGCTCCGCGGCGCGTCTGCCGGTTCTCCGGATTTCAGCCGCCGTGACGGCTGCCACTGCGGCCAGCACCAGCAGCGACGCACCGGCCGCCAGGACGCCGATCTCCCAGGGCATGGGCCTGCCTCACAATCCGCGGGCCCGGTGCTGCCGGGCCCGATGGGGTTCAGGATTTCACCTTCTCGGCCAGCTCGTCGGCCTTCTTCCGCGCCGCCTGCTCGATGTCGTGCAGCCGGTTGATCAGCGAGTCCGTCGTGCGCCGCGCCTTGTCGTACAGGACGTCGTACTCGTCCTGCACCTTTTCGGCGAAGTCCTTCGCCTTGTCCGCGAGCTCCTGGCGCGTCTCCTCACCGCTCCTGGGCGCGACCAGGATCCCGACGGCCACGCCGATCAGCCCCCCGATCAGTGCGCCGGTCAGTATCCCCTTCGCAAAATCGTCTTTTTCACTCATGACACCCTCCATCGATCATTCGTTCGTTCCCGTGCGCTGCCTCGACAACGCCCTTCCGGCGCCCCTCCGCCCGGTTCGGGTCCGTCATGCCCTGACGGACTCCAGTGCAGAGCGGACCCGCCTGACGAGACCTGCAAACACCTTCAGCCCCTGCGACACCCGGCCCCGCGCCCGTTCCTTGATTCCCTCGTCGAGATGCGCGAGCCCGCCGCGCACCCGCTCGACACTGCCGGAAAGCTCGTCCACGCGGCTTCGGACGAGGTCGACCGACTTGCCGACGGTGGCGGTGAGGCGGTCGACATTCACGAGGATCGACGGCAGCGACCGGTTGATGGTCTCCTCGAGGGTCGCCCGCACCGCGTGCACGCTCTGCCGGACGTTTTCCGTGATGAAATCCACGTTTTTCAGAATCTGCGGGAGGTTCTGGTTGAGCGTCGTGATCGTCGTGTCGAGATTCCGGACCGTGCTGCGGAGCTGCAGCAGCACGGGAATCGTGAACACCACGAGGACCACCACGGCAAGGCACAGGATGAACAGGCTCGTTTCCCAGCTCATAGGCTTTCCTCTCCTCCTGCCGGATCAGGCAGCCGGCCCGCCCTCGATCTCCCGGGCCTTCTTTTCGGCCTTGGCCTCCACTTCCTTGAGCTTCTTGAGCAGGTTCTCGTATGCGGTTTTGCTCTTCTCGAACGCGACGTCGTATTCGTCCTTCAGCTTGCCCGCGATGTCCTTCGCCTTTTCCGACAGCTCGTCCCGGGTCTCGCGGCCGCTCTTGGGCGCGTAGAGCATCCCGACGATGATGCCGACGAGGCTGCCGATGAGCAGGCCCTTCATCCAATCGCCGCACCTGTTTTCGGACATATTGGCACCTCCTTTACAGAAATCGTTTTTGTTGGCAATATAGCGGCTGTTTCTTGAAATTATAGGGTCAACCCCGTGCCGAGTCAACGCAAATCAGTGCGGAATGGGCCGCGGCGATGGGCGGGAAAGGACATTCCATGGCCAAGCAGAAAATTTCGAGGCGACAGAAGGACATCTCGCGGCTGCTCCGCGAGCGAAGGCAGGCGGGCAGGACGAAACCGCAACGGACCCGGAAGACGAAATCGACAAGGAGGGATTCCCGATGAAGCGGATGATCTGCATCGCCCTGCTGGCGGCCATGCCCCTCTTGTGGAGCGGCTGCGCCTACGTAAACCTCTCCCTCCTGCAGGAGCCCGGCCCCTTGCGCGAAAAGGTGGTGGACGGCCAGGGCGACGCCAAGATCCTCCTGCTCGACGTCACGGGGATCATCTCGGAAGAGAAGGGGCGCGCCCTGGGCCTGCGGCAGGAAACCTCCATGGTCGACGAGTTCCGGGAGGCCCTGAAGAAGGCCCGCCAGGACCGGAAGATCGCGGGCCTCGTCGTCCGGATCAATTCGCCGGGGGGAACCGTCACCGCGAGCGACATCCTCCACCACGAGATCCTCGAGTACAGGAAGAAGACCGGCGTCCGGGTCGTCGCCTGCATGATGGACGTGGCGGCCTCGGGCGGCTACTACGTGGCCACGGCGGCCGACGAGATCGTGGCGCACCCCACGACGATCACCGGCAGCATCGGCGTGATCGCCATGAAGTTCAACGTGC
>CAYSDD010000111.1:0-3381 GCA_964429555.1 uncultured Syntrophaceae bacterium
TCTTCCTCATCGGCTGCGCGCTCAACAACCGGCAGCTCTCGCTGCTGTTCGACGACCCGCGCTGCGAGTACCGCTGGCTGCTCACGACGCGGGACGAGACGTTTCGGGAGAGCGACTTCCGGGTGGTGCGCGTCTGCGTGGACAACGAGGCCGTCCCCATCATCCGCTCCGAGACCACGGAGCGGGGCTACGAGATCTGGTGCGGCGGCGGGGATTCGCTGCGCGGCAAGCTCAACCGCCAGGTCCGGATGAAGATCGAGATCGAGACCCGGAAGTTCCGCAGCAACAACCTCTTCTCCGTCTTCCTCGTCTACCCGACGCGGGGCCTCGACATCGACTTCAACTACGAGGGGATGAACCTCAAGAACGTCCGCGAGATCAGCTTCTTCGCGGGCAAGCACCCCTACCCCGAGGTGACGAGGGAAGCGGGCAAGCGGATGCGGCTGAAGATCAGCGACGACGAGTGGATCTTCCCGAACAGCGGCGTGACGTTTTTGTGGGATCTATAAAGACAGGCAAAAGGCAAAAGGCAAAAGGCTGAATCCCTTCTGCGGGTTCCCTCGCCCTCGACGGGGAGGGTGAGGGTGTAACAGGTGCGAAGAACAGTCCCCTCACCTCCATCCTCGCCTGCGCAGGGGAGAGGATGACGTAGCGGGGATTTGACGGGACAGATCGAAAAGACTGAACAGACCGGACAGACGGAATGGAGAAATTACGCGTCGGCATCATCTTCGGCGGGATGTCCTCCGAGCGGGAGGTCTCCCTCAACAGCGGGCGAAACGTCTACGACAACATGGACCGGGAGCACTTCGAGCCGGTCCCGATCTTCATGGACCCGGGCGGCCGCCTGTGGGTCCTGCCCTGGCAGCTCATCTCCCAGAACACGACGACGGACATCGCGGAGCGTCTCGCGACGGAGGCCGAGCCGATCGCCTACGAAGGGCTGAGGAACCGGATCGATTTCGCCTTCATCGCCCTGCACGGCAAGTACGGCGACGACGGCTGCATCCAGGGCCTCCTGGAGCTTCAGCGCATCCCCTACACGGGACCGGGCGTCCTGGCCTCGGCCATCGGGATGGACAAGGACATCCAGCAGAAGATCCTGCGCGCCGAGGGGCTCGGGGTGCCGCGGAGCACGATCGTCGATGAGCGGCACTGGCAGGAAAACCCCGAGGCCGTCCGTGAGCGCCTCGTCGGGGAGTTCGGCCTTCCCCTGGTCACCAAGCCCGTCCGCGAGGGCTCGAGCATCGGGGTCACCGTCGTGCGCGCGCCCGGGGAACTCGACGCGGCCATGGCCGCGGCCCTGCAGTGGGACCGCACGGTCCTCGTGGAGGAGTTCCTCGACGGGACCGAGTTCTCGTGCATCGTCCTCGAGGACGAGGGCGAGCCCCGGCCGCTCTCGCTCACCGAGATCCACCCGCAGAGCGAGTTCTTCACCTACGACGACAAGTACATGCCCGGCCGCTGCCGGAAGTTCACGCCGCCCAAGACGATCCCGAGGGACATCGCGGAGACGATCAAGGTGGACGTCGTGCGGGCCTACAAGGCGCTGGGCTTCCGCTGCTACGGGCGCATCGACGGCTTCGTCCTCAAGGACGGCCGCGTCCTGATCACCGACCCGAACTCCTCGTCGGGCATGGCGCCCTCGTCCTTCTTCTTCGAGCAGGCCGCCGAGCAGGGGATGCTGCCGGGCATGATCGTCTCGAAGCTCATCGAGATCGGGATGCGGATCCACCGGGAGAAGAAGGGGCCTCTGTGAGGGCAGAGCGCGGCGCGCAGAAGGAGAGCAGGGGCAACAAGGGGCTTTACATGACCCCGAGATCCCACTATAGTGGCGGCCATCAATTCACAACAAGGGTCGGTGCATGACAGCACAGAACGAAGCGAAGCTCAGGGTCGGGGTCATCATGGGGGGCGTCTCCTCGGAAAAGGAGGTCTCCCTCGAAAGCGGCCGCAACATCTTCAGCAAGATGGACCGGAAGAAGTACGACCCCGTGCCCCTGTTCATGGACAGCCGCTGCGCCCTGTGGGAAATCCCGCTGAAGCTCCTCATGCGCAACAGCACCGCGGATGTCGAGATCGACCTCGCCGAGGAGGCCAGGCCGCTTCCCTACGAGGCCCTGAAGGACCGCGTCGATTTCGTCTACATCGGCCTGCACGGCAAGTACGGCGAGGACGGCACGCTCCAGGGGCTGCTGGAACTCCTCGGGGTCCCCTACAGCGGCTCCGGCGTCCTGGGATCGGCCCTCGGGATGGACAAGTTCACGGCCCGCAAGGTCCTCGCCATGAGCGGGATCGACGTCCCCAGGTCGGTGGCGGTCGACCGGCGGGCCTGGGAGGGTGCGGGGCGCGGCGCGCTCCTGCAGCAAATCGAGACGGAGCTCGGCTTCCCCTGCGTCGTCAAGCCCACCCGGGAGGGATGCAGCACGGCGGTGAAAAAGGTCGTTTCCGCGGCGGGCATCCCCGATGCCCTGGTCTCGGCCTTCGAGTGGGACAACGTGGCCGTGGTGGAGGAGTTCCTCACCGGCATGGAGGTGACCTGCGGGGTGCTCGGCAACGACGAGCCCCGGGCGCTCACGCCGTCGGAGACCATCCCGACGCAGGAGATCCTGTCGCTCGAGGACAAGTTCCTCTACGGCCAGGGGGAGAACAAGACCCCCGCCCGGGTGCCCGCCGAGGTGCTCCGGCAGATCCAGGATACGGCCGTGCGGGCCTACAGGGCCCTCGGCCTGAAGGCCTACTCGCGCATCGACATGTTCCTCTGCGACGGGCGCATCCTCGTGCTGGAGCCCAACACCCTGCCCGGCATGACGCCGTCGACGGTCCTGTTTCACCAGGCCGCCGCCGAGGGGCTGAGCCAGACGGATCTCATCAGCCGGGTCATCGAGTTTTCCCTCGAGGCGCACCGCAGCAAGAAAGGGCCCCTTTGATCCACATCCGCCGGCTTCATGTTTCGGAACGATGCAGCAGGCCGGATGACGGATCGCCGGCGACGCGAAAATCGGAAGACCGTCAGCGAGGAAGAGCGCAACCTTAAGGAATTGTTAGCTTTTCTGGATTCCTGACTTCTGATCTTCCTGACTTCACATGGCCGGGCCACCTGCCTGACGGAAGAGTGGAAAAGAAGAATATCCGCGGGTTTCGTTGAAAGCAACCCAAGGCTTGACAAAGGACGAAAAATTTTTATATTACGGCCGAACTCGTGAAGTCCGCATGGGAGGCGTCTGTCTGTCATGTACTTCAATCCCCTTCAGGTGTCCAGAATCAAAGGGGTCTTCGGCCAGGCGGAGCGGCTTGCCGGCCGCTATTTCCACCTGACCGACGAGCAGATGAGAGCCCAGCGCTACGATCTCAGGACGCTCGCCCACCTGGAGGCGCACG
>CAYSDD010000112.1:0-3368 GCA_964429555.1 uncultured Syntrophaceae bacterium
GAAGATCGCGGGCAGGAGCATCGCCGAACTCTACGCCATGACCGTCGAGGAGGCCTCGCGCTTCGTCGGGGGGCTGGCGGCGGGTCCGCTGGACGAGGCCTCCGCGCTGCTTGTGGGCGAGGTGGGCCGGCGCCTGGGCTACCTCCTCGACGTGGGCCTGGGGTACCTGACCCTCGACAGGCAGTCGAGGACCCTCTCGGGGGGCGAGGTGGAGCGGGTGAGCCTCACCAAGGCCCTGGGCTCGTCGCTGGTCAACACCCTGTTCGTCCTCGACGAGCCCACCGTGGGCCTCCATCCCCGCGACAGCGGGAGGCTGCTGCGGATCCTGCAATCCCTGCGGGACCAGGGCAACACCGTCGTCGTCGTCGAGCACGACCCGGAGATCATGGCCGGCGCCGATCACATCGTCGAACTGGGCCCCGGGGCCGGCGAGCGGGGCGGCGAGCTCCTCTACAGCGGGACGCTGAAGGGACTCATGCAGCGGCCCGGGTCGCCGACGGGCGGCTACCTGAGCGGCGCGTTCCGGGTCCCCGTGCCGTCGCGAAGGCGGGAGCCCCATGCGGTTCTCACCGTCCGCGGCGCCGCGGAGAACAACCTCAAGGGCATCGACGCCGCCATCCCCCTGGGCGTCCTGACGGCGATCACCGGCGTCTCGGGGTCGGGCAAGAGCACCCTCGGCGTCGACATCCTCTACCGGGCCGTGAAGCGCGCCCTCGGCGGCCGGGAGGAGCGTCCCGGGAGGCACGCGTCGATCGAGGGGGCCGAGCGGGTGAAGGACGTGATCCTCGTGGACCAGCGGGCCGTCGGGAAGACGCCGCGGGCCGTCCCGCTGACCTATCTGAAGGCCTACGACCCCATCCGGGCCCTCTTCGCCGCCGAACCCGCGGCGATGGAAAAGGGGTTCACCGCGTCGAGCTTCTCCTTCAACACGCCGGGCGGCCGCTGCGAGGCCTGCGAGGGCGAGGGCTTCGAGAAGGTGGAGATGCAGTTCCTCTCGGACGTCACCCTGCCGTGCCCGCAGTGCGGCGGCAGGCGCTTCAGGCCCGAGGTGCTCGAGATCCGGCACCGCGGCCGCAATATCCACGAAATCCTCGAGATGACGGCGGAGGAGGCCATGGCCTTCTTCGCGGGGCACAAGAGGATCGAAAAGGCCCTCAGGCCGCTGATCGACGTGGGCCTCGGCTACCTGCGGCTCGGCCAGCCCGTCAACACGCTCTCCGGCGGCGAGGCCCAGCGGATCAAGCTCGCCCGCCACATCGGGCTGGAGAAGGTCCGCGACTCGCTCTTCATCTTCGACGAGCCCACCGTGGGCCTGCACCCCCGCGACGTCGCGGTCCTGCTGGCGGCCTTCGAGAACCTCATCGCCTCGGGCAACACCGTCGTCGTCATCGAGCACAACCCCGAGGTGATCAAGTGCGCCGATCACGTCATCGACCTCGGCCCCGAGGGCGGCGAGGCGGGGGGACACATCGTGGCAGAGGGGACGCCGGAACAAATCGCGGCAAACCCGCAGTCGCAGACGGGCATGCATCTCAGGCCCTATCTCGAAGACGGGCGGGGCATCGCGACCCCGCCGCGGCGGCGCCCGGGGAGGCAAGGCCGCCGCGACGATCGTGCCGTCGTGGTCCGCGGCGCCCGGGAGCACAACCTGCAGGACCTCACGGTCGCCATCCCCCGGGACCGGCTCGTCGTCGTCACGGGCGTGAGCGGCTCGGGGAAATCGACGCTCGCCTTCGACATCCTCTTTGCCGAGGGGCAGCGCCGCTACCTCGAGTGCCTGCCGAACTACATCCGCCAGTACCTGAAGATCATGGACCGCCCCGAGGTGGACGCGGTGACCGGCATCCCGCCCACGGTGGCCATCGAGCAGAGGACGAGCCGCGGGGGGCGCCGCTCCACCGTGGCCACCCTCACGGAGATCTACCACTTCCTGCGCCTGCTCTACAGCAGGCTGGGCACGCAGCACTGCCCGGGCTGCGGCGAGCCCATCGTCTCGCAGAGCCCCGAGGCGATGATCGAGGAGATCGTGCGCCGCGTCGGCAGGGGGGCCGCGACCGTCACGGCGCCGCTGGTCTATGGCCGCAAGGGGTTCCACCGGGAGCTGTTCGCTCGGCTCGGGAAACGGGGGTTCGGGGAGGTCCGCGTGGACGGCCGCATCGTGCCGCTGCAGCCGCTGCCGGCGCTGGACCGATTCCGGGAGCACGACATCGAGGCCGTCGCCGGCCGGGTGCGGGCGGGTGCGGGCGGCCGGGAACTCCGGGAGATCGTCGAGCGGGCGCTGGCCGCCGGGAAGGGGAGCCTGCGGGTGCTCGACGACGGGGGCGCGTCGTGGGTCCTGAGCGAGAAGCTCACGTGCCGGAGGTGCTCGAGGGGGTTCGAGCCGCTGGACCCGAGGCTCTTCTCCTTCAACAGCCGCTACGGGGCCTGTCCAGCATGCGACGGGCTCGGAGCCGTCGATGACCGGACGTGCCCGGCCTGCGGCGGCAGGCGGCTCAGGCCGGAGGCCCTGGCCGTCCGGGTGAAGGGGGTGGGGATCGCGGATCTCACGGCCCTCTCGGTTCGGGAGGCCGGCGGGGCCGTCCGCTCCTTCGAGTTCGGGCCGCACGAGGCGCCCGTGGCCGACGGGATCGTGGCGGAGCTCATGCCCCGCTTCCGGTTCCTCGAGCAGGTGGGGCTCGATTACCTGACCCTGGACCGCGGCGGCGACACCCTCTCGGGGGGCGAGGCCCAACGGATCCGGCTGGCGGCCCAGCTGGGCTCGAACCTCACGGGGATCGGCTACATCCTCGACGAGCCCACCATCGGCCTGCACCCGCGGGACAACGAACGGCTGATCGCCACCCTGCGGGATCTGCGCGGGAGGGGCAACTCGGTGATCGTCGTCGAGCACGACGAGGAGACGATCCGCGCCGGCGACTGGATCGTTGACCTCGGCCCCGGCGCGGGGCCCCGGGGGGGCCGCATCGTGGCCCAGGGGACGCTGGGCGATCTCAGGAAGAACCCCGACTCGGTGACGGGCAGCTGGATCAACGGGCACAGGCGCGGGATCACCTCGCGGCTACGCCCCGTCGGCGGGAGGCCGCGGCTCGTCATCGAGGGGGCGCGGAGGAACAACCTCAAGGCAATCGACGTCGCCGTCCCGCTGGGGACGCTGACGTGCGTGACCGGCGTGAGCGGCTCGGGGAAATCGACGCTCGTCAAGGACGTCCTCTACGAGGCTCTCCGGGCAAGGCTTTCGAAGGGAGCCCCCGGCCGCGGGGGGTACGACCGCATCGCGGGCTGGGAGACGCTCTCCCGGGTCGTCGAGATCGACCACTCGCCCATCGGGCGCACGCCCCGCTCGACGCCCGCCACCTACGTGGGGTTCT
>CAYSDD010000113.1:0-3325 GCA_964429555.1 uncultured Syntrophaceae bacterium
TCCTCGTCGACGACGAAGGGGATGTGGATCTGCTCCTCGGAGGGCGGCACCCAGGCCGGCTCGCCGTTGCGCTTGCGGATCCAGCCGTCGATGTCCTCGGCCGCGCCGTGGCCCGCCGCGATGGCCTTGACGACCGTGGCGGGGCCCGTCACGGCGTCGCCGCCGGCGAAGAACTTCGCCTGGGTCGTCTGGGAGCGGATGTCGTCCTTGACGTCGAAGCAGGACCACCTGTTGACCTTCACGCCGCTCTCGGCGGGCACGAAGGACAGATCCGGCGTCTGGCCGATGGCGGCGATCACCGTGTCGACGCTCAGCGTGAACTCGGAGCCCGGGATCGCCACGGGCCGCTTGCGGCCGCTCGAGTCGAAGTCCCCGAGCTTCTGCCGCAGGCACTCGATCCCCGCGACGCGGCCGTTCGCGCCCACGACGCGCAGCGGCGCGATGAGGTACTCGATCTTGATGCCCTCGTGCTCGGCGGCGGCGATCTCCTCGGCCGCGGCGGGCATGTCCTCGCGCAGGCGCCGGTAGAGGATCGTCACCTCGGCCCCGAGGCGAAGGGCCGTGCGGGCCGCGTCGATGGCGGAGTTGCCGCCGCCGATGACGGCGACCCTCGAGCCGAGGCTCTTGCGGCCGCTCTTCCAGCCCTCCTCGTCGCCGTTGTAGTCGCGGAGGAACTCGACACCGCCCCAGACCCCCGGGAGGTCCTCGCCCTCGATGCCCATGCGCTGGCTCTTGTGGGCCCCCGGCGCGAGGTAGACGCAGTCGTAGTCCTCGTTGAGCTTGCCCCAGGACACCTCGCGGCCCACCCGGGTGCTGCAGCGGATGTCGACGCCCAGCTTGCGGATGTCATCGATCTCCTTCTCGAGGACCGTCCTCGGCAGGCGGTAGGAGGGGATGCCCCAGCTGAGCATGCCGCCCGGCGTGGGGAGCTCCTCGAAGACCGTCACGGCATAGCCGCGCAGGGCGAGGTCCCGGGCGCAGGTGAGGCCCGCGGGCCCCGCGCCGACCACGGCGATCTTCTCCCTGCGGGTGATGCCGACGGGCCTGACCTGCGGCCGCGGCGCATTGTCGGTGATGTAGCGCTTCAGGAACTTGATCGCCACGGGCTCGTCGAGCAGGCCCCTGCGGCACTTGGTCTGGCACTGGTGGTCGCAGACCCTCCCGCAGACCGAGGGGAAGGGGTTGGTCTTCAGCATGACCCTGTAGGCGTCCTCGAGCCGGTTGTCGCGGATCAGCGCGATGTAGGCCGGCACGTCCATCCCGATCGGGCAGGTGTGCTGGCAGGGCGACTTGAAGAGGGCCGAGCAGACGGCGGCGCGGCATTTCTTGTCGCGGATGTGCTCCACGTACTCGTCGCGGAAGTAGCGGATCGTCGAGAGCACGGGGTTCGGGGCCGTCTGGCCGAGGCCGCACAGGGCGGCGTCCTTGATCACGGTGGCCATCGACTCCAGCAGCTCGATGTCGCCCTCCCGGCCCTTGCCCTGGCAGATCCGGGTCAGGATGGCGAGCATGCGCTGCGTGCCCTCGCGGCAGGGGGTGCACTTGCCGCAGGACTCGTCCTTGCAGAAGTCCATGAAGAAGCGCGCCATGTCGACGGCGCACTTGTCCTCGTTCATGACGATGAGGCCGCCCGAGCCCATGATGGCGCCCAGCTCGGCGACCTTCTCGTAGTCGACGGGGGCGTTGAGGTGCTGCACGGGGATGCAGCCCCCGGAGGGCCCGCCCAGCTGGGCGGCCTTGAACTTCTTGCCGCCCGGGATGCCGCCGCCGATGTCGTAGATGATCGTCCCGAGGGTCGTGCCCATGGGCACTTCCACGAGACCCACGTTGTTCACGTCGCCCGTCAGGGCGAAGACCTTCGTGCCCTTGGACTTCTCGGTGCCGACGCCGGCGTACCAGTCGGCCCCGCGCAGGATGATCTGGCCGATGTTGGCCAGGGTCTCCACGTTGTTCAGCACGCTGGGCTTGGCCCACAGGCCCGCCACGGCGGGGAAGGGCGGCCGGGGCCGCGGCATGCCGCGCTTGCCCTCGATGGAGGTCATCAGCGCCGTCTCCTCGCCGCAGACGAAGGCGCCGGCGCCCTGGTAGATCTCGATGTCGAAGTCGAAGCCCGTCCCGAGGATGTCCCTGCCCAGCAGGCCCATCTCGCGGGCCTGGCCGAGGGCCACGTTGAGGCGGTGGATCGCCAGCGGGTACTCGGCGCGGCAGTAGATGTAGCCCTGCTTCGAGCCGATCGCCTTGGCGGCGATCACCATGCCCTCGAGCACCGCGTGGGGGTCGGCCTCGAGGACGCTGCGGTCCATGAAGGCCCCGGGGTCGCCCTCGTCGGCGTTGCACAGCACGTACTTCACGTCACCGGGCGAGCGCTGGGCGAACTGCCACTTGAGCCCCGTGGGGAACCCGGCGCCGCCGCGGCCGCGCAGGCCCGACTTCACGACCTCCTGGACGATCTGCTCGGGCGTCATCTCCGTGAGGGCCTTGGCCATGCCGGCGTAGCCGTCGCGGGCGATGTACTCCTCGATGTTCTCGGGGTCGATGAGACCGCGGTTGCGCAGCACCCGGAGATCCTGCAGGGCGAAGAAGGGGATCTCCTGCATCGAGGGGATGCGGTCCTCCTTGCCCGGCTCCCTGTAGAAGAGCCTCTCGAGGGGGCGGCCCTTGACGAAATGCTCCTCCACCAGCTCCGGGACGTCCTCGACCTTCACCGTCATATAGATGATGCCTTCGGGGTAGACGACCATGATGGGCCCCATGGCGCAGAAGCCGTTGCAGCCCGTCTCGACGACCTTGATCTCCTCGGCGAGCCCCCGCTTGCCGAGCTCGTCGACGAGGGCCTTCTTCACGGCGAGACTGCCCGACGCGTGACAGCCCGTTCCCCCGCAGACCAGCAGATGCGAGCGAAATACTTTCATCGAATGCGTTCCTCCCCTGCAATGGTTTCCACCACCGGGGGCCGGGGCCCCCGTTCGCCCCTCAGCGGACGACCTCGGCGCCCTTCGCGAGGACGAAGTCCGTCTGGATCTCCCCCTCCAGGACGTGCCGCTTGAACACCTGGCGCATCCGCATCTCGTTCATCTTCTCGTACTTGATGGGCTCCTTGCCCAGCAGCTCGACGGTGACGAGGGGCTCGCGGCTGCACAGCCCCATGCAGCCCGAGGTGGTGACGATGACGTCCGTCGTGTTCGTCTCCTCGATCACCTGCATCAGGGCGTTGAGGACCTCGCGGGCGCCCGAGGCGATGCCGCAGGTTCCCATGTGGACGGTCACCTTGGCCCGCTGCCCGCCCTCGCGCAGGGCCGTCTGGGAGTGGACCTTCTCCTTGATC
>CAYSDD010000114.1:0-3299 GCA_964429555.1 uncultured Syntrophaceae bacterium
CGGCCACGAAGTGCGCCACCCCGCTCTTGGTGTTGTGCGTCATGGCGCCGCCGAGCTGCATCGCCGTGACGTCCTCCCCCATGACGGCCTTGACGACCTGGGGGCCCGTGATGAACATCTGGGCGTATTCCTTGTCGACCATGTAGATGAAGTCCATCAGCGCCGGCGAGTAGACGGCCCCTCCGGCCGAGGGGCCCATGATGGCGCTGATCTGCGGGATGATCCCCGAGGCCATGGTGTTCTTGTAGAAGATCCTGCCGTAGCCCGCCAGCGAGTCCACGGCCTCCTGGATCCTCGCGCCGCCCGAGTCGTTGAGGCCCACGATGGGGGCCCCGGCGGCCACGGCGCGGTCCATGCACTTGACGATCTTCGTCGCGTGCATCTCGCCGAGGGAGCCGCCCATGGTGCTGAAGTCCTGCGCGAAGGCGAAGACGGTCCGGCCGTCGACCCTGCCGTAGCCCGTCACGACGCCCTCGCCGGGGACTTCCGTCTTGTCCATGCCGAAGTTCGTGCAGCGGTGCTCGACGAACTTGTCCAGTTCCACGAAGCTGCCTTCGTCGAAGAGCCGCCCGAGCCGCTCGCGGGCCGTGAGCCTCCCCGTTGCCTTCACCTTCTCGAGGGCCTTGGGCCCGCCGCCCATCTCGATCTTCCGCTCGGCGGCCCTCATGCGTTCGATTTTTTCCTGATTCGTCACGGTTCCTCACCTCTTTCTTTTTTTGTGCGGTTTCGGTTCGGGTCTCAGTCCCGCTCGCTCAGCTCGAGCAGCACGCCGCCGGTGGAGCGGGGGTGCACGAAGGCGATCTTCGCGCCGCCCGCGCCGTAGCGGGGCTTCTCGTCGATGAGCCGGACGCCCTTGGCCTTCATCTCCGCCAGGGCCGCCTCGAGGTTGTCCACGCGCAGCGCGAGGTGCTGGATGCCCTCGCCGTTCTTCTCGATGTACTTGGCCACGGGCCCGTCCGGCGCGGTCGACTCGAGCAGCTCGATCTCCGTTTCGCCGATCGGGAGGAACGCCACGCGCACCTTCTGCTCGGCCACCTCCTCGACGCCCACGGATTTCAGACCCATCGCCTCGTAGACCTTCAGGGACTCGGCGATGCTCTTCACTGCGATACCGATGTGATCCAAACGCGTGATCTTCATGCTGGCTAGACCTCCTGATTCGTCTGTTCCTTCAGGTGACGGTGATGCTGTAGTTCTGGAGAAAGGACAGGATCCGGGCCGCCCCCGAGGTGGCCGTGATCTTCCCGCTGACCACTTCCTTCTCGATGAGGGGCAGGAGGTTGACGACCTGGGCGTTTTTGGCGAACCAGGCCTCCAGCCCTTCCTTGACCAGGGCCCACATCCACAGGCGCGACTGCTCGCTGCGCTTCCTCTCCAGCTCCCCCTTGTCGTGCATGATCTTCCGGTGCTTCAGGACCGTTTCCCAGATCTCCTCGAGCCCCGCCCCCGTGAGGGAGCTGCACAGCAGCACCGGCGTGCTCCAGTCCGGCGAGGGGGGCGAGAGCAGGTGCATCGCCGTCTCGTACTGCGCCCGGGCGAGCTTGGCCCGCTCCACGTTGTCGCCGTCGGCCTTGTTGACCGCGATCGCGTCGGCCAGCTCCAGGACGCCCTTCTTGATCCCCTGGATCTCGTCCCCGGCCCCGGCGATCATGAGCACGAGGAAGAAGTCCACCATGGAGGCCACGGCGACCTCCGACTGCCCCACCCCGACGGTCTCCACCAGGATGACGTCGTAGCCGGCGGCCTCGCAGATCATCATGGTCTCCCGGGTCTTGCGGGCGACCCCGCCGAGGGTGCCCCCCGAGGGGGAGGGCCGGATGAAGGCCCGCTCGTTGGTGGAGAGCTTCTCCATCCGGGTCTTGTCGGCCAGGATGCTGCCGCCCGTGCGGGGGCTGCTGGGGTCGACGGCCAGCACGGCCACGCGGTGGCCCTTCTCCGTGAGCATCGTGCCGAAGCTCTCGATGAAGGTGCTCTTGCCCGCGCCGGGCACGCCCGTGATCCCCAGGCGCACGGCCTTCCCGGTGTGGGGCAGCAGCGCGTCCATGACCGCCTGTGCCGTTTCCTGGTGCTCCGGCAGGATGCTCTCGATCAGCGTGATCGTTTTGGCCATGACCAGCCGGTTGCCGCCGATCACGCCCTGGACGTAGTAGTCGATTCCCTTTTCGGCCATTCCCCTGCCCCGGATCCGAAGAGATCGGTTGATGCGGCCATGCCGGGGGAGGGCGTCTCCCCCGGCCGTCGTCCTAGGCCGCCCGCTTGAGGTACTTGTTCTCCAGCAGGGTCAGGACCTTGTCCGCCGACTCGGGGATCGAGGTCCCCGGCCCGAAGATCCCCACGACCCCCGCCTTGTAGAGGAAGTCGTAGTCCGTCGGGGGGATGACGCCGCCGGCGATGACCAGGATCTCGCCCGCGCCCAGCTCCTGGAGCTTCCGGATCAGCTCGGGCACCAGCGTCTTGTGGCCCGCCGTGAGGCTCGAGGCGCCCACGACGTGGACGTCGTTCTCGAGGGCCATCTTGGCCGCCTCCTCGGGCGTCTGGAACATGGGGCTGATGTCGATGTCGAAGCCCAGGTCGGCGAAGGCCGTGGCGACGACCTTGATGCCGCGGTCGTGGCCGTCCTGGCCCATCTTCGTCACGAGCATCCTCGGGCGCCGGCCCGTCTGCTTGAGGAAGTTCTCCGTGCGCTTCTGCAGGCTCTTGATGACGTCGCTGTCGCCGTACTCGGAGGAGTAGACGCCGGAGATCATCCGGGTGGTGGCCACGTAGCGGCCGAAGACCTTCTCCATGGCGTCGCTCACCTCGCCCACCGTGGCGCGCAGGCGGATGGCCTGGATGGAGGCCTCGAGGAGGTTGCCGCCCTTCTCGGCGACGGCCGTGATGTTCTCCAGGGCCTTCTTCACGGCGGCCCCGTCGCGCCTGGCCTTGAGATCCTTGATCCGGGCGATCTGCTCGTCGCGCACGGTGCTGGGCACCTCGAGCACCTCGACGGGGGGCTCTTCCTTCACGCGGTACTTGTTGACGCCGACGATGACGTCCTTGCCCTGGTCGATGCGGGCCTGGCGGCGGGCCGCCGACTCCTCGATGCGGAGCTTCGGCATGCCCGTCTCGATGGCGCGGGCCATGCCGCCGAGGGCCTCGATCTCGTCCATGATCTTCTTGGCCTCCCGGATGATGGCGCCCGTGAGGGCCTCGATGTAGTAGGAGCCGCCCAGGGGGTCCACCACGTGGCAGATCTGGGACTCTTCCTGGATGATGATCTGGGTGTTGCGGGCGATGCGGGCCGAGAAGTCCGTCGGCAG
>CAYSDD010000115.1:0-3298 GCA_964429555.1 uncultured Syntrophaceae bacterium
CCGCCCCGCATGCTGAACAGGTCGTGCGTCAGGTCGAGCTGCTGGACGACGTCGATGAAGCGGCGAAGGGTCCCCGGCTTGTCGTTGGCCCCCGCACCCCGTTTCGCGCGGCCCGTCCGGGGGTCGTAATAGAGGATGGCGGCCGCCTCGATGACGCCGCGGTTCGCGAAGAGGGCCTGGCGGGAGGACAGCTCGATGAAAAACTGGTTGGTCTGGTGCACGGGCCCGTAGAGCAGCAGCGCTGCGCTCTCCCCGTGCAGCTTGCAGGCGTAGTAGGGCCCCAGCAGCAGGTGCCGGTTGAAGCGCCGGAAATCCAGGTCGAGGATGTAGCGGTAGTGGGGCCCCGGCGCCCGCCGGCCGTGCCGGTTCACGGGGCAGACCTGGTCGAAGTAGAACAGGGTGAGCCAGCTCCAGAGGCCCACCTGCCGCTCGACCTGGGCGTGGGGCAGAAGGCGGAGGGCCTCGTTGAGGTACCTCCCCATGGCGAGCTTGTTCGGGAAGTCCCTCACCTCGAGGGCGATCTCCAGGGGAAGCCGCGCCGAGCACCAGGGGTCGGTCAGCAGCTCCAGCGGGGGTTTGCGCTGCTCGCCGCCGCGCAGGGCCTCGAGGTAGTCCCGGTAGAGGGCGATGCCTTTCTCGTTGAGGGTCCTCAGCAGGCTGCTCATGGCTCAATCGTCCGCCTGGTGATGCTGCACGAATCGCTCGACGACGCGCTGCGAGGCGCAGAAGGCGTCCACGGCATCGTCGATCCACCGCCCCTTGTCCAGGACGACCTGCTCGTCCTGACCCGACGGCGGCAGGGCCTTGCGCCCCATGAGGCTGAGGGCAAACCGCAGCCACAGGCTCATCCAGTCGTCGGGGTCCGTGTCCGGGTCGGTGTGGTCCTCCACGATCACGATGTGATGCAGGATCTGCCGGACCACCTCGGGGTAGACGAGCGCCCGGAACGACTCGTCGGCCCGCGCGATCTCCCGGATCGGGTCGATCCGGCTGTTCAGAAGCAGGCTGGGCCACTCGCCGTCCAGGTCCAGCCGCCAGATCGCGTTGCCCAGGTCGGCGAACTCGACGGGCAGCAGGTAGCGCTTGCCGGCTTCCTCCTCCTCGGAGCGCCGCGGGAGGATGCGGTCCGCCACGGCCAGGATGCGGCCCCTGCCGTCGACGACCTTGACCCGGAACAGCACGAAGGACAGGGCGTCCAGCCCGTCGAGGGCCTGGCCCCGGGGCCAGCGGGGCTGGGCGACGGTGCCGCAGGCGAACCGGCGCAGGTAGGTCCTCCGGTAGGCTTCGACGTGGATCCGGGCCTCGGGGGGCAGCGCCAGGCTCCCCAGGTCCAGCACGGCGTCGAAGGCCGGGGTCCCGTCCGGGGCCGCGTAGAGTAGGATGTTGAGCCGCGAGCGCGGGATCTTGCGGCGGCCCGTGAAGTTGAACCGGCGGATCATGGGTTTCTGTCCCGGGTCGTGATGATCTTGATCTTCAGGTCGCGGTTGACGTCGAACCCCGTCACGGTCAACTGGAAGTCCGGCTGCTCGGCGGTGACCTTCAGGCCGTTGGGCTGCGCGACGCGGAAGGTGCAGTGCACCCCCTCGATGCGGATGGGGGGCTTCGCCAGGTCGAAGTCGAAGTCCCGGTAGAGCCTGAAGGGGTTCCCCTGCCGGACGTCATAGGCCATCTGCAGGTCGATCGTGCGCGGGTAGGTCTGCGCCTCGGGGTGCAGGGAGAGCCTGAAGCCCCCCTTGAGGCGGCTCAGCAGCAGTCTCGCCGGGGCGCTCGACGGCGCCTCGGCACCCCCCGCGGCGCCCGGGCCGGGCACATCCCCCGGCGCCCGGCGGTCCGCCCGGGTCTCCTTGCCCGGCTCGAGGTCAACGTAGAAGAGATCGCGCAGCAGCCTCGTGTCCCGGCCCTCGGCCGGCATGGAGAGGATGCGGATGATCTCGCGGGGGCTGTTCTTGACGAACCGCAGGCAGGCCGGCCCCAGGTTGTAGCGGTTCTTGAACTTGGGGGAGCGCTCCTGCCACTCCGTGTGGGCGGGGTTCTCGGAGTCGCCGAGGAGGCGCGACAGGGGCCGGTCGGCGGCCGAGACGATCACGCGCATCCCCTTCTGGCGCTGCGAGGACACCCCGGTGACGGTGATCCCGTCGCGGATGAAGAAATCCTCGCCCCGGTCGATCCCCGCGTCCCGCTCCAGGAACAGCTTGAAGTGGGAGTGCTCGATGCCCTGCTTTCTCGGCTCCACCCAGAGGGGCAGGTGAAAGGCGAGCCGCTCGCCCCGCTCGAAGCGGCCCCGCAGGCGGGCCAGCTGCCCCGGCTCGAAGAGCGCCTCGTCCCACTTCGGCGCGCGGCCCGCGGGCGGCTCCCGGAGACGCTCGAGGGCCGCGTCGGGCTGCGCCAGGCACCACCGGGCGAACTCCAGGCGGCGGACCAGCCCGTTGCGGTCCGGCCAGTCGGTGCCGGCGATGTAGGCAAACAGGGTCTTCCCGTCCAGCGCCTGCTCGTGGGCGCCGCCGGCGACGGTGACCGCCAGGTCGCCCGAGAGGATGGGGAAGAAATACTGGTTGATGACCGAGCGGATGACCGACTCGATCTCGATCTCCTCGTCGGGATAGGGGATGATGACGGAGAGCCCCGGCTCGTCGGCGCGGCGGACGGCGAAGTCCCGGCGGAATTGCTCGATGTGCCCGGGGTCCTCCACGGGCAGGGCGAAATCGTCCTCGAAGCGGCCGTAGTAGCCGTAGGGCGCATACCGCCGGCCGTTGGACCGGTGGATCTTCAGGACGGACTGGCCCATCAGGAGGCGCCGGTTGTCGTTGTGCCGGACGGTGAGGCCGAAAAAGGAGTTGATGCGCGACGCGGCCTGGAAGACGGTCTTCCCCAGCCCCCAGCGGCCCCTCGTGGTGGCCCCTTCGACGGCCCGGCCGATGTTGCGCCAGAAGTAGTAGAAGTCGTTCTTCTCCGCCGCGTCGTCCCGGCTGCCGTCGTCGCGGACATCGCCCGCGAGCCCGCGGGTGCCGAAGTCCTCGATGACGAGGAAGTCCATGGGCCGCCCGTAGTCCACCCCGTCGGCAAGCCCGCTGTCCTTCGCGTCGAGATGCTCGCGCAGCCCGTGCAGGTAGCGCGCCGCGGCCTCTGCGCCGAGACGCTGCCCCGGGGACGGGAAGGTGATGACGATTCTCACCGTCTCGCCGGGCAGGCCCGCATCGAGCGAGTTCTGGATGGCCTCCCGGATCACCGCGTCGGGGAGGCTCCCCAGGACCTCGGTGGAGAAGAACTCCCCCTCGATGGGGTCCACGTTGATCTCGCC
>CAYSDD010000116.1:0-3282 GCA_964429555.1 uncultured Syntrophaceae bacterium
AAGGTGCGGGGGCGCTACCGCTGGCAGCTCCTCGTCCGGGGGAAGCAGGTCCGGGTGCTCCACGCCTTTGTCCGGCGGCTCGTCGAGGGGGCCGACATGCCGGGCTGCGAGATCCGCGTCGATGTGGACCCCGTGAATTTTATGTGATAGGAGGGCAAAGGGCGAAAGGCATAAGGCAAATGGCGTGAGAAGCGCGGTTGCATATTTTCCCGTTTGGCTTCAGCCATTCGCTTTATGCCCTTGGCCGCTCTTGTGACAGGCATAGGGTTCCTGGCCCATCCAGCCGGCCATCCCCGTTGCATCCAGTTTATGAGAGAGATTTCCAATGACCGACAAGAAACCGCGGATTCTGTTCATGGGGACGCCGGCGTTCGCAGTCCCGTCCCTGGACCTCCTGGTCGAAAAGGGATGGCCCGTCATCGGCGTCGTGACGCAGCCCGACCGGCCCAGGGGGCGGGGGCAGCGCCTCGTCGCATCGCCGGTGAAGGAGGCGGCCGAGAGGCGCGGTCTTGCCGTCTACCAGCCCGAAAAGGTCCGGGCCCCGGAGTTTCTCGAGGTCTTCCGCGGCCTGGCCCCCGACATGGTCGTCCTGGTCGCCTTCGGCCAGATCCTGCCGAAGGACATCATCGACGGCCCGCCCCTGGGGTGCATCAACGTGCACCCCTCGCTGCTGCCCAGGTACCGGGGAGCGGCCCCCATGAACTGGGCCCTCATCCGGGGCGAGAGGAAGACGGGCATCACGATCATGCGGATGGACGAGGGCGTCGACTCGGGCGACATCCTGCTCCAGGAGGAAACCCCCATCGAGCCGGGCGAGACCTATGACCATCTCCATGACCGCCTCGCCGTCCTGGGGGCGCATTGCCTGCTCCGGGTGATCGAGGGGCTGGCGGCGGGAACGGTTCGCCGGACGCCCCAGGACCACTCCCTCGCGACCCTTGCGCCCCGCCTGAAGAAGGACGACGGCCTGATCCGCTGGGAGGCCCCCGCGCGCGAGATCGCCCATTTCGTGGCCGGGCTGTCGTCCGTGCCCGGCGCGTTCACGTATCTCGACGGGAAAGTCCTCAAGGTCTTCGCGGCGGAGGCCGAGGATGCCGCCCCGGTCCGTGAAACGCCCGGGACGATCGTCGGGGCGACGCCGAAGGGGCTCCAGGTCGCGGCGGGAGGCGGATACGTCTACCTCAAGGACGTCCAGCTCGAGAGCAAGAAGCGCATGCCCATCACGGACTTTCTCCGGGGCTTCCGGTTCGTCCCGGGGAAGAGGCTGGGCATGGAAGAAGGTAAGAAGGTTGGAAGGTGAGAAGGTCGGAAAGACGGAGAAGTTGAATCCTGCCGAGGGCTTCTCCAACCTTCTCACCTTCTTATCCTCTCACCTTCTGATTCCCGCGGAATGACCCTCCATCGCATATCAGGAGCATCCCTTGAGGCTTCCACCATCGCTGAAAGATGACCCCCGGGCCCTGGCCGTCCACATCCTCACCCGCATCGACAACGAGAAGGCCTTCGCCGAGCCCCTGCTGGACAGCGTCCTGGCCGCGGGGCACCCCGCGGACGAGGCCGACCGCGGGCTGCTGACCTTCCTCGTCTACGGCACGCTCCGCATGCGGGGTTTTCTGGATTTCCTGATCGACCGCTTTTACCGGGGAAAGCCCGGTACGCTGGACCCGGTCGTCCGGCAAATCCTGAGGGTCGCCCTTTACCAGATGCGCTTCGCCGAGAAAATCCCCGCATACGCCGCCGTCGACGAGGCGGTCGCAATGGCAAAGCGCCTGGCCCCGGGACGCGACAAGCTCGTCAACGCAATCCTGCGGAACACCCTGCGTGGGCTCGCGGGGGTCGAGCTCCCCGACCCGGTAAACGATCCCGCCGGTCACATCTCCGTCGTCCACTCCCACCCCCGCTGGCTCGTCGAACGCTGGATCGCCGGCTTCGGCCCCGAGGAGACGGAAGCCCTCTGCCGGGCCGACAACGAGATCCCGCCGCTTGCCCTGCGCGTCAACACGCTGAAGATCTCCCGGGACGAAATGGTAGAGCGGCTTGCACGCGCGGGATCGGGGGTCAGGGCTGCCGTCTGGTCCCCGGATGGCATCGTCCTGGCAAAGCCGCCCGCGTCGCTTCGGGAGATGCCGGAGATCGTCGAAGGGCTTCTCTTCATCCAGGACGAGGCCTCGCAGCTGGTCTCGCGGCTGCTGGCGCCCCGCAAGGGGGAGCGGGTCCTGGACCTCTGCGCGGGGGCCGGCGGGAAGACGACCCACCTGGCCGCCCTGATGGAAAACGGCGGCGAGATCGTCGCCGCCGACATCCAGCCGGCCAAGCTCGCCTCCCTTGAATCGACGGCACGGCGGTGGGGGATCTCGATTGTGCGGACCGCCCTCGCCGACGCGACGGACCCGCTCGCGACGGCCGCCCTGGGAGCGTTCGACCGGGTTGTCGTCGATGCCCCCTGCTCGGGGCTCGGCACCCTGCGGAGAAACCCCGAGATCCGCTGGCACCTCACGGAGCAGAATCTTGCGGGGTTTGCGCCCCTGCAGGAGCGCATCCTGGCGAATGCGTCCGCCTGCGTGAAGCCCGGCGGGGTGCTCCTCTACAGCACGTGCTCCGTCATGACCGAGGAAAACGACGGCGTCGCCGCGACCTTCCTCGAAACCCATCCCGACTTTTCGACGGCGCGCCCGGCGGATGACTTCCCCGCCGGGGTCGTGGACGAAAGGGGGTTCTTCCGGACCTTTCCCCACCGCCAGGGAACGGACGGCTTTTTCGGGGCCCTGCTCATCCGTCGGCGCTGATGTCCCGCACCGACCTGCATCGTCCGTTGACTCTGCCTGCCCTTGATGTTATTTTCCTGTTCGCGGCTCCGACAAAAGCGGTCGAGGGAAACCGGTGTCGGAGCCCTTTGAATTTTGTCAGCGGAGAACGACATGATCCTCAAGCAACTCCAGGTGGGCCACATGGCCGTCTTTGCCTACATCGTCGGTGACGAAGAGACGGGGGAGGCCCTCGTGATCGACCCCGCGGCGGAGACGGACCGGATCATCGCCGAGGCCCGCAAGAGCGGCCTCACGATCCGCACCATCGTGAACACCCACGGGCACGTCGACCACATCTCGGGCAACGCCGACATGAAGGCCAAAACCGGCGCGAAGATCGCCATCCACGAGCGGGACGCCGACATGCTCATCTCCACACCGGCCATGATCCTCGCCATGTTTCGCGCGAAGGCCTCGCCTGCCGCGGACATCCTCGTCCGCGACGGGGACATCATCGAAGCCGGCAAGGTCAAGC
>CAYSDD010000117.1:0-3279 GCA_964429555.1 uncultured Syntrophaceae bacterium
ACGGGATTCGGCTTCTCCTCGAAGGGCAGGCGGATGTTGACGCCGAAGGAATGCTCGGGGCCTGCGCCTTCGTTGACGGCCTGCATGATGCCCCCGCCCCCGCCCGTGATGACCATGTAGCCGGCCTCGGCGAGCCGGGCCCCGAGGCGCCTCGCCATCTCGTGGATCGCCTCGCCCGGCCGGGTGCGGGCCGAGCCGAAGACGGTGACCTTGCGGACGTTGCGGTAGGGGCCGAAGACCTTGGAGGTGAACCGCATCTCCTTGAGCGTGGAGTTCATGAGCTTGAGGTCGGCGCTCTCGTCGGCCTCCTGCCCGGCCTTGAGCGCGGCGATGATCATCTCGCGCACGAGCCCGGGCCTGCCGATGCCCCCGGCGGTCTCGAGCACCCGCTCGATGAGATCGTCCAGGGGGCCGTTGGTCCTGGTGAAATTGAGCTTCATGGGACTCCCCCGTCGCGTGGGACCCGTTCGTTCCGATCAGACCGTTGCGGCCGCGGCGTCCAGCGCCTCGTCCAGGATCGAGAGCACCGTCTCGGCCTCGCCCGGCGTGATGTTGAGGGCGGGACAGAGACGGATGACCCGGGTCTGGATCAGGTTGAGGATGAGACCCCGCTTCAGGGCCTCGTGGAAAAGCCTCTCGGCCGTTGCCGCGTCGGCCATCTCCATGGCCAGCAGCAGGCCCCGGCCCCGCACGTCGACGATCATCCCCGCAAACCGCGCCTGCCACAGGAGCATCTGCTCGTGGATCCTGGCGCCGACGCTTCGCACGTTCCGCTCGATGTCGTGGTCGATCAGGTGCCGGATCACGGCGTACGCCACGGCGCATCCCAGGGGGTTCCCGCAGTAGGTGCCGCCGTGGTCGCCTTTCTCGAGTTTCGCCGAGATCGCCTCCGTGAGGGCGAAGGCACCGAAGGGGAACCCCCCGGCGATCCCCTTGGCCAGGGTCATGAAGTCCGGCCGGACGCCCATCTCCGTGACGGCGAACATCGGGCCCGTCCGGCAGAAGCCCGTCTGGACCTCGTCGACGATCAGGCAGGCGCCGGCCTCTCGGCAGAGCGCCTCGACCTCCCGGAGGTAGCCCTCGGGCGGCACGTTGACCCCGCCCTCGCCCTGGATGGGCTCGAGGATCACGGCGGCCGTGCCGTCGCTCAGGGCCCCGGCGATGGCCGCCGCGTCGCCGTAGGGCACGAAGATGTAGTTCGGCATGAGCGGGTTGAACCGTTCACGATGCTTTGCCTGTCCCGTGGCCGAGGCCGTGCTGATCGTCCTGCCGTGAAAGCTCTGCTCCGTCGAGACGACGTCCATCCGGCCCGTGGCCTTGCGGGCCAGCTTGATCACGGCATCGTTGGCCTCGGCGCCGCTGCTGGAGAAAAAGACCCTCGTCAGGTTCGGGGGCAGGATCTCCGTCAGCAGCGCGATGAGCCTTGCCCGGGCGGGGGAGTAGGTGAGCCCCGAGTTGGGGTTCTGGAGGATCTTCCGGCCCTGATCGCAGAGGGCCTCGGCGATGGCGGGGTGCGCATGCCCCAGGCAGGTGACCCCCCAGCCGGCGGTGCAGTCGATGTAGCGCCGCCCCGACTCGTCCCAGACGTAGATCCCCTCGCCGCGTTCGATGGACAGGGGGATCTTGGTGAAAAAGGGCGGCATGTGCCGGTCTTCCACGGCGAAGGTGTCGACGGGTTTCTTCATGCAAGCCTTCCTTTCCCGGGCTCCCGCGGGGAGCCGCGTGTTACCGGTCGGGATCGCCCGGCGGCTCCTCGAAGGCGAAGCGCCCTTCCGCGAAGAGCCGCAGGCAGGCATCGACGACCTCCGGGTCGTAGAGGGTTCCCCGGTTCTTCCGGATCTCGGCCAGGGCCCTCTCCATCCCGAGGGTGGGCCGGTAGGGCCTGTGGGAGCCCATCGACTCCACGACGTCCGACAGGCCGAGGATCCTCGCCTCGATGCCGATGTCGCCGTCTTGCAGGCCCCGGGGGTAGCCCGAGCCGTCGAGCCGCTCGTGGTGCTGCAGCACGATCTCCGCGATGGGCCAGGGGAAGTCGATGCTCTTGAGGATGTCGTAGCCCACCTGCGGGTGCGTGCGGATGATCCCCCGCTCGATGTCGCTGATGTGCCCCGGCTTGCTCAGGATCTCGGCGGGCACGGTGATCTTCCCGAGGTCGTGGATCGAGGCGGCCACGTAGATCGCCTCGATCGTGTCCGCGGGCAGGGCCATCTCCTGCGCGAGGGCCGAGGCCAGCCGCGCCACCTGGTGCTGGTGTCCCGCCGTGTAGGGGTCGCGCGTCTCGACGATGCGGTCGATGGCCCGGATGATGCCCGCCGTGGCCTTGCGCAGCCTCTCGACGGTGAGCTGGAGCTCCTCCTCGGTGCGCTTCAGGGCCGAGACGTCGGTCATCGTCTCCACGGCGCCCACGAGGGTCCCCCTGCCGTCCCGCACGGCCGCCGAGGTGAAGTGGAGCCAGCGGGGCTCCCGGCCCGGGAAGGTGAAGGGCCCTGTCGCCTCGAAGGCCTCTTCGAGGAGCTCCGAGCGCCGATAGCGCGTCCCGTACCATTTCCGGATCTCGGCGGTCAGATCGACCGCCCCGTCGACGAGCAGGTCGGCGACGGTGGGCCGCTTCTCGCCGTAGAGGACCACGGAGTGGTTCTCCGTGTCGACGACCTCGCCGCTGCGCACCCCCGTGAGCACCTCGAGCGCCCGGTTCCAGCCGATGACGCGGTGGCCGCGGTCGATGACGAACGTGGGCGTGGGCGAGCCCTGCAGGATGGCGCGCAACCGCTCCTCGCTGCCCTTCAGGGCCTCCTCGGCGCGCTTGCGCAGGGTGATGTCCTCGTAGGTCGCGACGATCCCCTTGTCCTGCAGGTCCGTGCCGATGCGCGAGGTGCTGACGAAGCACAGGATGTCGTGGCCGTCCCGGTGGCGGCAGGGGTATTCCTCGCTGTGGGTCCTCTGCCTCTCCAGGACGGGATAGAAGTGCCGGCCGATCTCCTCGTACTCTTCGTCGCTGCGGTACAGGATGCGGGTGCCGCGCCCCTGGAGCTCTTCGGGCTTCCAGCCGAACACCGCCTCCACGGCCCGGTTGGCGAAGAGGATCTTCCGCTCGCGCAGCACGATCACCGCCACGGGCAGGGCGTCGAGGATGGAGGCCTCGAGGGTCTCGAGCTCCTGGAGCCTGCGCAGGGTCTCCCTCTGCTCCGTCACATCCATGTAGCTGCCGTAGACGGCCCGCTCCCCGGCGAGCATGGCGGGCGCCACGGTGCCCAGGATCCACCGGACGGAGCCGTCCTT
>CAYSDD010000118.1:0-3275 GCA_964429555.1 uncultured Syntrophaceae bacterium
CGGTGCCGCAGGCTCGGGAAGCTCACGCCGAGCAGCGAGGCCGCCTTCGTCTTGGAGCCCCCGGCCTTCACGAGGGCCTTGCGGATGATCTCCCGCTCGAAGCGCTCCAGCTCCCGGTTCAGATCGACCCCGGCTTCCGGGAAGTCCCCTGCGGCCGCCGACGTGGGTGCCGAACCGCTGCCTTCCTCCGCAAGGATCAGGTTCTCGGGCAGGATGATGCTCGAGCTCTCCAGGGCCACGCTGCGCTCGATGATGTTCTCCAGCTCGCGGATGTTCCCCGGAAACGGGTAGCGCATGAGCAGCTCCAGGGCATAGGCGGAGATCCGCTTGACCTCCTTGCCGAATTCCCGGGTGTATTTCTCGATGAAGTACTGCACGAGAAGCGGGATGTCCTCCCTGCGCTTCCGCAGCGGGGGGATGTGGATCGGGATCACGTTGAGCCGGAAGTACAGATCCTCCCTGAACTCGCCGCGCCTGACTTTTTCCTGCAGGTCCTGGTTCGTGGCGGAAATGATCCGCACGTCGGTCTTGATGTCCTCGGTGCCCCCGATGCGGCGGATCGTCCGCTCCTGCAGGACGCGCAGCAGCTTGACCTGGAGAACCACGGGCAGCTCGGCGATCTCGTCGAGGAAGATCGTCCCGCCCCGGGCCGCCTCGAAGAGGCCGGCCCGGTCCGCGAAGGCCCCCGTGAAGGAGCCCTTCATGTACCCGAACAGCTCGCTCTCCAGGAGGTTCTCCGGGATCCCCCCGCAGTTGATGGCCACGAAGGGCTTTGCCTTCCGGGCGCTGTTGCCGTGGATGGCCCGGGCCACCAGTTCCTTGCCCGTGCCGCTCTCGCCCAGCAGGAGCACGTTGGCCGGCGTGTCGGCCACCTTGCCGATCAGGGCATAGACCTTCTGCATCTCCTTGCTGCGGCCCACCATGGTGCCGAAATAGCGGGTGTCGTCCCCTTCCCGCGGGGTTGAGGGGCCCTCCTTCCGCGCCGCCTCCCTCTTCTCCAGGGCGTCGCGCACGATCGTCAGCAGGTCGTCGACATTGAAGTTCTTCTCGACGTAGTCGTAGGCCCCCTCGCGCATGGCCGCCAGGGCCGTCTCCCCGGACGCGAAGGCCGTCAGCAGGATCACGGCCGTCTCCGGCGCCGTCTCCTTGACGCCCCTGAGCAGGTCGATCCCGTCCACGCGCGGCATCTTCAGGTCCGTGATGACGAGGTCGAATTTCCTCTTCCGGATGATCTCCAGCGCCGCGGCCCCGTCGTCGGCCGTGGCGACCTGGTACCCCGCACGGGAGAGCATGATGTCGAGCATGTCCTGCATGCCCCGGTCATCGTCGACAACGAGAATCCGCTCCATGGTCACCTCTTATCGCACGGCTCCCGCCGCAGCCGCCTGCCGGTCGGGATGTTCGGCTTCGCCCGCGCCGTCCGATTCCCCCGGCGCAACGCGGGGAAGCCGGACGGCAAACCGCGTGCCCCGGGAGACCTCGCTCTGCACCTCGACCGCACCGCCGTGGCTCTCCACGATCCGCCTCACGATCGCCAGCCCCAGCCCGCAGCCCCTCTCCTTGGTCGTGTAGAAGGGCTCCCAGATCTTCTCGAGGTGGGCCGGGTCGATGCCGCCCCCGGTGTCGCCGATTGCGACCTTCACGGCGCGCGCCTCCCCGTTGTCGCCGTCGGGACAGGCCGTCACGGTCAGCGTGCCGCCCTCCGGCATGGCCTGGATTGCGTTGATCATCAGGTTCCAGAGGACCTGCCGGATCTCGGCGGGGTCGCCCATCACCTTGAGCCCCTGCCCCAGCTCCTTCCGCAGCTCCACCTTCGGGTTCCAGTCGGCCCCGACGGTGAGCGACTCGATCACGTCCCCGACGAGCCTGCCGACGTCCGTCTCCGATCGAGTGCCCAGGTTGGCGCGCGCCATGAGCAGGAAGTTGCGCACGAGGCTTTCCATCTGGTCCTTGCCCCGCAGGATGACCTGCATGAGCCGCTCGTCCGTCGGTCCGAGCCTGAGGTCCCGCCGCAGGATCTGGATGGAGCCGCTGATGGACTGCAGCGGCGTCCTGAGCTCGTGGGCCAGCCCCGCCGCCATCTGCCCGATGAAGGCCAGCTGCCTGTTCCTCTCGCCTTCGCGCTCCATCTCCTTGAACGGGGTCAGGTCCTGAAAAATGAAGATGCTCCCGATCTTCACGCCGTGTTCGAACAGGGGGGATTCGGAGATGCCGAGGGTCAGCGCCTCCCCCGTCTTCCTGCGGATCGCCAGCTCGAAGCGCTTCCGCTGCCGCTTCCTCTCGTCCGGCTCCCCCCGGGAGATCAGGGCCGAGACGCCCGGGAAGACCTCGTCGATGCCCCGATTGGCGACGTCGCCGAAGGCAAACCCCGAGATCTCCTCGGCCGCGCGGTTGAAGGAGCGGATGCGCCCCTCGAGGTTGACCGTCAGGATGCCCGTGTCGATGGACTCGATGATGCTGCGGTGCAGCAGGTCGAGCCGGTCGAAGGCCGTGGCCTTCTCCTCCAGCAGGCGCTTGGTCTTGCGCTCCTGCTCCACGACGAAGCTCGCCAGGAGAGCCATGATGAAAAACGAGGCCACGTGGGTGACCAACCGCGTGAGGATGTAGCCCCGGGTCAGCTCTCCCCTGGAAACGATGCCCTCGTCGTAGAGGAACGCGAAGATCCCCGAAAAATCCGGATTGACGACCAGCACGTAGCTCAGGCTGCTCAGCGCCGCGATCGAGAGGCCGCCCCTGCGGCCCAGGAAGAGGGTCGAGTAGATGATCACCAGGGAGTACAGGACGGAATAGACGCTGTCGATGCCGCCCGTCAAAAGGACGATCCCCGTCACGAAGAGCACGTCGAAGACGGCCTGGACGACGATGTTCAGCCGGCGACGGCCGGCCGTCCTCGGCAGGACGAGGCAGAAGGCCGAAAAGGCGTAAATGAGCGAGATGAGGGAATAGCTGATCCAGAGATACTCCTCGGGTATCCTCCCGACGGGACGGAACTGGATGAAGATCGTCACCCCGAGGAAATAGGACACCACGGCGAGCCGCGAGAAGGCAACCCAACGGGTGTTGCGCTCGGCCTGATCCTGTTCGAACACGTGATTTCCCGTCATGACGCGAATGGCTTCCCTCGACGCTCTCCCGCTCACGGCGGACAGAGGCCATGCAGAATCAGGTTACACCTGTTACGTTCGTCACATTTCCGGCAATCTTTAGCCATTCCTGTCGCTTCCCGTTGACAGCAAGCCCCGTTTGTGGTTTGTCCTTCCTGAATCCGGCACGCC
>CAYSDD010000119.1:0-1702 GCA_964429555.1 uncultured Syntrophaceae bacterium
GTCGTGACCTTCGGCGAGGAGATGATCTTGCCCTCGCTCGTGCTCTCCAGGGCGTGGATCTGGGCGCTGATGACGTAATTGCTCCCCCCTGCGACGACGCCCAGGAGCGGCGTGGCCGAGTAGGTGTAGGGGAAGTTCACGGCGAGGTTGCTGCCGGTGAACCCGATGCCGTTGGGCAGGGTCTGGGCGATCGTCGTGGCGCCCGTCGTCCCCGTCGACGTCGTCTGCGTGGCGTACCCGGCGGAGCCGCCAAGGATGCCGAGGTTCGTGCTGTTGATGTTGGTCGCGCCGCCGGCGCCCCACTGGACGCCGAGCCGGCGGGTGAAGGTCTCGTTGGCCTCGACGATCTGGGCCTCGATGGAGATCTGCTTGAGCTTGCCCCGGGAGACGTCCTCCTTGAGGCGCTGCTCCTCGGCCTTCTTGATCTTGTCCGCGGGCATGACGACGATCACGTTGCCCTGCCGCTTGGTCCCCAGCTGCTGGATGTCGAGGATCGTCTCCAGGGCCTGGTCCCAGGGGATTTCGTTGAGCTTCATCGTGACGGTGCCCTTCACGTCCTCGCCGGCCACGATGTTGAGGCCGCTCACCTCGGCGATGAGGCGGAAGACGCTCCGGACGTTGGCATCCTGGAAATCGGCCGTGATCTTCTGTCCCGTGTAGACCTTCGATTCCTTCTTCTCGACCTTGTTCTCCCGGGCCTTCGGCGCGGGGCGCATCGCCTCGATCTTGCCCACTTCGTTCTTCATCGCCTCGCTGCGGGGCAGGCTGACGGTGTCCACGTCGACGATCAGCCGGTTCCCCTCCTCGCGCACGAGGTGGGGGACGGCGTCCCGCAGGGAGATCCGGAGGGTGGCGACGGGCCGCTCGCCCGTCTTCATCTGTTCGCCGGTGACCCCCTCGATGACATTGAGGCCCCCCTCGGCGGTCTTCCTCTTCAGCTCGTCGGGCACCATCATCCGGTCGAAGGTGACCACGAGCGTCCGGGCCGATTCGCGCGAGGCCGTGTAGCCCATGAGCCGGGAGGTCGTGATGACGACCTTCTCCTTGTCCGCCGACTTGTCGAAGGCGATCTTCTCGATATAGCCGAAGGCGGCGGCCGCATCGGCCGGTGCCCCGGGTTTGGCGGCCGCATCGGCCGCCGGGTCGGGCCCGGCGTTCATCGTTGCGCAGCCGGCAACCAGCATCACACAGAGTGAAATCGTCAGTGCCCACAGGCTCAGCTTCTTCATGGTCTTCCCTCGCCTTCTTCTTTATGGAGCTTCAGCGCCACGCGATGCGACTTTTCCTTGCCCTTGCCGCCTTCCCCGACCTTCTCCTCGACGATGACCCGGTCGGGGAGGATCTGGATCACCCGGCCGCCGTTCTCGCCGATCAGCGTGCCCAGGTAGACGATGTAGCCCTTGCCCGACCCGTCCTCGACCATGGCCGCGCGCTTGTCCGTCGAGCCGGCGATGCCCGTCAGGCGGACCTTGTCCAGGGGCACCCGCTGCAGGGGGGTGAGGTGGCCCGTGTACTTCTTTTTCTCCGGACCCTTCTTCGCGGGGGTGGGCAGCTCGAGCCGCACGAAGGGCTTGAAGGGGTCCGTCTTGCCCTTCGGGTCGTACCGGTAGTCCGGGATCTCGAGGGCCGCCGCCTCGGTCTTCACCGCGGCCGGCGCGGCGGCGGGCACGGCCGAGGCCACCGTCGCGGGCGCGGGCGCGGC
>CAYSDD010000119.1:1802-3272 GCA_964429555.1 uncultured Syntrophaceae bacterium
GGCGCGGCGGCGGGCACGGCCGAGGCCACCGTCGCGGGCGCGGGCGCGGCCGCGGGCGGGGCCTGCGGCGGGGCCGCCGTTGCGGAAACCGCAAGCAGGAAGACGAGAGCCAGGCTTCCCGCCAGGGGCTTACTTTTTCTGCACTGCTTTCTTGTCCGTTCCATCCGCCTTCTTGCTCCCTTCAACGGGCTTTTCGACAAACATGTAGGTCTTGATCAGGAAACTCGTGGCCAGGGTGGGGCCCTTGGCGCCGTTGCCGTCCTTGGTCCCCTCGCGCCGCTCCATGGAGATGTCCGACACGTTGACGATGCGCGGCAGCTTCGCCACTTTTTCGAAGAACGTGGCCGTGTCGTGATAGACCCCGGTGAGCGAAATCTTCACGGGCAGCTCGGCGTAGAATTCCTTTTCGACGGGGGCCAGGGGCTCGAAGAGCTGGAACTCCACGCCGCCGATGTTCTCGGCCTCCGACATGGAGATCAGCAGGCCCGGGATCTCCTTCTGCTCGGGCAGCTTGGCCATGGCCACCTTGAGCTGCTCCTGCAGCTGGGCGATCTCCCGCTCGAACTTGAGCTTCTCCTCCATGAGCTTCTGCTTCTGGGTGAGCTCCGCCTGAAGGGCCGCGAGATTCTGCTGGAGCCTCTCTTCCTCCTGCATGGCGTTCTGGTAGTAGAGCGAGTAATAGGCGAACCCCAGCAGGATGAAGAGCACGAACATCGCCAGGACCTTCTGCCGGACGGGCATTTTCTTGAGATCGTCTACGCTCAGTGCCATGCTCAGAACCCCTTCTTGAGACCGCAGGACAGGGTGAACTGCTTCAGCTTGTTGCCCGCGATTTCGGTTTGTTTGGACGAGACGAGGTCGACGGTGGTGAGGTGCTTGGACTTCTCCAGGTTGCGCATGAACTTCGCGATGGCGACGTTGTCCCGTGCGAAGCCGTCGATCTTGACGTCCGCCTCCGTTTCCTTCATCGACTTGACCCAGACCTGGTTGGCCGGGACCATGGCGGTCAGCTCATCGAGGAAGTAGACCTTGGCGAAGCGGTTCTTCTCGAGGTAGCTGATGATCTGAAGCCGCTTTTCGAGGATCTCCTTCGCCTTCTTGTACTGGTTGATGTCGCCGATGCTCGACTTGAGCTGCTGGAGCCTCTGCTGGGTGCCCTGCACCTCGCTCTCGAGCTCGCTGAGCTTCATCACGGTGAAGACGTGGAACCCGACGAGCAGCACCGCGAACACGGCCCCCAGGGAACCGAGGATGACGGCCTGGTTCTTCGACTGGACTTCCTTTTTCTTTTCCCGGTAGGGAAGCAGGTTGACCTTGATCATTTGTCCCCGATCCTCCTCATGGCGAGCCCGACACCGACCGAGGCCTGCGGCCCGATTTCTTTCAGGTCCTCGGCGGAAAACGATTTCTTGTCGGCCGACACCTTGCGGAAGGGATCGGCGATCTCGACCTCCACGTTGAGCCGCTGCA
>CAYSDD010000120.1:0-1894 GCA_964429555.1 uncultured Syntrophaceae bacterium
CTGACCAGCGGCCGCATCGCCGACACCAACACGTCCTACCTCGCCCGCGAGTTCCACGTCCGGGGCTGGGACGTGCCCGTCTCGATGGCCGTGGGCGACGATGCCGGGGCGATCGGCGAGGCGCTGGACTTCATCCTGGGGCGCTCCGACGCCGTCGTCGTCACCGGGGGCCTGGGCCCGACGGCCGACGACATCACCACGGCGTGCATCGCGAAGTACTGCGGACTGCCGCTCTACACCGACGAGGCCGTCCTGCAGGTCATCAAGGACCGCTTCGCCTCGCGCGGGATCCGCTGGACCGACAACAACGCCAAGCAGGCCATGTTCCCGCAGGGGGCCGCCCCCCTTCGGAACCCCGTCGGGACGGCCTGGGGATACGCCCTGGAGCGGGGCGGGAAGCTCATCGTCGTCGTGCCCGGCGTGCCCGTGGAAGTCAAGCGGATGACGCCGGAGGTGCTCGTCCCGCTCTTCGAGCGGAAGGCGGGCAAGACGCACATCCTCACGCGGACGATCAAGCTCTTCGGCCTGGCCGAGGCGCTCATCGACAGCGCGCTGGCCGACCTGCCCCTGGCGGGCACCACGGTGAGCCTGGGCTTCTACCCCCGCTTCCCGGAGAACCACCTGGTGCTCACGGCCAGGAGCCCCGACCGCACGAAGGCCGAGGCGGACCTCGCCCTGATCGAGAAGGGCGTGGTGGAGCGGCTCAAGCGCAACATCTTCGGCTACGACGAGGACACCCTCGAAGGGATGATCGGCGCGCTGCTGAAGGACAGGAAACTGACGATCAGCGTGGCCGAGTCGCTCACGGGGGGACTTCTCGCCGACCGCATCACGAACGTCCCCGGAAGCTCGGCCTACTTCGAGCGCGGGGTGATCGCCTACAGCAACCGCTCGAAGACTCAACTGCTGGGCGTGCCCGACGCGGTCATCCGGGAGCACGGCGCCGTGAGCAAGGAGGTGGCCCTCCTCATGGCCGAGGGGGTCCGCAGGGCAAGCGGCACCGACATCGGCCTTGCAACGACAGGCATCGCCGGCCCCTCGGGCGGCACCGAGGCAAAGCCCGTGGGCACCGTCTTCATCGCCGTGGCCGACGGCAAGCGGAACATCTGCCGCGACTTCGCCTTCAAGTGGGATCGCAGGCGGGTGAAGGAAATCACGACCGAGTGGTCCCTGGAGCTCACACGCCGGTTCCTCAAGGGGGAAGACCATGCCGAGTGACAACACGATCCGGACCTTTCTGGCCATCGAGATCCCGGGGGAGATCCTCGACCAGTTCGAGCGCGTGCAGTATCGCCTGGGACGATCCATGACGGGCGTCATCCGCTGGGCCAAGCCGGGAAGCATCCACCTGACGCTGAAGTTCTTCGGCAGCATCACCGAGCGCGACATCCGCAGCATCCGCGACGCCCTGGAGCCGAAGGCGCGGGCGCTCGGCCCGGTCGACCTGTCCATCGGCACGCTCGGCGTCTTCCCGAACCTGAACCGGCCGCGCGTGCTCTGGGTGGGCGTGACGAAAGGCATGCAGGAGCTCGCGGCCCTCCAGGCACAGGTCGAGACGGCCCTCGAGGCGGTGGGTTTCGCCCGGGAGGAGCGACCCTTCCGGCCGCACCTGACGATCGGCCGCATGAAGGGGGAGCGGCGCATCGACGGCCTCGACAAGGCCGTCGAGGAGCACAGGGACTTTGCCGCGGGCTCGTTCACCGCGAAGGAGATGGTCCTCTTCCGCAGCGACCTCAAGCCCGCGGGCCCGGTGTACACGCCGCTGGCAAGGTTCAAGCTGGGCCTGTAGAGACTTTCTTCCTTGATCTTCCTCTCCCCCCGCGGGAGAGGAGGACGAGAAAAGGCAGGGAAAAGGAAAACCCAAACGGGCGGGCAGACAAGACAAGCACGAACA
>CAYSDD010000120.1:1994-3266 GCA_964429555.1 uncultured Syntrophaceae bacterium
AAAGGCAGGGAAAAGGAAAACCCAAACGGGCGGGCAGACAAGACAAGCACGAACAGACACAACCTCCAGGAGGGAATGACAGCATATGGCATCGCATGAGCAGGATCGAGAGAAGGCGGTAGAGCTTGCCATCGCCCAGATCGAGCGCCAGTTCGGCAAGGGCTCCATCATGCGCCTGGGCGGCGAGGAGGTCATCGACGTGCCCGTGATCCCCACGGGCTCGCTGAGCCTCGACATGGCCCTCGGCGTGGGCGGCATCCCCCGCGGGCGCGTCATCGAGATCTACGGCCCCGAGGCGGGCGGCAAGACGACGCTCGCGCTGCACATCGTCTCCGAGGCCCAGAAGATGGGGGGGCTGGCGGCCTTCATCGACGCGGAGCACGCCCTGGATGTGGGCTACGCCCGCAAGATCGGCGTCGACGTGGACAACCTGCTCATCGCCCAGCCCGACACGGGCGAGCAGGCCCTCGAGATCGCCGAGACGCTCGTGCGCAGCGGCGCCCTGGACGTCCTGGTCATCGACTCCGTGGCGGCCCTCGTCCCCAAGGCCGAGCTCGAGGGCGACATGGGCGACGCGCAGATGGGCCTCCAGGCGCGCCTCATGTCCCAGGCCCTGCGCAAGCTCACGGGCACCATCAGCAAGTCCAGGACCTGCGTGATCTTCATCAACCAGCTGCGCATGAAGATCGGCATGTTCATGGGCAACCCCGAGACGACGACCGGCGGCAACGCCCTGAAGTTTTACGCCTCCATGCGGCTCGACATCCGCAAGATCACGGCCCTCAAGCAGGGCGAGAACGTCGTGGGCAACCGCGTCCGGGTCAAGGTCGTGAAGAACAAGGTCGCCCCGCCCTTCCGGGAGACCGAGTTCGACATCATCTTCGGCGAGGGGATCTCCAAGGAAGGCGACGTGCTCGACCTGGCCGTCAACAACGGCATCATCGAGCGCAGCGGCACGTGGTACTCCTACAAGGGCGACCGCCTCGGTCAGGGCCGCGAGAACGTGCGCCTGGCCCTCAAGGAAAACGCCGAGCTGCTGGCGAAAATCGAGGACGAGGTCCGGGAGAAGTTCGGGGTGAAGAAGCCCGAGAAGCAGGCCCCCGCGGAAAAGCCGCCGGAAAAGGAAAAGAAGCGATAAATGGAGGACCACCTCCAGTACAAGAGGGCCAGGGAACGGGCCCTGCGCCTCCTGGCCCTGCGGGGACGCAGCCGGGCGGAGTTGCGGAAGAAACTCGCCGAGCGGGACTTCTCGAAATCCGTCATCGACAGGGT
>CAYSDD010000121.1:0-3226 GCA_964429555.1 uncultured Syntrophaceae bacterium
GGCCCGAGTCGTCGAACCGGCGTCGGTCCTTGATGACGAAGCCTTTCTCCTGCTTTTCGTCTTCCATCGTTCCCTCCCCTTTGGGGCTGTTAATCGTGGCGCATTCCTTATGCAAGAGAAGGTAAGAAGGTGAGAGGGTAAGAATGTTGGATGAGCCTGCGGTCAATGCTTGCTCTCCGCTTCTCCAACCTTCTCACCTTCAAACCCTCTTACCTTCTAACCGATCGAGGCCGCAGACGGGCGTTTTATAACGGCCTGCTACATGCGTGGCTTCATGGCGCGCAGCCGCGCGATCCGCTCCTCGATGGGCGGGTGCGTGCTGAAGAGGCTCGCAAACGACCGTCCCGTCAGGGGGTTCACGATGAACATGTGGGCCGTCGACGGATTGGCGTTCATGGGGACGGCCTGGCTTGCCGCCTGGAGCTTCTCCAGGGCGCCGGCCAGGGCCCAGGGCTTGCCCGATACCCGGGCGCCGCCGTCGTCGGCCATGTACTCCCGGGAGCGGGAGATGGCCATCTGGATGAGCATCGCCGCGATGGGGGCGAGGATCGCCATGAAGAGCATGCCGATCATGCCTCCGCCGCCCTCGTCGTCGTCGCCGCGGGCCCCGCCGAAGATCGCCGCCCACTGGGCCATGTTGGCGAGCATCGTGATGGCCCCGGCGATCGTGGCCGCGATCGACCCGACGAGGATGTCGCGGTTCTTGATGTGGGTCAGTTCGTGGCTGATGACGCCCTCGAGCTCCTCGCGGCTCAGGATCCGCAGGATGCCCTCGGTGACGGCCACCACGGCGTGCTTCTCGTTGCGCCCCGTGGCGAAGGCGTTCGGCGTGTCCCCCGGGATGATGTAGACCCGCGGCATGGGCAGGCCCGCCTTCATGGCCAGGTCCTGCACCATCCGGTGCAGCTCGGGGGCCTGCTGGGGCGTCACCTCCTGGGCCTGGTACATGCGCAGGACGATCTTGTCGGAGAACCAGTAGCTGAAGAAGTTCATGCCCATGGCGAAGATGAAGGCGATGAACATGCCGTTCTTGCCGCCGATGTAGCCGCCGATCAGGACCAGGAGTCCCGTCAGCAGGCCGAGCAGGACAGCCGTCTTGAGTGAGTTCATGCTGTTGCTTCCTCCATATTGCATGCAGACGCTGAGAGAGTGAGAAGGGGAGAAGGTCGGACAGGCTTCCAGCTGGCGCATGCTTCCGCTTCGCCAACGTTCTCACCTTCTCAACCTCTTACCCTCTCTGTTTTCGCTGCGGATTATACCGGAAAGCGGGGCCGCGCACAAGGGCGCGCCCCGCCCCCCGATCATGCCTCCTTTTTCTCGAAGACGACCTCGCCGTCGCCCTTCACGTCGACGATCACGTGATCGCCCGTCGCGATGGAGCCCTCGAGGATCTTCATGGCCAGGCCGTCCTGGACGATCTTCTGCAGGGCCCGCTTGAGCGGCCGCGCGCCGTAGACGGCGCTGTAGCCCGCCTTGGCGATGTGCTTCTTGGCCTTGTCCGTCAGCTCGATCGTGATCTTCCGGTCGGCCAGCATCTTCTGGAGCCGCCCGATCTGGATGTCGATCACCCTGTTGATGTCGCTGATCGTCAGCGACCGGAAGATGATGATGTCGTCGATGCGGTTGAGGAACTCGGGCCTGAAGGTCGCCCGCAGCACCTCGTTGATCTTCATCCTCCGCTCGGCCTCGCTCATCGAGGCATCGACGGCGAACTGGCTGCCGATGTTCGAGGTCATGATGACGACGGTGTTCTTGAAGTCCACCGTGCGGCCGTGCCCGTCGGTGAGCCGGCCGTCGTCGAGGATCTGCAGCAGGATGTTGAACACGTCCGGGTGCGCCTTCTCGATCTCGTCGAAGAGGATGACGGAGTAGGGCCGCCGCCGCACCGACTCGGTCAGGAAGCCGCCCTCCTCGTAGCCCACGTACCCCGGGGGCGCCCCGATGAGCCGGGCCACGGAGTGCTTCTCCATGTACTCCGACATGTCGATGCGGATCATGTTCTGCTCGTCGTCGAACATGAACTCGGCCAGGGCCCGCGCCAGCTCGGTCTTGCCCACGCCCGTGGGCCCCATGAAGATGAAGGAGCCGATGGGGCGGTTGGGGTCCTGCAGGCCCGAGCGCGCCCGCCGCAGCGCGTTGGAGACGGCGTGGATGGGCTCCTCCTGGCCGATCACCCGCTGCTGCAGGCGCTCCTCCATGCGGAGGAGCTTGGCCACCTCGGTCTCCATCATGCGGGAGACGGGGATGCCCGTCCAGCTGGCCACCACCTCGGCCACGTCCTCGGCCTCGACCTCTTCCTTGAGCATCTTGTCGCCGTTCTGGATTCCGGCGAGCGCCGCCTGCTCCTTTTCCAGCTCCCTGTGGAGCTCCACCAGGCGCCCGTAGCGGATCTCGGCGGCCCTGGCGAGGTCGCCCGCGCGCTGGGCGTTGAGCTCCTCGTTCTTGAGCTCCTCGATCTTCGCCTTGACGGACTGGATCCGCTTGATGACCTCGCGCTCGGCCGACCAGTGCTTCTTCTTCTCGTCGCGCTCGGCCGAGAGCTTTTCGATCTCGCCCTCGAGCTTCCGCAGGCGCTCGACGGAGTTGGCGTCCGTCTCGTTTTTGAGCGACTGCCGCTCGATCTCGAGCTGCATGATCCGGCGCTCCAGCGTGTCGATCTCGGCGGGCAGGCTGTCGAGCTCGATCCGCAGGCGCGAGGCCGCCTCGTCGATCAGGTCGACGGCCTTGTCCGGCAGGAAGCGGTCGCTGATGTAGCGGTCCGACAGCGTCGCCGCGGCCACGATGGCCGAGTCCTTGATCCGCACGCCGTGGTGCACCTCGTAGCGCTCCTTGAGGCCCCGCAGGATGGCGATCGTGTCCTCCACGGTGGGCTCCTTGATGAGCACGGGCTGGAACCGGCGCTCCAGGGCGGGGTCCTTCTCGATGTTCTTGCGGTACTCGTTGAGGGTCGTGGCGCCGATGCAGCGCAGCTCGCCCCGGGCCAGGGCCGGCTTGAGCATGTTCGAGGCGTCGATGGCCCCCTCGGCGGCCCCCGCGCCGACGACGGTGTGGATCTCGTCGATGAAGAGGATGATCTGGCCCTCGGCGTCGGTCACTTCCTTCAGGACGGCCTTGAGGCGGTCCTCGAACTCGCCGCGGAACTTCGAACCCGCCACGAGCGCCCCCATGTCGAGGGCGACGACGCGCTTGTCCTTGAGCGTCTCCGGCACGTCGCCGTTGACGATCC
>CAYSDD010000122.1:0-3211 GCA_964429555.1 uncultured Syntrophaceae bacterium
GATGACGGCCTTGGCCTGCATCTTCCCGAAGGTGATGATCTGCGCCACGCGGTCGTTGCCGTACTTCTCCGAAACGTAGCGGATGACCTCGTCACGGCCCTCCATGCAGAAATCGGTGTCGATATCGGGCATGCTCTTGCGGTCCGGGTTGAGGAAGCGCTCGAAGAACAGGCCGTAGCGGATGGGGTCGATCTCGGTGATCCCGATGGCGTAGGCCACCAGGCTGCCAGCCGCGGACCCGCGCCCGGGACCTACCGGAATGTTGCGGCTTTTCGCGTAGTTGATGAAGTCCGAGACGATGAGGAAATATCCGGCGAAGCCCATGGACCGGATGATGTCGAGCTCCCGGTCCAGGCGCTTCTCGTATTTCTGCCGCAGCGACGGGTCCCGGTCCTTCAGGATCTTCGGCATGAGCCTCTCGAGCCCGCTCCTGGCCATTTCCTCGAGGTGCTCGTCCAGGGACTTGCCCTGGCCGATCTCGAAATGCGGCAGGTATACCTGTTTGAAATCGAGGGAAAGGTTGCACTTCTCGGCGATCGCCATCGTGTTCGCGATGGCCTCGGGGCAGTACGAGAAGAGCTGCTTCATCTCGTCGGGCGACTTGAGATAGAAGGCGTCCGTTGCGAAGCGCATCCGACCGGGGTCTTCCATGGTCTTGCCCGTCTGGATGCACAGCAGGACCTCGTGGGCCTCGTGGTCGGCGCGCTCGAGGTAGTGGCAGTCGTTGGTTGCCACGAGCGGAATGGACAAGGCCTTCGAGATTTCCATCAGCTTTTCGTTTACGACCGCCTGCTCGGCAATCCCGTTCTCCATCATCTCCAGGTAGTAATTGCCCTCGCCGAAGATCTCTCGGTACTCGCGGGCCGTCTCTCTGGCCTTTTCCATGTCCCCCTTGAGGATCCAGTGCGCAACTTCGCCGTGCAGGCATGCGCTTGTGGCGATGAGCCCCTCGCTGTGAGCGGCCAGCAGTTCCCTGTCGATCCTCGGCCGGTAGTAGAAGCCTTCCAGGAAACCCGTCGAGGTCAGCTTCATCAGGTTGCGATAGCCCTGGAGGTTCTTGACCAGGACGATGAGATGGCGGGCCGTCTCCCCCGGGCCCTCCGAGGATTTGTCGAAACGGCTCCTCGGGGCCACGTAGAGCTCGCAGCCGATGATGGGCTTGATCCCCGCCTTGTAGGCCTGCTGGTAGAAATCGACCGCGCCGTACATGTTGCCGTGGTCGGTGATGGCCACGGCGGGCATCCGGAATTCCTTGGCCTTTTTGAACAGGTCCCCGAGACGGATGGTACCGTCCAGGAGGCTGTATTGGGTGTGGAGGTGCAGATGGACGAAATCGACGTGCTTCATGAAGTCCTACGTGCCGGATGCAGAAAATGGATATGGATGAAAAAGCCGGTTAAACAAATCGTTTTCGCGGGCTCAGTCGATGCGATAGTTGGGCGCTTCCTTCGTAATGATCACATCATGCACGTGGCTTTCGCGGAGGCCCGACGGCGTGATCCGCACGAAGCGGGCCCTCTGTCTCAGCTCCTCGATGCTGCGGCAGCCCACGTAGCCCATACCGGCCTTCAGGCCGCCCATGAGCTGGTAGATGCTGTTCGAAAGCGACCCGCGGAAGGGCACCCTGCCCTCGATGCCCTCCGGTACGAGCTTCAGGGAACTCTCGATATCGTCCTGCATGTAGCGGTCGCGGCTGCCTTCCTTCATGGCCTCGAGCGAGCCCATGCCCCGGTAGACTTTGTAGCTCCGGCCCTGGAACAGGACCGTCTCGCCGGGGCTTTCCTCGGTGCCGGCGAAGAGCCCCCCGATCATCACGGCGTGCGCCCCTGCCCCGAGGGCCTTGGTGATGTCGCCGGAGTACTTGATCCCGCCGTCGGCAATGATGGGGATGCCGTGTTTTTTCGACGCCCGTGCGCATTCCATGACGGCCGTCATCTGGGGGACGCCGATCCCGGCGACGATGCGGGTCGTGCAGATGGAGCCCGGCCCCACGCCGACCTTCACGGCGTCGACCCCGGCGTTGATGAGCGCTTCGGCGCCTTCGAAGGTTGCCACGTTGCCGGCGATCAGTTCGCAGCCGGGGAAGTTTTTCTTCGTGTCGCGGACGGCGTCAAGGACGCCCTTGGAGTGCCCGTGCGAGGTGTCGATGCAGATCACGTCGCAGCCCGCCGCCAGGAGGGCCTGGACCCGGGCCTCCCGGTCGGTGATCCCCACGGCGCCGCCGACCCGCAGGCGACCGAGCTGGTCCTTGCAGGCATTGGGGTACTTCTGGATCTTCTCGATGTCCTTGATCGTGATGAGGCCCTTGAGGCAGAAGTCATCGTCGACGACGAGCAGCTTCTCGATGCGGTGCTTGTGGAGGAGCTTCTTCGAGTCCTCGAGGCTGATGTTCTGGGACACGGTGACGAGCCGGTCCTTCGTCATGACGCTGGAGACGGGCTGCTCGAGGTTGGTCTCGAAACGCAGGTCGCGGTTGGTCAAAATCCCCACGAGGCGGCGGCCCTGGACGACGGGGACCCCGGAGATCTTGTAGCGGCTCATGAGTTCGAGGGCGTCCTTCACCTTCTGCTCGGGCCCGATCGTGATGGGGTCCACGATCATGCCGCTCTCGGACTTCTTGACCTTGTCGACCTCGAGTGCCTGCCGCTCGATGCTCATGTTGCGATGGATGATGCCGATGCCGCCCTCGCGGGCCATGCAGATGGCGGTCTGGGACTCCGTCACGGTGTCCATGGCGGCGCTGACGATGGGGATGTTCATCACGATCGTGTTCGTGAGGTTCGTCCTCGTGTCCACGTCCTTGGGCAGGATCGTGGATTCCGCCGGGACGAGCAGAAGATCATCGAAGGTCAGGGCCATTTTGATATCCGTTTCCAGCATGCATGCCTCCAATCGGTCAGTCGCTCTGCGGGGGTACCGGATGCGCGCCGCGCCGCTCAGGCGCCGTCGCGCTGCTGAATGTAGTACCGCTTGCCGTTCAGGGGAAGATAGTAGGAATCCCGGGACTCGTCGTATTCGAACGCTTCGGCGATCTGGTAGTAGCTCGACCGAAGGAATCGGGCCGGGTGGCCGTCGGGCTTGACCGTGCAGTACAGGACGTTGTCCCGGCTGATGCAGAGCGTCGAGCAGTCGAGATCTTCGAGACTCTCGTCGCTGAGCAGGACGGCGATGCGCTCGTTGCCCTCCTCGGGCGTGCCGAGGCGGTAGACGG
>CAYSDD010000123.1:0-3168 GCA_964429555.1 uncultured Syntrophaceae bacterium
CCAGGACCTCGGTGGAGAAGAACTCCCCCTCGATGGGGTCCACGTTGATCTCGCCCCGCGACATGGGGCGGAATTTCCAGAGCGGCTGATTCATGATCGCAAGGACGTCTCGAAAGCCTATTACGTCAAATCGTCCGTACCGTCAATTCCCTGTTGCTCTTCTCGAGACTCGTCTGCGCTGCGACGGACAGCTGCGCCGTGCGCCGCCATGACGCCTCGAGGGGCAATGCCCAGCCGCAGCCTCAATCCCTTCGCGAGAGAAACGCGGAGACGGCCTTCGCGACGGCCTCCCTCTCGCCCAGGACGCTGAAGTGCCCGCCTTCGCCCTCGAGCACCAGGGTCGGCGCCTTCAGGGCACCGGCGAGGGCCAGGGCGGGTCGCGGGTCCACCAGGAGGTCGTAGCGCGAGACCACGACGAAGAGCTTTGCGCGGATGGCCCCGGCGGCCGCCCCTTCCGACGCGGCAGAGCCCCTGTAGATGTCGTGCCCGATCATCGCCCCGAGCTGCCGGGCCCAGTCCGTGAGGTTGTGATGCGCAAGGATCTCCCGTACCCGCGCCATGGCGCCGGCCCCGTCCAGCCGGGCGAGCTGCTGCAGGTCATACTCGGGGGTCAGGGCCAGGAGGGCAAGCAGGACGGCCAGGGTCTCCGGCCCCGGGGTTTCGCCGTCGCGGACGGCGCCCGCGGCATCCAGGGCACGGAGCCCCGCGTCGTAGAGGGCGACATCGGCGGGGGAGGCGCGGGGCGTGCCCATGATGGAAACGGCCCTCTGCGCAAAGCCCGGCCGGAACGTCGTCCACTGGAAGGCCTGCATCCCCCCCATGGAGATGCCGATGACGGCGTGCAGCCGCTCGAGTCCCAGGTATCGGGTCAGCACCTGGTGCTGGGCCCTCACGAGGTCCCGCACGGTGAACGCGGGGAAGGCCCGGCCGGGCTGTTTCCTGCTGTTGGAGGGGGAGGAGGAGACGCCGTTTCCGAGGGCGTCGACGGCCACGACGAACCAGCGCGACGTGTCGGCGAGCTTTCCGGGCCCGATGAACCCCAGATCGACAAGATCCTGCGATGTGCCGGAAAACCACGTGGGGAAGAGGATCGCGTTGGACCGGCCCGGGTCGAGTGTGCCGAAGGTTCGGTAGCCCACGTGGCACTCCTCGATCACCCGGCCGCTCTCGAGGCGGAAATCGCCCAGGTCGGCCAGGCGCAGCTCGCCCTCGGCGCGCAGGGGCCGCGGGGCGGCAAGGAGAAAAAGCAGCATCCAGGGCAGAACCCATCGGGCGAGGGCATGCATGGTTTCCCTTCGTATCCCGATCGGCGCGGAAAAGCAAGGGCGGCGAGGCCGGGGCCGCCTTTGACAAAGCGCCCCGTTTTCTATATGAGAGTCGAAGCGGGGACCGGACGGGCGGCTTCACGGTCCGCCCGGAAAAGGAGGGAATGCCATGCAGACTGCCGACCTGGAGAAGTACTGCGAGAAGGCCGTTGCGGAAGGCGTGACCCACGCGAAGGTGATCCACCCGAGCACGGTGGTCACGGCGGCGTGGGTGCGGATGAAGTGCCTCTTCGGCTGCCCTTACCGGATCAGCCACTGCTGCCCGCCGACCACCCCCACCCCGGAGGAGACCCGGAGGGTGCTGGACTGCTACCGGCGGGCCATCCTCTTTCATATCGAGGCCCCCCGGACGCCCGAGCGGGGCAAGCGCAACATGGCCCTCTTCGACCTGCTCGTGAAGATGGAGGGGGAGCTCTTCAAGGACGGGTATTACAAGGCCTTCGTCTACCTCGCGGGCCCCTGCCCCCTGTGCAAGGAATGCTCGAAGGTCAAGGACGCGCCCTGCCTGCAGCCCGGCAAGGCCAGGCCCTCGATGGAGTCCTGCGGGATCGACGTGTACCAGACGGCGCGCAACAACGGGTTCTTCATCCAGACCCTGCGGGAAAAGACGGAGACGCAGAACCTCTACTGCCTGATGCTGGTGGACTGAGCGGCCCCGGAAAACAGAAGCGGGCAAGGGGGAAAGAGCGCCGGGATCCCCCTTGACCCGCTGCGGGCCCGATGACGACCGCGGCGCGCGACGGTCCACGGATCAGGGAACGCCCTCGATGATGTCCTCGAGCTTCTCGAAGTGATCCTCGACCGCGTCGAGATACGTCTTCTGGATTGCCTTGTACTTCTTCGCCCACTCCCGGATCATGTTCTGCGACCCTTCCTGCAGGACGCCGCTTTTCTGGATCATCTCCAGCATCGTCTCCCCCTGTTCCTGCATGGCCGACATGGCCTTCATGTAGGCCTCCCACTGGGTTTTCCAGAATCGCAGAATCTCCTTGGATGCGCTTTTCATGACCCCTTACCTCCTTTCAAATCGGTGAGGCTGCGGGCCGGGGTCCCCCTTTGAACCGCACAGGCCGGTCCATGGTTCAAGCGCCGGGCCGGCGGCCGTCAAGTGGCCGGCACCAGCCTCGCGCAGCTCTCGTTGACGAAGAGGAGCCTCGTGAAGTAGGACTTCAGCGATTCCTCCTTCCGGGCGCACTCCTCGCACTTGTTCTGGGCATTGAGCTTCAGGGTGATCTTGCCGCATTCGACACACTTCAATGTCATGGCGACACCTCCTCGGGCCCGCCGGGGACCTGTGCCCGCCCGGGAAACACCGCAGGAACAAGGACCATTCCGGCGGAAAGGGAAACGCGGCGTCGATGCAAGGGGGACGGGAAGCGAGATCGGATACGGATCGGGAACAGGATCCGGGGGCAAGTTCTGTTTTCTATACTCAATATACGCAGCGGGCGGGCAAAAGCAAGAAGACCGGCCGGGCGCAGGGTGCCGGGCCGCTACACGGCGATGACGCGGGGCGGGCGTTGGGGCTGCGGCCGATAAAGGGGGAACGCGGGGGCCCTGTTCATTGACCGCCCGGGCAGACCGTGGGCCGGGTGACGACGGCCCTGAGCGGCGAGGGCTGCGGGATGCCCGCGGCGTTGGTCATGGCGTGGAAGAGGTGGGTGTTGTCGATGAGCGGCGTGCAGGGGTACCAGCCGCCCTGGAACTGCCGCAGGTGCCTCGTCAGGGCCCCGTCCCCCATGGCGTAGATCGGCACGGGGTCGTTGAGGTGGCCCGTCGAGGTATAGCGCACCTCGCCCCCCGGGTAGCCGGGGCACCAGGCCGCCCGGTCGGGGCAGAGGCC
>CAYSDD010000124.1:0-3144 GCA_964429555.1 uncultured Syntrophaceae bacterium
GTGCTCCAGATGTCCTTGTCGTCGCGCGACTCGATGAAGACGCGCACCTTCGCCGCCGTGCCCTCGCTGCCCTCGAGGATGCTCACCTTGAAGTCGGTGAGGTGCATGCGGTTGAGCTCGGGGTAGAATTTCACGAGGGATTTTCGCAGGGCGTTGTCCAGGGCGTTGATCGGCCCGTTGCCCTCGGCGGCGGTGATCTCCGTGTCCTTTCCCACGATGACCTTGATGAGGGCCTGGGCGCGGGAGGGCTCGTTGCCCTGCTTCTCGTTTATAACACGGAAGCACTCCAGATGGAAGGGCTCCTCGAACTCGCCCGTGGCCTTGCGGATGATCAGGGCGAGCGACCCGTCGGCGGCCTCGAAGCTGTAGCCCTCGTTTTCCAGGTGCTTGATCTCCTCGACGATGCGGCGGCTGCGCGCGTCGTCGTCCCCCAGCGAGAGGCCCATCTCGGCCGCCTTGTACTCGATGTTGCTCTTGCCCGAGAGGTCCGAGACCAGCACCCGGCGGTGGTTGCCGATGCTCTCGGGCGGGACGTGCTCGTAGGCCCCGGTGTTCTTGAGCACGGCGTGGACGTGGACGCCGCCCTTGTGGGCGAAGGCGCTGCGGCCGACGAAGGGCCGCGAGTTCAGGGGGGTGATGTTGGCGATCTCGCTCACGAAGAGCGACAGCCGCGTGAGGTCCTTCAGGGCGCCCTCGGGCAGGCAGGTCTTGCCCATCTTGAGCTCCAGGTTGGCCATGATGGGGACGAGATCGGCATTGCCGCAGCGCTCGCCGTAGCCGTTGATCGTCCCCTGGACCATGCGCGCGCCCCTCTCGACGGCCGCCAGCGTGTTGGCCACCGCCAGCCCGCCGTCGTTGTGGGTGTGGATGCCCAGGCGATCGCGCGGGATCAGGGCGGCGACCTCGTCCACCGCGCGGGCGATCTCCGAGGGGAGGGTCCCGCCGTTGGTGTCGCACAGCACGATCATCGCGGCGCCGTTCGCAAAGGCGGCCTCGAGCGTCTGCAGGGCGTAGCGGGGGTTTGCCCGGTAGCCGTCGAAGAAGTGCTCGGCGTCGTAGATGACCTCCTTCTTCTTCGACTTGAGGTAGGCGACCGTCTCGCCGATCATGGCGAGGTTCTCCTTCAGGGAGACCTTCAGGATCTCCCGGACATGGAAGTCCCAGCTCTTGCCGAAGATCGTCACCGTCGGGGTCTGCGCCTCGAGCAGGGCCTGCACGTTGGGACACTCGCAAGGCGCGGTGTGGGCCCTCCGCGTGCTCCCGAAGGCGGCCAGCCTGGCGTTTTTGAACTTCACCCGGCGGGCCAGCTCGAAGAACCGCATGTCCTTCGGGTTCGAGCCGGGCCAGCCCCCCTCGATGTAGGCGATCCCGAACTCGTCGAGGCGCCGGGCCACGCGGAGCTTCTCCTCGGCCGTGAAGTTCACCTGCTCGCCCTGGGTGCCGTCCCGCAGGGTCGTGTCATAGATCAGAACCGCTCTGTTGTCCATCTTCCGCCGTCCCCCTTACAATAAAAAATCCGTTACCAGGGAGCCTGATAACGGATTGGGTGATTCCTTCCGATTGTTGCATCAAGCCATCATCAGCCCCCTACGCCTCCCGGACGTATGCCGATTATGTCGATAATAATGGGGATGATGATGCCGATGCTGCTCTTCATGCCGAAATCGCAACCTTTCGAATGTTGTCGGAGAATAAAGCGTGCCGCGTTGTTTGTCAATGACTTTTTTCCGGGGGCGGCGGTTTCCGCCTCCCGGCGCCGCAGAGCAGGATGGCGGCGGCGCCGAGCCAGCCGAAGATCCCGACGGTCCGGGTTCCCGCGCCCAGCAGGGCGTCGCTCGCCTCCGCGACGGGCGCGAGCACGGCCCTTGCCCCCGCCCGCAGGCCCTCGTCGGCGGCGATGAGATCCGCCAGGGGGGGCGACAGGGCGTAGTAGAGCTCCACGAAGGCCCGGCCCGAGGCCGAGGGCATCAGGTAGACGTCGCGGAACTGCTTCAGCGTGACCACCCTGGGCTCGAGCGCCGAGCCGAAGGCCGCCGTCGCGATGAAGCACCCGCCGCCTCCCCCGCCTCCGCCGCTGCCCGTGACGGGGGGCGCGCCGGCGGTCGTGAAGCTCCAGGTATTCTCCGACGCAAGGGGCACCCCCTCGTCATCCTGAACGGCCGTCGTGACGGTCACCGTGTAGGTCGTCCCCGGCGTCAGGCTGCTCGACGGGGTGAAGGTGCCGCTGAGCGAACCCGGGCTCACCGTCCCCGAAACCGCAGACCCGCCCTGGGTGAGCCTGAAGGACGAGGCATGAATGGTTGCGGGGTTCATCGTCTCGCTGAAATTCACGGTGATCGTCGTGCTGGGGTCAACCCCCGTGGCCCCGCTCGCCGGGCTGCGGCCCGTTATGGTCGGCGGCATACCGGCCTGGGTGATGGTATGGGTCCGGCCTGCAACCGTCAGTGTCCCCGTTCTCGCCTTTGCCCCGGTGTTGGCCTGAACGCTGAACGAGGCCGATCCGCTCTCCCCCGAGCCGCCGGCGGAAGTCGTTGCCCAGACGACGTTGCTCGAGGCCGACCAGGAGCAGCCGCTCTGTGTCCAGACGTCCACGCTGCCCGACCCCCCTGTGGAGGCGAAAGACTGGCTGTCGGGAGTGGTCAGGTAACTGCAGGACGCACCCTTGTATCGAAGAGTGTAATCCCCGAAATCAACGACCGTATCGAGCTGGGAATAAGCGATCTTGAAATAGCCCGACTCCCCCCATCCGGAGCCCCAGCTGTTCTTGACGATGAAGTACTGGCCGGCGTCGCTGTAGCCGACGATGAGAACCGCGTGCCCGCCCTCTAAGGCCCCCGATGTGTAGGTGTATACCCCGCTCGAATAGGCATAGAAGTCCTCATATACATCCATCGTTGTAACCAACGGCCCATAATTCAGCAGTGCGCTCCGGATGGCGCTGACCGTGGGGGACGTGGTCGTCACGTAGGCCCAGCTTGCGATCCGGTAAGTGTCCGTGTTGTAGGTCCCGCAGGCGCTCCCGCAGGTGCCGTCGGTTGCCGTGTAGGGATAGCAGCTCTCCAGCGGCAGTCCCGTGTCGCGAATGTAATCGGAGGCATATTGGATCACGCCTCCGCTGCAGCTGCCCGCGTCGCTGCCTCCCGA
>CAYSDD010000125.1:0-3118 GCA_964429555.1 uncultured Syntrophaceae bacterium
CCCTTGTCCGCGGGGGCTGACCGGAGGATTCGCCGCACAAAGAAAGCGTGGATTCGACAAGGGGCGTGATGGTATAGAAAAGCCTCCCCGGGGGCGACCCGGCTCTGCAGGGAGGGAATAGGGGCCCCGGAAAGGGAGTGGGAGGAATGCAAACGCTCTATTTTGACGATTTCAGGGTCGGCGACCGCTTCCAGTCGCCGGGGATGACGGTGACGGAGGGGCAGATCATCGACTTCGCCATGCACTTCGACCCGCAGGTCTTCCACGTGGACGCCGAGGCGGCGAAGGCGACCCCCTACGGGGGGCTCATCGCGAGCGGGATCCACACGATCGCCCTGACCTTCCGCCTGTTCCTCATGACGGGCGCCCTCAACGCGGAGAACAGCCTGGGGTCCCCGGGGTTCGACGAGTTGAGGTGGCTCAGGCCCGTCCGCCCCGGCGACACGCTGCGGGCCGAGGGCGAGGTGCTCGAGCGCAGGCCCTCGAAGGCCGGCGACCGCGGCATCGTCCGCTTCCGCTACTCCGCACGGAACCAGAGGGGCGAGACGGTCTTCACGGTCATCGGCAACCAGATCGTCCGCCGCCGTCCGCAGGCCGCGGAGTAGGCACCCCGCCATGGCGCTTCCGTTCCGGCCGAGAGACATCCTGCTGCTTGCCGTCGTGTTCTCGTCGATGGCGGCCGGCATCTGCTGCCCGGGGGTCTTTGCCTTCCTGCAGCCCTACCCGCTCGCGTGCCTCATGGCCCTTTTCTTCATGAGCTTCCTCTCCATCCGGCTCGAGGCGGTCCGGGACGCCCTGCGCCTGGCGGGCTTTCCGCTGCTGGCCCTCGTCTTCCTGAAGATGCTCGTCCTGCCCCTGGTCCTCTACGGGCTGTTCCGGGTCGTCCTGCCCGATTACGCCCTCTCGGCGCTCCTGCTGACGGCGGTCTCCACGGGCGTCGTGGCGCCTTTCATGTCGAACCTCGTGGGCGGAAACAGCGCCCGGGTCCTCGTCGTGACCGTCATCACGTCGCTCCTGGTGCCCTTCAGCCTTCCGGCCGTGGTGGAGATCGTCCTCGCAAGAAGTGTGGAGCTGTCCTTCTGGGACATGCTCCGCGTGCTGGCGCTGGCCATTTTCGTCCCCATCGCCGCCGTGCAAGGCCTCCGGCGCGCCGCGCCCCGGCTGCTCGAGGCCGCGAACCGCCGCGCCTACCCCGTGAACCTCGTCCTGTTCGCCTGCATCAACCTCGGGGTCTTCTCGAAGTATGCCGACGTCTTCTACAACGACCCCGGTCTCATCGGGGAGGCGGTTCTCGTCGGCATCGCCCTGTCGGCGCTCTACGCCGCCGCGGGCATCCTCTTCTTCCGCCGCAGCGCCGTGGAAGACCGCCTGGCGGGCGCCGTCATGATCGCGCACATGAACAACGTCCTCATGATCGTCTTCTCGGCCCAGTTCTTCGGGCCCCGGGAGACGATGACGGCGGCCATGTACCTGGTGCCCTTCTTCGGGCTCGTGCTGCCGCTCAGGCACTACGGCGAGCGGTGCCGCCAGGGTCCGTAGGCGTGGCGGGGGAGGGCGTTCGGCGCGGAGGCCGGGCGGATGCCTTCAGGGGCCGGTCTTCTCGTGGAATGCGCCCGCGAAGGTGATCGCGCAGGTGACGCCGTAGGCGGCGTGGGGCCCGCAATCGATGCCCATCACGTGAAACGCGGCGTTGAAGAGGTTCTTCCGGTGCCCGCGGCCCGGCACGCCGTCGTCGACGATGAAGGCCGCCACCACGTCGCGGGCCGTCCGCTGGCCGTAGGCGACATTCTCCCCGATCACGGACTCCCATCGGCCGTGGCGTTCGATGCGTTGCGAGGGTGTGCTGCCGTCGGGTCCCGTGTGGCCGAAACCGCCCGCTGCCCCCTGGGGCGCCACGAGGTCGCGGGCGGCGAGCGACAGTCCGCGCGAGAGTCCCAGGGCGCCCACGGGCCGCTGCTTCTCGAGCCAGCGGATGGCCTCGTCGACGGCCGCAAGGCCCTCCTTCGTCCGGATCGGCGTCTGGCCGGGACGCCTGAGCTGCGTGCCCCGGTACCAGGGCCGCTGCCCCTTGAGCCAGGCGGCATAGGCCCCCGGGTTCGTCCGGGCCAGGTTGATCTCTTTGGCGACCTGATCCGCGAGGACGGTGTAATCGACATCCGCGGCGGCCCCGGCGGGCAGGAGCGCAAGGGCGGCGCCCAGGCCCAGGCAGGCGAGCCGGAGCCGGGCGCCTCGCAGAAAAGCCGATTCCACCATGCCGTCCCCCTACCAGTCCTTCAACATCATGCCGACGCCGATGCGGTTCGTGTAGTGATTGTAGTCGATGAGGCTCTCGCCGTAGCCGACGAAATACTGCACGTAGCCGTTGATGTGTTCGATGAGGGGAAAGCTCAGCTCGAACTGCATGGCGCCGCGGTTGTCGTCGAGGCGCAGGTTGTTGCGGAGCATGAGCGCCAGGTGAAAATCCCGCCAGACCGTGCCCAGCCAGAGCTCCCCGTACCCCAGGAAGGACTCGATGTCCCGGTTGTCGTCCTTGTCGGCGCTCTCGGGGATGCGGAGCCAGGTCTTGATCTGGGCGTTGAAGACGTCGCGCTCGAAGCCGAAGTTGGCCACGATGCGGTTCCAGCTGCGCGAGAGGGGCTCGCCGCGGCCGTTGGACTGGTGGTTGAGGCCCGCCTGGATGAACCGGCTTCGCACGAGGCCCAGGAGATCCGTGTTGGTCCGGTAGTTGAGGAGGATCTCCGGCTCGTAATTCGTCTCCCGGAAGGGCGAGGAGAACTCCGTGTTGTAGACCTGCCAGTAGGACATCTGCGTGTAGGCGAACCAGAGGTCCATCGGCGTCCCGAGGATGTCCTGCCAGAGCTTGACCTTGAGGCTGATCTGGTACTTGGCCTCGGCGTCCTGGATTTCCGTGTTCGGGTTGGCCGACTCGTAGGTCGCCTTCTCCTGGTGGAAGTTGTAGGTGTAGGGCAGGATGTAATTTTGCCGGTGGGACATGATCGCATAGCGCCTCTGCCGGCTCTTCTCGTCGAGCTGCCAGCGCTTGGACAGGAAGGTCGGCTCCTCACCCTTCGGTTCCGCGGGCGGCGCCGGCGCCGCCGTCGCGTCGGGGGCTTTCGGT
>CAYSDD010000126.1:0-3095 GCA_964429555.1 uncultured Syntrophaceae bacterium
TGGTCTTGCCCACGCCGCCCTTCTGGTTCGTGATGGCGATCTTTCGGGCCATGTCTCCCCCCGGGGGCGGTACGTTCGTTCCTCTGCTTCCATAAACCAAATCGCCGGAAATGACAAGGATGAAGGTCACCGCACCGCGGCGGGCATCGAGGGGAATCATCACGGAAACGGTAAGGCGGGATGCGGAAAGCGGCACGGGGAAGAACGCTTCACCGGGAGGCGGCCGCTTTCGAGCAAGATCGCCGGGGAACGCGCTAGCGGGACAGGGCGGCGAAGCGCATCGGCGGCGCCGAGGCGAGGCGGCCCGCCAGCTCATCGCGGGCAGCCCTGTAGGCCGCCAGCAGCGACTCGGGCACGGGCTCGCCGGGGGGGATGACCACCTTGCGGGGGTTGACGGGCCGGTCGTTGACGCGCATCTCGAAGTGCAGGTGCGGGCCCGTGGCCAGGCCCGTGGCGCCGACATGCCCGACGAGCTGCCCCTGGGCGACGCTCGCGCCTTTTCGAATCCCCTTCGCAAAGCCCGAGAGGTGACCGTAGTAGGTCTTGTAGCCGTTGGGGTGGCGGATGACGACGAGCTTGCCGTAGCCGCCCTGCCAGCCCGCCGCGACGACCTGGCCGTTGGCCATGGCCGAGACGGGCGTGCCCTTCGGGGCCACGTAGTCCGTGCCGTTGTGGGCCCTACGGATCTTGAGGACCGGGTGGAGCCTCGACTTCGAGAATCCGGAGCTGATCCGCCGGAAGCTCAGCGGCGCCTTGAGGAAGGCCTTGCGCAGCGAGCGGCCCTCGGCGTCGTAGTAGTCGGCCTTCCCGTCGCTCTCGAACCGGTAGGCACGGTAAGGAACACCGTCGTTGACGAACTCGGCGGCGAGGATATTGCCGTACTTCCTGAACTCGCCGTCGCGGTAGAGCCCCTCGACGAGCAGGCGGAACGTGTCGCCCCTGCGCAGGGCCGTGGTGAAGTCGATGTCCCAGGCGAAGATGTCCGAGAGGCTGAGGGCCAGCAGCAGGTTCTGCTGCCCGCCGCCCATGGAGGCGATCAGGTTGTCCTCGATTGCGCCTTCGAGGCAGAGGATCCTCCGGTCGTACTCGATGCTGAGCTTCTCGGCCCGGTAGACTTCGCCCTCGCGTGTGACCCGCACGAGGGCGTCGTCGCTTGCCCAGTAGAGGAAGGCGTGCAGGCCCTTCTGCGGGTCCACCTGGATCTCGTAGGGCCGGCCCGCACGGAACTCCCTGGGGCTGTGGACGCCGGCCAGGGCCTCCTTGACGGGGAAGAGCTGCCGGGGGTCGAGTTCGTGGCGCCTGAAGATCTCGTGGAGCGACTGCCCCTTCTGGACCATGCCGCCGAAGCGCAGCAGGTTTTTCATTTCCCGTGTTTCGGGGGGTTTTGCGGGATCGGGCCCGGGGGAGGCACCGAGGAAAAGAAGGGCGGCGAGCAGTGAGGCCACTGCGACGACGAGGATGGCCGGGCCGAGAACTTTTTTCGCCGGTGTCACTCGCTGGAAACCCCGCTGCCCCGTTTCGGCGCGGCCCGTGCGCGCGCCGGGCGCACAAAAGGCGCCTCTCGTCGATCTGTATCGGCCAGGCCGCAAGGGCCATGGCGTGCTGAGCCGTAAAAGCGCCTGTCTGCCGCCGTACCCTAAACGAATCGATCCGGGATTTCAAGCGATTTTCGAAGGCGAAAGGGCCGCCCGCGCAGCGCGGGCGGCCCCTGCCGCTCAGAACGCGTAGACGAAGTTGAACCAGAACTTGTTGCCCTCGGGCTTGTTGCGGGCCTCGAACTCGGGCTGCCATTTTGCCGTGAAGCTCATGTTCTTGTAGTTGTACTGCGCAACGGGGCCGATGGCGAAGACCCGCCCCTCGAACCCGTCGGAGCCCACCTTGTTGCCATTTTGCTCATCCTCGGTCACCTGGTAGTAGTAGTATCCCCCGATGCCCACAGCCCACTCTTTGCCGATGTGGTAGCCAATCAGGTAGTCAAAATGGAACTCCTGGCCCGACTGGTACTTCGTGTCGTCGTTTTCCGTGTTGTAGTCGTACATGAACTTGGCCGAGATCTCGAAGCCGCCGTCGCTCAGGTAGGTTAACCCGAGGACGGGCTCGAAGGTCCAGTAGTTGCGGCCGGTGTTGGCCAGGCGGTCCTGGTTGTAGCTCCCCGTGGGGATGTAGATGTCGAGGCCCGCCGTGACGTGGAAATTTTTGGAGTGCCAGCCGAGGATGATCGGGTCGACGATGATGTCGCCCAGCCCGAACCGGTCATCGTCACGGCCGCCGAGCGTCACATCCTGGTAGGCAACCGGGATGAAGGCGTGGACGGCCCAGTTGGCCCCGAAGACCTTGTAGTCGGTCACGTAGATGAATCGGAGCACGTCGGCCGCGACCTTGAGCTTGAAGTCGGGGATGAGGTCGTTGCCGTTGTTGTCCTTGAACTTCGAGGCCGTGTAGTAGGTCAGGTAGTTCTTGAAATACGTCCCGGGCGGAGGGAGCGCCCCTGCCATGAAGTCCTCCGCGCCGTTCGGGTAGGCCCCGCCGCCGCCCTCGGTGGCCGATGCGGGTCCCGCGATTGCCGCCGCTCCCATCAGCAGGGCCGCCGCGACCCCGACGATGAACCATCTTTGGAATGACTGCCGCTTCTTCATCACGCTGTCTCCTCCTTCCTGGGATTTTGCAGGGTCAAAAAAAAGGCCGCCGGGTGTCCCGCCCCCGCGGCCTTCTCGATACAAAAAAAGCCATGGGCGGCGAGTGATCCACCCATGGCTTGCTTCCGGCTGTCTACTTCGTGCCGCTGTTTTCTACGATGGGCAGACCGATGCGCTCTTTTGGGTCCACCACCACCAGCCCAGGAAACGGATGCCCATCCGGTTTGCCATCGCGGCATCTTCCCTTCACGAAGTGCGCGGATTACACCACGGTTTGCCCGGTCTGTCAAGCCCATTCTCGGGGCCGGATTCCGCTAAAGAATTCGCCCCCGGCGGCCGAAGAAAGGGTAAGAATGAACCCCCTGGCGGCCGCGCCGTGCAGCGGGTGCGGTTCGAACGACCAGGAAACGAGGCTGACCGATGACGACCTTTACTCCCCGCGAGATCAAGAACCGGAAA
>CAYSDD010000127.1:0-3078 GCA_964429555.1 uncultured Syntrophaceae bacterium
CCCGTTTTCCAGATCAGCGTCCGGATCGGCTCGCCGGGGTAGAGGGGCCGCGTGAACCGGCAGGCGATGCGCCGTGTGCGCTCGGGCTCGCCGGGGGTGAGGCATTGCAGGAGCGCCCGGCAGGCGAACCCGAGGGTGCACAGGCCGTGCATGATGGGCTTCTCGAAGCCCGAGGCCCGGGCGAACGCGGGGTCCACGTGCAGGGCGAAGTAATCACCCGTGAGGCGGTAGAGCAGGGGCTGGTCGGGCGAGGGACGGGCGTCGACCGCGAAATCGGGGCCGCGGCCGGGGAACTCGACGGTGCGCGAAAACCCCTCCTGTCCTCCGAAGCCGCCGTCGAGCCGGCTGAAGATGCTCATGATGTTGGTGTAGAGACGCAGCCCGTTGGAGTGGACGGTGACGCTCTCGCCGCGGATGACGGCGCCCTTGGGCCCCTTATCGAACATGTTCGTGATCGCCCCGTGGGTGGTCAGGGTCCCCGAGACGGGAATGGGGTTGTGGAAGAGGATCTCCTGCTCGCCGTGCAGGGCACCCCGGGGGTTGAGGTTCGAGTGCTTTGCCACGGCCCAGAAGAAGTCGAAGATCGCCGCCACGGAGAAGGTGGGGATGACCTTGAGATCCTTCTCCCAGGTGTACTGCAGCTCGTCGAATCCCGCCCCCACCGCGAGGGCGTAGAGGATCACGTCCTTCCAGCCGTATTCCCGGACGATGGAGCCGATGGGGCGGCCGATGGCCGACAGGTCGAGCGCCATGACAGATCCCTCCTTCCGTATCGATCCGCGGCCCGTCCCCGCAGTCGATCTCCGCAGTCCATGCAGGGCCTTCGGCCGGGCGTCGCACATCCAGCCGCACTCTAGGTCGGATTGCGGCGCCTGTCAAGACGCGCCGGGGTGGCCTGCCGCCGGGCCCCGGTCAGGAACGGTCCTGCGCGGCGGCGCGGCGCTCCGCGGGGGCATGGCGGCCGGGCGCCAGGGCCTGCTCTTCCCGGACCATCTTCGTGAACTGGTCGGCGAAGTAGGCGACCCGCTCGTTGACGGTGAACGGCCGCTCCGGGTCGTCCAGGAGGCTCGAGGCCTCGATCTCCTCGGCGTCGGGGCCGATGAACAGGCCGGTCCCGTCCCAGCGCGCGAGGTTGAATTTCCGGTACAGGGCGCCCCGGATGTCACCCGCGGGCCGGGGGTCGCCGCCCGAACCCGTGCCGGGCTCCTCCGGCCCGACGATGCCCTGCCTGAGCGCCGTCTCCATCAGGGTGCCCGCCGTGCAGGCCCCGCCGTCGAGGCTCGAGCACTCGGACACGAGGCCCAGGAATTCCGACATCCGTTCCCACTCCCCGCTGCTGAGGAGCTGGGCGTGGTCGCAGCGGAACTTGGCGAGGAGCGAGAGCAGGTCCCGGGTCCGCATGGAGATCATCCCGGCCCGAGCGGCCTCGTCGGCGTTCACGAGGACGGCCTGGGCCCCGGGGACGATCAGCTCGGCGAAGGCCCGGGACTCGGGGTCCGCCGCGATGCCGGCGCGGTGGACGAAGTAGTGCCGCAGCGTCCGGTCGAAGCTGTAGCCGAGCTGTTTCTCGAGGGGGGAGCGGTAGAGGGCGTCGACCCGTTCCATGACGCTGCCCGAACCGGGCTCGAGCCTCCGGGCACTGCTGCTGACGGCGGCGGCGTATTTCTCGATGTTCTCGCGGCTCAGCGGCAGCGGCTCGTCCTTCACGCCCGAACAGGCCGCGGTGAACAATGCCAGCAGGACGGCTGCAAGGATTCGGCTGGGCATGGATCACCTCGCCCCGGTGAATTTCGCCGGCCGGACCGGCAAGGGTTCGGGGACAGGGTGATCCAGAAGCAAGAACGATGCCCCGGGCCGTCCCGGCGGGATCGGCGGGCCGAGGCGGATCAGAACATCCACGTCAGGGACAGGCCCGCGATCGGCGCCGTTTCGAAGTCGTCGGAGCCCAGCTCGTTGCCGTTGCGGTCCGCGATCTTCATCTCCCCGTTGAAGGCCGCCCCGCCGTAGAGATCCAGCTTGAGGTCTTTCCCCATCCGGTATGTCAGCCGGGCGTACCCCACCGTCTGGTCCAGCTCGCCGAACCCGCCCGGAGCCACACCGCTGTTGTCGAGCCGGAAGCGGAAGGAACGGTAGGCGCCCCCGGCGGCGACCTCCCATTGATCGGCCAGGCGCCAGGCGAGCTCCAGCCCGGCCGGTCCGGACGGGCTCGTGCGGAAGGGGTTCGTCAGCCTGAGATTCTCCGTGATTCTCCAGTCGATGGCGATATAGGGGAAGCCCCGGGTCTCCTCGCCGCGGTAGAAGACGCCCGCCCCGACGCCCACGGAGAAGCCGGGGCCGAAGCGGTAGGACACGGCGAACACGGCGCCGTAGCCGAGGGCATCGCTCCAGTCGTCCACGCCGGACTCGCCGTACCACTCGACCTGGGGCGAAACGAAGAGTGACCAGCTCTCGCTTGTGCGCCAGCTGACGGGGAGGCCGACGGAGAACCGGTGGATGTCGCTCCAGGGCTCCGGTCCCGCGAAGGCCGTCGTGCCGGAAAAGTCGAATTTCTCGAAATCGTAGCCCACGCTGATCCCCGCACGGAGCGTGTTCGTGACGGGCGTCGAGGTGTCGACATTGAACCCGTAGCGCTGCACGCTGAAGCTTCCGCCGCGGTCGAAGTCGGACTCGAACTGGTAGACCGGCGTCATCGACAGCGAGACGGAAGTCCGGCCGGTGCCGCCTGCGTCAGCCGGCTGTGCCGAGGCCCCGGGGGCGATGAGCACGGCCATCAGGGCGGCGAAGGCGAGGGCTGTCCACATTGCCCGGTTCTGCATGGTGATCTCCTTTTCGACGGGATGGCGGTTCGCTTATATCCGGTTCGGCGGCGGGGCGCAAGCGGGAACCTGAAAACCCCGGGGTTGATCGGCGGCGCGTTTTGTGGGACTCTCTTGCTGACATTGCATCCGAGGAGGCAGACCATGATCGTGACCACCACACCCGGCGTCGAGGGCAGGCCCATCCGCGAGTACCTGGGCGTCGTCACCGGCGAGGCCGTTCTCGGCGCCAATATCTTCCGGGATCTCCTTGCGGGGGTGC
>CAYSDD010000128.1:0-3055 GCA_964429555.1 uncultured Syntrophaceae bacterium
GCCATCGAGACGCTCCAGGACGTGACCCGGGAGCGGGAGCTGGCCCGCCACCTCGAGGAAAACGCCGCGACGCTGCGCCGCGAACTCGACGAGAACATCCGCCTGCGCAAGACCATCGAGGGGATCATCGAAGGCTCGCCGATCCCGACCTTCGTCATCGACCGCAATCACCGGATCATCCTCTGGAACCGGGCCTTCACCGAGATGAGCGGCTACGAGGGGCACCGGATGATCGGGACGAAGAAGCAGTGGATGCCCTTCTACCCCGAGGAGCGGCCCGTCATCGCCGACCTGATCGTGGACGGCGACACCCGGGGCCTGGAGGCCTTCTACGGGAAGAAGAAGGTGCAGCGCTCCACGGTCATCGAGGGGGCCTACGAGGCGACGGACTACTACGAGAACCTCGGCGGCCGCAGCCGCCACCTCTACTTTCTGGCCGCCCCGATCCGAAACGACAAGGGCGAGGTGATCGCGGCCGTGGAGACCCTGCAGGACGTCACGCGGGAGCGGGAGCTGGAACGGTCCCTCAAGGAGCAGGCCGAGACGCTCAAGCGGGAACTCGAGGCCAACATCCGCCTGCGCAAGACCATCGAGGGCATCAGCGAGGGATCGCCGATCCCGACCTTCGTCATCGACCGAAACCACAAGATCATTCTCTGGAACCGGGCCTTCACGGCGATGAGCGGCTACCCGGGCTCGGAGATGATCGGCACCGACAACCAGTGGATGCCCTTCTACAAGGAGAAGCGTCCGGTCATCGCCGACCTGATCGTGGACGGGGACCTGGAGGGACTGGAAAGATTCTACGGGAAGAAAAAGGTCCAGAAGTCCTCCGTCATCGAGGGGGCCTACGAGGCGACGGACTTCTACGCGAATCTCGGCGGGAAGAGGCGCCATCTCTATTTCCTCGCGGCACCCATCTTCGACGAGAGGGGCGAGGTGATCGCGGCCATCGAGACGCTCCAGGACGTGACCCGCGAGCGCGAGATGGAGCTGAGCCTCAAGGAATACGCCGAGACGATGAAGAACGAGCTCGAGGAGAACATCTTCCTGCGGAAGAACATGGAGGAGCTCTTCAACTTCCACCAGTCCGTCCTCGACGCGTCGCCGGACCTCATCCTCGTCCTCGATGCCGACGGGACCCTGCGGTACATGAGCCGCGACATCGACCCGGAGCGGGGGCTCACGGCCGAAAGGCTCAAGGGGAAGCACTTCTCGGAATTCGTCGCCCCCGAGCGCAGGGAGTTCCTCGAGGAGCGCTGGGCGGAGATCCGCCGGGGCGTCTTCACGCCCTTCGAGATCGAGGTGGCCGAGAAGGACGGGACGAAGCGCAGCCTGCTGCTGACGGCAAGGCCCATCAAGGGGACGGACCGCCTGCTGGTGCTGCAGCGCGACATCACCGAGTTCAAGGAACTCGAAAACCGCTTCTACGAGAGCCAGAAGCTCGCCGCCGTGGGGCAGCTCTCGGCGGGCATCGCCCACGAGGTGCGCAACCCCCTGTCCTCGATCAAGATGAGCCTCCAGATCCTCGAGAAGCGCATGAACCCCGAGGGCAACGATCTCAAGCGCTTCCAGATCGCCCGGAAGGAAGTGGAGCACCTCGAGAAGCTCGTCAGCGACATCCTCGTCTTCGCGCGGCCGACGGAGCCGGACGCGCACCTGGGGGACCTGAACATGTGCGTCGAGTCGTCCCTGGCCATGGCGGAGCGCGGGGTGGAGGAGAAGCGGATCCGCGTGCAGACGCGGCTCGACGACCGTCTCCCGCCGGTGCCCTTCGACGCGGCCATGCTCCAGCAGGCCTTCCTCAACATCTACCTGAATGCCATCGACGCCATGGGCGAGGAGGGGCTGCTGACGATCCGGACGAGGCTCGAGGAGGAGAGGGGACAGGCGGTCGTCGAGATCGCGGACAACGGCGCCGGCATCGGCGAGGAGTCCCTCCCGCACGTCTTCAACCCCTTCTTCACGACGAAGAAGTACGGCACGGGACTCGGGCTGTCGCAGGTCAAGAAGATCATCGACCAGCACCGGGGATCGATCGAGATCCTGTCGCGCAAGGGCGAGGGCACGCGCGTGATCATCACCCTGCCGCTGCAGCGGACCGTCGGGTGAGGAGAGGGAAGGTTCGGCATGGCCAAGATACTCGTCATCGACGATGACCGCTCCATCTGCGAGTCGCTCGACCTCTATCTCTCGGAGGAGGGCTACGAGGTCCACACGGCCCTGACGGGCACCGACGGCCTCAACAAGTTCGTCCAGGTCCAGCCCGACCTCGTCATCCTCGACATCCGCCTGCCCGACATCGACGGCTTCACCGTCCTCGAGGAGATCCGGGAGGACGACGAGGACGCGAAGGTCATCATGATCACCGCCTTCCACGACATGGACACGACGATCCGCGCCATGAAGGCCGGGGCCTACGACTACATCCACAAGCCGATCAACATCGACGAACTCGAGGTCTCGCTGCAGAAGGCCCTGAAGACCCTGGAGACGGAGAAGAAGATCGGCGGCCTTCTCACGGAATCCGCACGCGACTACAAGGTGGGGGACATCATCGGCTCCACCCGGGCCATGCGGGACATCTTCAAGACGATCGGCGTCGTCTCCCAGAGCCGCGCCACCGTTCTCATCCAGGGCGAGAGCGGGACGGGGAAGGAGCTCATCGCCAAGGTCATCCACAACAACACGGCCAAGAACGAGCCCTACATCGCCGTGAACTGCTCGGCCATCGTGGAGACCCTGCTCGAGTCGGAGCTCTTCGGCCACGAGAAGGGCTCCTTCACGGGGGCGATCGGCCGCAAGCTGGGCAAGTTCGAGCTGGCCGGCACGGGGACGGTCTTCCTCGACGAGATCAGCGAGATGTCCGTCAACCTCCAGGCGAAGCTCCTCCGGGTGCTGCAGGAGATGGAATTCGAGCGGGTCGGGGGCAAGGACCGCGTCAAGGTCCGGGCGCGCATCATCGCGGCCACGAACCGCGATCTCAAGGCCCTGGTCAAGGAAGGGAAGTTCCGCGACGACCTCTACTACCGCCTCAACATCGTGACGATCACCC
>CAYSDD010000129.1:0-3036 GCA_964429555.1 uncultured Syntrophaceae bacterium
GCAGCCCACGGGACAGCCCACGGAGGGGATCAGGATGGCCGCCGTGCGCCCCGGGTTCTGCGGCAGGTCGATGCCCATGATGCGGGCGCCGAAGCCCGAGTAGACCATGGGGTGCCGGACGGGGGCCTTGGCATCCCCGCCGAGGTAGCGCCGGAACCAGGCGATCCCGTCGCCCCTGACGATGTGGTCGGCGTCGATGATGCGCTCCAGGCCCTCGCGGGCGGCGATGTGCCCGCCCACGACGATCGCCGCGCCGGGGCGGTGCCGGCGGACCACCTCGCACATCTTCTTCACCTTGCCCGTGTTGGGGACGATGGAGCTGATCCCGACGATGTCGTATTCGTGATCCCGGATCTCGCGGGTGAAGTCCTCGAGGGTCGGGTAATCGAGGACGGTGCACGGGGCGTCGATGTTGGCCTGCAGCATCCGCAGGGCGAAGGACGGGTGGAACATCCGCAGGGAGAAGCCCCCCTGAATGCGCGTCACCTGGTTCTGGTAGAGCTCCATGGGGTTGATGCGGCGGCTTCCGTACTCGTCGTCCTGCGCGTAGGGCCCGAAGACGCTCGTGAGCAGGATGCGGGCCTGCCCGCCCCGGGGGTGTAAGGGATGCGATGGGTGCATGGGGTTCCTTTCTGCGGTGTGTCTGCGGGAATCATGCACCTCCCCGCCCGGGAAGGAAAGCGCGAATCGGGCTTTTACAATAGTTTTACAGTGCGGGGTTTTCGGCAAAACGACTTGCCCGTTGACAGGGAAGGGGCCCCATTGTACCGTTGAGGCGCGGGGCAGGATCGCGCCCCGCCTGGAGCGCGCGCGTGAACCGGTTCAAGTGGTTCTACCATCCCGTCTTCGTCTTCGTGTTTTCCCTCGTCGCCCTGGCGGCCGCACTGGCCCTGTACATCTACTGGTACATCGAGGTCAGTACGGGGCTTGCGGCCGTCATCCAGCGCTACCAGCTCGAACCGTCGCAGTTCTTCGAGGTCCAGACGTGGGTCGTCATCCTGGTGCTCTCCATCCTGATGGCGATCATCCTGGCCGGGGTCTTCATCATCTTCATCTACAACCAGAAGACCCTGCAGCTCTACCGGATGCAGCGCAACTTCATCAACAGCTTCACCCACGAGCTCAAGACGCCCGTGACCTCCCTGAAGCTCTACCTGGACACCTTCGCGAAGCACGAGCTGCCCCGCGAGGACCGTCTCCGGTACCTCGGCTTCATGATCCAGGACGTGGACCGCCTGCTGGACAACATCAACCGCATCCTGGAGCTGGCGCGGATCGAGAGTGGAAGCGTTCGCAGGGATTTCGTCGAGACGGACCCGGCGGACGCCGTCCGGCAGTTCTGCCGCCGCAACGCGGATCTGTTCCGCAACGCAGAGATCCGGATTCATGACCCGGGACCAAGCGCGCTGCGGGCCGCCGTCGTCCCCTCGCTGTTCGACATGCTGCTGATGAACCTTCTCACCAATGCCGTGAAGTACAACGAGTCCGGCGCCCCCGCGGTGGACATCCGGTTCGTCCCCCGGGCGAGGGACGTGCAGATCCGGTTCGAGGACAACGGGATCGGCATCGAGAAGCCGGAGCTTCGGAAGATCTTCAAGAAGTTCTACCGGGTCGGCTCGACGGACGACATGACGGCCCGGGGCAGCGGCCTGGGCCTCTACCTGGCCCGGCAGATCGCCAGGATCCACCGGGGAACGCTCACGGCCGAAAGCGGGGGCCGGGGCAAGGGGTCCGTGTTCACCGTGACCCTGCCGCTGCGGGCGCAGGCGGTCTGAGCGGGGCCGCGGAGGCACCCGCGCGGGAGGAAGGGCATGAAAGAGACCGGGGAGAAAAGGATCCTCGTCATCGAGGACGACGCGCACATCGCGGAGGGCCTGCGGCTCAACCTCTCGCTCAAGGGCTTCGCCGTGAAGATCGCCCCCGACGGGCCTTCGGGCCTCCGGGACTGGAAGGCGTGGAAGCCGGACCTGATCGTCCTGGACATCATGCTGCCCGGGATCGACGGCCTGTCGATCCTGCGCAGCATCCGGCTCGAGGACGAGAGGCTTCCCATCCTGATCCTCTCGGCCAAAAGCGAGGCCGAGTACCGGGTCCGGGGGCTTGCCTACGGCGTCGACGACTACCTCTCCAAGCCCTTCAACCTCGACGAGTTCCTGCTGCGCGTCGAGCGGCTCCTGACGCGCGCCGCCTGGGGCGGGGGGGGCGAGCCTGCCCGCGCGGGCCTGGCCGCGGTGGGGCCCGTCTATCGATTCGGCGGCAACACGATCGAGTTCGAGACGCACACGGCCCGCTGCCGGGTGGGCGAGGTTGCGCTGACGGAACAGGAGGTCCGGCTGCTGAAGCTCTTCATCGTCAACCGCGGAAAGCTCCTGTCCCGCCGGGAGCTGCTGGAGATCGGGTGGGGCTACACGGGGGAAACGCCGACGCGGACCGTGGACAACTTCATCGTGCGGTTCCGCAAGTACTTCGAGGACGACCCGCACCGGCCCCGGTTCTTCCGCAGCGTCCGATCCGTGGGCTACGTCTTCGATCACGACGGCTGACGGCGGCCCGACGAAAAAGGCCGGCTCCCATGGAACCGGCCGGAGTGCCGTCGTCAACCGGCGTCAGGCCAGAGCGGCCGTTTTGACCGGGCCTGAAGAGGGACGGCCCGTTTCCTTCTCTGCCTTTTCCCACTTGACGGGAACATTGCACCCGGGGCAAACCCCGGAGTAATGCTTCGCCAGCTCCGCCTCGTTGCCGTAGACCGCCACCCCCTTGTAAGGGCATCCCGGACTATGGCGGGCAAGGTCCATCCACTTTTCCATCTTCCTGCCCTCCTGTCCTTCGTGGTCGGCCCTTGCGCAGCATCGATCCCGGCCGTCGAGTCCGTCGCGGTCCTTCCCAGGCGGGCCTTGAGCAGGGTCCGCCGGCGATGCGAAGAGAGGGGCCGCCTAGCTGGGCCACCCGGTCCGGCTGATGGTGAGACGCCCCTCGATCCGCATGAGCTGAAAAAGCTTTTTCAGCTCGCGGGAGGCATTTTCGATGACCAGTTCG
>CAYSDD010000130.1:0-3019 GCA_964429555.1 uncultured Syntrophaceae bacterium
TGGAGTGCCCGGCTTGCCTCCTGCGAGGAAACAGGGCGTCCTATTTCTTCTTGGGCACCGCCTTCTTGGCGGGCTCCGCCTTGATGATGCCCGCTTCCTTGTAGAACTTCTCCGCACCCGGGTGCAGGGGGATGGCCATGCCGGCCAGCGCCGTCTTGGGCTGCACGTTCTTGCCCTGCGCGTGGGCCTGGGCCATCTTCGCCGCCCCGTGCTCCCAGAGGGCCTTGGTCAGCTTGTAGACGACCTCATCGGGCACCTCGGCCCCCACGACCCACTGGGCCATCGTGGTGATCGTCGCCACGTCCTTCTCCTGCCCCTTGTAGGTCCCCTTGGGGATCACGATCCGGCTGTAGAAGGGGAACTTCTTCGTGAGGTCCCTGATCTTCGCCTCGTCGATCGGCACGAGGACGATGTTCGTGGAGATGGCCAGCTCCGTGATCGCCGCCGTGGGCCAGCCCGCCGTCGTGAAGGTCACGTCGGCCTGCTTGTCCTGGAGGCGCTGGGCGCCGCCCGAGAAGGAGAGCCAGTCGACGCCGGCGAAGTCCTTGTAGGTGAAGCCGTAAGCGCCCAGGACGTTGAGGGTGTCGACCTCGGTTCCGCTGCCGCGGTCGCCGGGGACGAGTCTCTTGCCCTTGATGTCCTTGACGGTCTTGATGCCCGAATCGGCCCGCGCCACGATCTGGATCGTCTCGGGGTAGAGCGAGGCGATGAAGCGGAGGTTCTTGGCCGGCTTGTCCTTGAATTGCTCGAGGCCGTTGTAGGCATTGTAGGCCACGTTGCTCTGGACGAAGGCCGACTCGACCTGCTTGTCGCGGATCAGGTTGCAGTTGGCCACCGAGGCCTGCCCCGCCTGGGAGGTCACGACGACCTCGGGAACCTTCTCCGTCAAAGCCTGGGCCAGGATGCCTCCGAGGGGGTAATAGGTGCCGCCCGTGCCGCCGGTGGAAATGACGAAGAACTTCTTCTGCTGGGCGATCGACGTCCCCGCGAGGACGAGGGTCAGCGCCAGGACGATGGATACGACGAGAAATGCTCTCTTCTTCATCCGAAACCCTCCTTATCTTGTTTGACGTTGGATCCTGTGCGAACAAGGGACCGGCTGCGTCACCCGGCCACAGGCAACCCCGGGGCGATGCGCCCGGGGCAAGATGCCCGATGCAGTCCGATGGAACTGATTAAAATAATTCCCCACCCTTGTCAAGCATTTCCCTCGGCCATCCACAGGGTTCCATGTGTAAAATGCGTTGCAAAACGGCGACTTCTGCGGCAGGAGGGGCCGCGCCGCCGCAAAATCCCCTTGATTTTTTGGATGCGAGATAATAAAAGGTACCGTTCGTTTCGGAGGCGGCCCGCTCGTGTTACGGGCCGTTTCGCACAGGGAGATTTGCGGATGATCAAGTTCATCGAGGTCCACAAGTGGTTCAAGGACCTCCACGTGCTCAACGGGATCAACTTCCACGTCAAGCAGGGCGAGGTGGTCGTCGTCTGCGGGCCATCGGGCTCCGGCAAGTCCACGCTCATCCGCTGCATCAACAGCCTCGAGCCCATCCAGAAGGGGAAGCTCATCGTCGACGGGATGGACCTCAGCGACCCGAAGACCAACATCACGAAGCTGCGCGCCGAGATCGGCTTCGTCTTCCAGCAGTTCAACCTCTATCCCCACCTGACCACCCTCAAGAACATCACGCTGGCGCCCATCAAGGTCCGGGGGATGAACAAGAAGGAAGCCGAGGAGCTGGCCATGTCCCTCCTCGAGCGGGTGGGGCTCTCGGAAAAGCGGGACGCCTACCCCGCGCAGCTCTCGGGCGGCCAGCAGCAGCGCGTGGCCATCGCCCGGGCTCTCGCGATGAAGCCCAAGATCATGCTCTTCGACGAGCCCACCAGCGCCCTCGACCCCGAGATGATCGGCGAGGTGCTCCAGGTCATGCTGGGCCTGGCCAACACGGGCATGACCCTCGTCGTCGTGACCCACGAGATGGGCTTTGCCCGGGAGGTCTCCAACCGGGTCGTCTTCATGGACTACGGCAAGATCCTCGAGGAGGCGCACCCCGAGGAGTTCTTCAAGAACCCGAAGCACGAGCGGGCCAAGCAGTTCCTGAAGGAGATCCTGTCGCCCATGCATTAGGGGGTCGACCGAGGGCGCCTTCTGCGGAAAAAGAGAAGTTAAGAAGGTGAGAGGGTGAGAAAGTTGGATAAGCCATTAGCCAAATGCTCACTCTCCGCTTCTCCAACCTTCTTACCTTCCAACCCTCTTACCTTCTGCCTTATCGGGTGCCCTGCATCCAGGCATTCATAAAGTGAAGAGTGAAGCAGCCCTGAATCAACCGAAAAGGAGGACTCACATGAAGAAAGCACTGGCTCTGTTACTGACCGTTGCCGTTGTGGCCGGACTGGCGGGTGCCGCCCTGGCCGAAGACACCTACGATCTCGTCAAGAAGAAGGGCGTCCTCGTGGTGGGCGTGAAGGACGCATCGCCCGGGTTCGGCTACATCGACCCCAAGACCCGTGAGATCGTGGGCTACGACGTCGACTTCGCGGCGTACCTCGCCAAGAAGATGGGCGTGAAGCTCGAGCTCAAGGGCGTCACCTCGGCGGCCCGCATTCCCCAGCTCCAGGCGGGCAACATCGACCTGGTCATCGCGACGCTGACCTACACGCCCGAGCGGGCCAAGCAGGTCGACTTCTCCCACACCTACTTCCTCACGGGTCAGAAGTTCCTCGTGAAGAAGGGCACCGTGAAGAGCCTCGCCGACCTCGACGGCAAGAAAATCGGTACGGCCAAGGGCACCACCTCGGAGCAGAACGCCTCCAAGGCCCTGCCCAAGGCGACGATCCTCTCCTTCGACGACTATCCCCAGGCCTTCCTCGCCCTCCAGCAGGGCAAGGTCGTGGCCGTGACGACGGACGAGTCGATCCTGGCCGGCATCCTCGGCAAGGCCCCCAACAAGGAGCAGTTCGAGATCGCCGACATCCGGATCTCCGACGAGCCCTACGGGATCGCCATGCGCAAGGACAGCCC
>CAYSDD010000131.1:0-3004 GCA_964429555.1 uncultured Syntrophaceae bacterium
CGGGCTGCCGGTAGTCGATGGCGCAGGCCGGGCACTGGAGGGCCGAGCTGAACCGGAGCGTCCGCCCCCCGGCGTGGACGTCCACCTTCCCCCGGCCCGCCCTCAGGGCCGTCTCCAGGGAGTCCACGATGCGCTTGCGGTCGGCCCTGCGGAAGATCAGGCGGTCCGCCACGACGTCCAGGACCGCCTCGCCGCGCCCCTCCTCGAGAGGAAGAATCTCACCCCCCTTCCGGATGCGGTCGAAGCCCGAGCGCCGGAGCGTTTTCTCCCGCGCGGAGGGGGCGCCGTTCGATTCCGCCGGGAAGGTCACAACGACGGGGCTGTCCTCGGGCAGGGCCGCGATCGCCTCGAAGATCGACTGCGCCGTGTCCTTCCGGACGGGCTGGCCGCAGCCCCGGCAGGTCAGGACGGCCATGCGCGCGTAGAGCAGCTTCGCGTAGTCCGTGATCTCCGTCATGGTCCCCACGGTGGAGCGCGAGGTCCGCACGGGGTCGCCCTGCTCGATGGCCAGGGCCGGCGGGATGCCCTCGATCCGCTCGACGCGGGGCCGGTTCATGCGGTCGAGGAACTGGCGGGCGTAGGGGGAGAAGGTCTCGACGTAGCGCCGCTGGCCCTCGGCGTAGAGGGTGTCGAAGGCCAGGGAAGACTTCCCGGCGCCGCTCACGCCGGTGATCACGGTGAGGCGGCCCAGGGGGATGTCGAGATCGAAGCCCTTGAGGTTATGCTGCCGGACCCCGCGGATCCGGATGGAGGACGAAGCCATGATGGCTCATTCTAATCATGGAACGCCGAAACGGCAACCGGTGTTTTCCCCGCGGCGCCATTTTGCCTTGCACCGTCCGGCCGTTCGGATAGAATAGCGCCCATGGAAACGCACCCCTTCGACATCACCGTCATCGGCGCCGGGGTGGTGGGCCTGGCCGTCGCGGAGGAGCTCTCGAGGCACTACGGGAACATCCTGCTGCTGGAGAAAAACGAGAGCCACGGGCAGGAGACGAGCAGCCGCAACAGCGAGGTGATCCACGCCGGGATCTACTACCCCGAGGGGACCCTCAAGGCCTCGCTCTGCGTCGAGGGCCGCAGGCTCCTCTACGAGGCCTGCGAAAAGCGGGGCATCCCCTGCCGCCGGACGGGCAAGCTCATCGTCGCCGCCGGCGCCGCCGAGGAGGAGGCCCTGCACGCGCTGCTCGGGAAGGCCCACGCCAACGGGGTGGACGACGTGCTCATGCTCAGCGGCCGCGTCGTCCGTTCGCTGGAGCCGGAGGTCTTCGCCCAGGCCGGGCTCCTGTCGCCCTCGACGGGCATCGTCGACTCGCACGCCCTCATGCGCGCCCTGCTCGTCGGCGCAACGGGCAACGGCGTCACCGCCGTGTTCCGCTCCTGCGTCACCGCCGCGCACTACGACGGGCTCCGCCACGAGCTGGAGATCAACGGCGGGGAGAGCCGCGTGACCTCCCGGGTCGTCGTCAACAGCGCGGGGCTGCATTCCGACGGCGTGGCCGCCCTGCCCGGCATCGACGTGGACACGGAGGGTTACCGCCTGAAGCTCTGCAAGGGCAGCTACTTCTCCGCCTCGCCCCCGCCGCGGATCCGGCACCTGGTCTACCCGGTGCCGGCGCCGAAGCACGAGGGCCTCGGCGTGCACGCCACGATCGACCTCGGCGGCCGGGTGCGCTTCGGCCCCGACGTGGAATACGTCGAGGCCGTCGACTACCGCGTCGACGAGGGCAAGCGCGATGCCTTCCACGCCTCCATCGTCACCTACCTGCCCCTGCTCCCGAAGGAATCCCTGCAGCCCGACATGTGCGGCATCCGGCCCAAGCTGCAGGGGCCGGGGGAGGACGTCCGGGATTTCGTCATCTCCGAGGAGAGCCGCCTGGGCCTGCCCGGCTGGGTCAACCTCATCGGGATCGAATCGCCGGGCCTGACGGCCTGCCTGGCCATTGCGAAGCGCGTCGCGAACCTCATCGAGCCCCTGATGGGCTGACGGGGCCGTCCGGCCCGATGTCCCTCTCCGGGTTGTTCCTGCCGCAGCAAACCCTCTGCGGATCAACCTGTTACCGTCTGCCTGTTTTTCACCAGAGATGGTTTGACTTTTGCAAGCCATTCCTTCGGAGACGTACGACCACCGGAAAGGAGCCTGCGGCAGACCGGCCATGAACCCGAAACGAATCCTGATTGTCGACAATGATCCCGTGCTGCTCGCCCTGCTGGGCAAATTCCTGAAGCGTGACGGGCACGAGGTCCGGACCGCCCAGGACGGCGCCGGTGCCCTCGAGCTGCTGGACACCTGGGTCCCCGACGTCCTGTTCGTCGACATGGTGATGCCCAGGATGTCGGGCGACAGGCTCTGCCGCCTGATCCGCGAGAGCGGCCGTGCCGGGCAGAGCTACATCTGCATCATCACGGCCCTTTCCGAGGGCGAGGTGCTCGACTTCCGGTCCTTCGGGGCCAACGCCTGCATCCGCAAGGAACCCTTCAACGAGCTCTCCAAGAACATCCTGGCGATCCTCCACGACGAGCCCCTCCGGGACAGGCCGGAGATCCTGGGGTTTCACGATCAGCCCGGCCGGGGGATCATCCGGGAGCTCATCGGGGTCAAGGAGCACCTGGAGAGCCTCATCGCGAGCATGGCGGAGGGGGTGCTCGAGCTCGACGGCGCCGGGAGGGTTCTCTACGCGAACGAATCCGCCCTCCGGATCCTGGGCCTGCCCGAAAAGGAAATCGTCTCCCGTGATTTCGCAGGCCTTGCCGGGCCCGGCAATCAGGGGGCCGTGGCCGATGCCCTCCGTGCCGCGGGAGGCGGGGCGCGCCAGAGGATCTCCCCGCTCGTCCTGGACAACGGCCGGGAAGTCTCCCTGACGGCTCTCTCCGTGCAGCATTCGAAGGGGCCCATCGTCATCCTCGACGACATGACCGATCGGAGGAGGGCGGAGGAGGGCCTGCGCCGGGCGGCCTCGGAGCTGGAAACGCGGGTCGAGGAGCGGACCGACGCCCTGCGGCG
>CAYSDD010000132.1:0-2982 GCA_964429555.1 uncultured Syntrophaceae bacterium
CCGGAAGTCCTGCTCGTCGAGCCCGATCGTCTCCGCCATCTCATTGAAGTTCATTTGTCTCTCCGGTCTTTTCTCTTGTTCGCCTTTTCCGCTCTTCCTGACTTCCCGGCTTCCTGACTTCTATCTCTTGACAGGTATCCACTTCCGGAGCATCTCCTCGATGGCCTCCCGGCGGATGGGCTTCGTGATGTAGTCGTCCATGCCGGCCGCGAGGCACTTCTCCCGGTCGCCCTGCATGGCGTTGGCCGTCATCGCGACGATCGACAGATGCCTTCCGCTTTCCCGCTCGGCCTGCCGGATCGACGCCGTGGCTTCGTAGCCGTCCATCTCGGGCATGTGGCAGTCCATGAACACGAGGTCGTAGGCGGCCTGCCCCAGCCTCTCGAGGACTTCCCGGCCGTTGGCCGCGACGTCCACGGACAGGTCGAACTTCTCGAGCATCCGGACGGCCAGTTTCTGGTTCACGGGGTTGTCCTCCGCCACCAGCACGCGCACCCGCGCGGCCGCCACCGCTGCAGGCCCGGGCGCCTTTTTCTCCGCGCGGGCCTCGGCGAGGCTGTGCCGGGTGATGAGCGGCAGGGTCTGCCCCTTCAGGGCGGCGCTCCAGGCCGTCGCCAGGGCGTCCATCAGGATGGACTGGTGCACCGGCTTGACCAGGTAGGCCGCGAAACCCACGTCCTGCATCCGCCTGGCGTCGCCGCGCTTGCCGATGGAGGCGATCATGATGAGCACGGTGGGCCGGAGGCGCTCGTCCTGCTTGATTTTTCGGCCCAGCTCCTCGCTCGCGCTGTGCTCGTCGTGGTAGGCGATGACGGCCATCCGGAAGGGGTCCCCGGCCTCGTGGCCCTCGAGCAGGATCCGGTAGGCCTCGTCGCTCGAGCGGCAGCTCGCGTAGCGCATGCCCCAGCCTGCGACCTGTTCCTCCAGGGTCCGGCGGTTGATCTCCCGGTCGTCGACGATGAGAAGCCGGACGCCCGAGAGATCGGCCTCCTCGACGACCGGGGAGACGGCCTCCTCATCGATCGCCATGGGCAGGGAGAACCGGAACGTGGAGCCCTTCCCCTCCCGGCTGGTCACCCCGATCGAGCCGCCCATGCACTCGACGAGCTGCTTGGAGATGGCCAGGCCCAGGCCCGTGCCGCCGTAGCGGCGCGTCGTGGACGCGTCGGCCTGGGTGAATTTCTCGAAGATGTACTCCAATTTCTCCTCGGGGATGCCGATCCCCGTGTCCTCCACGCTGAAGTGAAACACCGGCGGGCCGTCGGGCTTCGTCTCGCAGCCGACGCGGATGATGACGTGGCCCTGCTCGGTGAACTTGACGGCGTTGCCCACCAGGTTGGTCAGCACCTGCCGGATGCGCCCCGGGTCGCCGATCACGCGGCGCACGGGCCCGCAGAGGTACTGCACGATCAGGCTCAGCCCCTTCTCGTCGGCCTTGACCGCCAGCAAATCGGCGAGTTTCTCCACCGTGGTGCGCAGGTCGAAGGGGATGAGCTCGATCGTGAGCTTCCCCGCCTCGATCTTCGAGACGTCCAGGATGTCGTTGATGAGCGCCAGCAGGTTTTCCGCCGACCCCTTCACGGCCTCGGCGTACTCGCGCTGCTCGCCGTCGAGATCCGTCTCGAGCAGCAGGGTCGTGAACCCGATGATGCCGTTCATGGGCGTTCGGATCTCGTGGCTCATGTTGGCCAGGAACTCCGACTTGGCGCGGTTGGCCGCCTCGGCGGCCTGGGCCATGATGCCGGCCCGCTCGATGGACTCCTCGAGCTGGCGGTTGATGGCCTCGAGCTCCCGGTTGACCCGTTCGGCCTCCTCCTTGGCCTTCCTCAGGCCCTCCTCGGCCTGCTTGCGCTCGGTGATGTCCAGCAGGGAGGCGAGGCTGTTCGCGGTGCCCGGGATCATGGCCACGCTCAGCAGCACGTGACGGATGCAACCCTCGCCGTTTCGCATCTTGAGCTCATAGCGGCGCGGGGCCGCGTCGGGGTTTTCGCGGTGCGTCTCGTGGTAGGTCATGAGGCGCTGGAGTTCCTCGGGGGGCGTGAACTCGATCCAGCTGCGCCGGCCCTCGATCTCGGCCCGCGAGAGCCCCGTGAATCTCTCGAACTCCGCGTTCGCCAGCGCGATGGTGGTGTCGTCCTCGATGATCACCATGGCCGTGCCGGAACCGTCGAAGAGGGCCCGGTACATCGCCTCGGACTCCCGGAGGGCCTTCTCCGTCCGCTTGATGTCGGTGATGTCGATCACGATGCCCCGGATGCCCGCGGCCCGGCCGCCCCGCAGGATCGGCGAGGCGTTGATCATCACGGGGAACGTGCGCCCGTCCTTGCGCCGGGCCGTGTACTCGACGTCGGTCAGGACCTCGCCCTTCAGGATCCGGATGATGTTGCGCTGGATGCGGTCCCGGTCCTCGGGGACGAAGATGTCGAGGGCGTTGACGCCCCGCGCCAGGTCCTCCGGGGTGTACTGCAGCACCTCGAGGCCCCTGCGGTTGCCGAAGGTGATCCGGCCGGCCACGTCCGTCTCGAAGACGATCTGCGGCAGCAAGTCGGCCAGCTCCCGCATCCGCCGCTCGCTCTCCTCGATCGCCCGCTGGATGCGCTTCTGCTCGGAGATGTCGACGAAGCTCTCGATGAGGCATCGCCTGCCGTTCATGGACGCCGGCACCACGGTCTTGACGATGGGGATCTCGCGGCCGTCGGCCGAGCGCAGGACACGCTCCGACTGGTAGATCGCCTGGCCGAGATCCGTCACGGGGCAGGCGCCTTCCTCGGCGGGGCATATGAAGCGGTGGCAGACGGAGCCGACGATCTCGTCGCGGGGAAGGCCGATCATGCGCGACGCCGCCGGGTTGACGTCGAGAATCCGGTGCGCGGCCGGATCGATGACCAGGATGCCCGTGTGCACCGCGTCGAAGAGGGCCTTCAGGCACTCCTCCTGGCCGACCGGCGGGGACGGTTCTCCGTCGATGGGTTTTCGAGCCTC
>CAYSDD010000133.1:0-2973 GCA_964429555.1 uncultured Syntrophaceae bacterium
GTCCGCAGCAGGTGCGACCGCCCGATGGACCCCGGCTTCGGCCGACGACGCTCCGGGAGAGGACCCGCTTCATGTCATCGCTGCCGCAAATCCGGCAGGTGACGGGCTGATCCCGCCCGCCGCCGTTGATGAGGAATTCCGACAGCCCGCCGCAGTTTCCGCACTGATACTCGTAAATCGGCATCGTTGTACACCTCGGGATCTGGAAATGCACCCCGCCCCGTCCGCCGATCTCAACCCTTTCCCCGGCGTCGGAGCGTATCGCCGGCACGGATCGGTGTGACTTCCTTGCGCGGCTCCTCGTAGACGCATCGAACGGGGAGGTCACGAAAACATTCGGCGATGCCCTGGATTTCGAACCTGTCCAGGGGCCGGCTCCCGCCCGGCCGCAGGGGCGTGTTGACCTGCACCTCATCGGCCCCGATCCGGCAGGCAAGCCGGGCCAGTTCGTCGGCGGCCTCCCGGTTTTCCGGGACGAACATGATCTGGATGGCCAATCTGCCCCGGTACTGATGTCTGAAAGCGATCAGTCCGTCGAGGATCCCCTCGAACGCGACCCCGGCTGCCGGCCGGTTGATCGCCCGGAGCAGCTCGGCGGTGGGGGCGTCCAGCTTCGCGACCACGAGATCGGCCCGCTCGAGATCGGCGCGGACCTCCTCGCGGCCGATCAGGGAGGAATTTGTCAGAACCGCCACGGGCTCCCGGCGTAGCCGCTTGACGGCCGCAATGGCCTCGCCCAGGTTTTCCGCCAGCGTCGGCTCCCCCCTGCCCGAGAAGGTGACGGTGTCGATCTGCACTTCCGGCGGCAGGGCCGCGATCTCCCCCAGGAGCGCTTCCGTCGCGACGTAAAGACCCCTGTCGATCGTGAGGAGAGCGGTCCGCCCCAGCTGGCAGTAGACGCAGTCGAAGCTGCAGATCTTCTCCTCCCGGGAGAGGAGGTCGATCCCGAGCGACGCGCCCAGCCTCCACGAGGGGACGGGGCCGTAAACGAAGCGAAAATCCCTTTCCATCGGGTCTCAGAGGGAGGTCACGATCTTCCTCACGATCGCCTGAAATGCCGCCGCCGACGGCGAGTCCTTCTGGGACTGGACGAACGGGAGCCCCCGGTCGGCCATCTCCACCAGCTCGGGCTCGAAGGGAATCCGCCCGAGGAAGGGCACGCCGAGATCCTTCGCGGCCCTCTCGCCCCCGCCCTGCTTGAACAGGAGCGTTTCCTTCCCGCAATGCGGGCAGACGAAGCCGCTCATGTTCTCGATGATCCCGAGGACGGGAATCTTGAGCTGGCGCGCGAAAAACACGCTCTTCCGGGCATCGAGGATCGAGATGTCCTGGGGCGTCGTCACGATCACGGCCCCGCTGACATTCGGGATGAGCTGGCAGGCGCTCAGCGGCTCGTCGCCCGTGCCGGGCGGCGAGTCGATGATCAGGAAGTCCAGTTCGCCCCAATTCACCTCCTCGAGAAACTGCCGGATGGCGTTGGCCTTCATGGGGCCGCGCCACACGATCGGGTTGTCCGCACTGGGCAGGGCGAAGGCGATGCTGGCCGCCTTCAGGTTGGGAAGTACCCGCACGGCCTCGATGCCGTTTTCGGACCCGACGAGGCCCTGTCCCTCGACACCCAGCATCTTGGCGATGTTGGGCCCGTGGAGGTCGATATCGAGAATCCCGACCTCCCGGCCGGCCCTCGCCAGGGTATAGGAGAGGTTGACGGCCACCGAGGTCTTCCCCACGCCGCCCTTTCCGCTCATCACGATGATCTTGTGCTTGATCCGGGACATCCGGTCCTTGAGCTGCCTGTCTTCGTCCTTCGGTTCTTGGATCTGGATCGGTTTCATGGGTTGATGGTGTCTGACTCCTTTCTGAGATTTCCTATGACGGCCGGCGGTCCTTGCCCGCCGGTTCGGAATCGATCTTTTCCCAGGCGGCTCGGATTGCGGCGGCGACGTCGTCCTGTGCGGTCTCGACGTAAGGCCTGGCCCTGATCAGGGATGCCGCCACCTGCTTCGAGAAGGGAATCCGCCCCAGGAGGCTCACCCCCTCCGAGCACAGTTCTTCGATCTTCCGGCTCTGCTCCGGGTTGATGTCCCACTTGTTGATGACGATGCCTGCGGGGATGCGGAAATGCCGTGCCAGTTCGAGCACCCGGCGCGCGTCATGGATGCCCGACAGGCTCGGCTCCGTGACGATGACGGCGAGGTCCGTGTCGGTGAGCGAGGCCAGCACCGGGCAGCCGATCCCCGGGGGGCCGTCGATGATCACATAATCCAGATCGAGCGATCGCGCAATCGTTTTTGCCGCTTCCCGGATACAGGCCACGAGCTTGCCGGAATTCTCCTGGGCGATCCCCAGTTTCGCGTGGACGAAAGGCCCGTAGGCCGTCTCCGAGCGATACCACTCCCCTGAGAGGTGCTCCTCCATCGCGACGGCCTCGACGGGACAGATGCGGGCGCAAAGGCCGCAGCCCTCGCAGGCGAGCGGGTCCACGACGAAGGTGTCGGCATCCTCCCGGATCGCGTCGAAGCGGCACGACTCGGCACACCTGCCGCAGGCGATGCACAGGGCGGGGTCGATCCGCGCCGTTTTCCCTCCCCGGAATTCGTGCGTCTCGACGATGCGCGGGTTGAGCAGGAGGTGGAGGTCCGCCGCGTCGACGTCGCAGTCCACCATGACCTTCCTCGACGCCAGGGCGGCAAGCGACGCCGTGAAGATCGTCTTACCCGTGCCGCCTTTGCCGCTGATGATGACGATTTGCTTCAACATGATTCTCGATGTCCTTGCCGAGGGCCCGGAATTGATTCGCGTAGTCCGCGCTGTGGTCGACGATGTTGAGCCCCCGGGAGTACAGCTCGGCGATCGTCCTGTCAAAGGGGATGCGCATCAGCACCGGGATGCCGTTATCCCTTGCATAGGACTCCACGCCGTCGTCGCCGATGTCGCAGCGGTTGATGACGAGCCCGTGCGGGATCCCCATGA
>CAYSDD010000134.1:0-2968 GCA_964429555.1 uncultured Syntrophaceae bacterium
GGCATCATCGAGCCCCACCGGGCGTGCGTGACGGCCGCGCGGCAGGCCCCGGTGCGGGCGGTTCTCGAGGAGGTCTGCCGGCGCCGAAAGGCCCGCCTGCTGCGGGTCGGCCGGGAGATCCGGGTGCGGTCGCGGCGGGACGGCACGCTCGACTGCCGCGGCCCGTCGCTGGCGATCCGGGACGTCCCGCTTGCCCTGCGGGGCGCGCACCAGCGGGACAATGCCGCGTGCGTCCTGGGGGCGATCGGCGTACTCCGCCAACGGGGCTTCGCGATCGGCGACGAGGCCGTCCGGAGGGGCCTCTCCCGTGTCAGCTGGGAGGGGCGCCTGGAGATCGTCCGCAGGAGCCCCACCGTCGTGCTGGACGGCGCCCACAACGCGGCGGGCGCCGCGGCTCTCGCGAGGGCCCTGGGCGGGTTCGCCTGCCGCCGGCTCACCCTGGTGCTGGGGATTCTCGCCGACAAGGACTGGCGGGGCATGATCCGGCGGCTCGCCCCGCTGGCCGACCGCGTCATCCTGACGCGCCCGCCGGAGCAGCGGGCCCAGGCGCCGGAGGTCCTGGCCGGGGAGGCGAGACGCTGGAACCGAACCGTGGAGATTGCGGAGCAACCCCGGCAGGCGGTTCGGGCTGCCCTGCGGCAGTCCGGCCCGGATGATCTCGTCTGCATCGCGGGGTCGCTGTACCTCGTGGGGGCGGTGCGCCCCCTGTTCATCGCATCGAAAGGGGCCGGGCCTGGCGGAAGATGACCGGGAATCGGGGAAAACACAGCGCGGCACGCCTGCTGCGGGCCATCGGGATCGCCGCCCTCCTGCTGCTGATGGCCGCCCCGGCCCCGGCGCAGCAGGGCCTCGACCTGAAGAAGGCCGCGGAGGGGCCCGTGCGCATCGAGGCGGATCGGCTGAGCTATGACCGGGATTCGGACGTCTATCTTGCCGAGGGCAGCGTGCTCATCACCTTCACGGGGGGCACCCTGCGGGCTGACTCCGTAACCCTGAACCGCACGAGCGGCGATGCCTGGGCCCGCGGCCGCGCCCTGCTCCAGACCGACGGCGACACCCTGGCAGGCGACATCCTCGAGATCAACCTCTACTCGAAGACCGGCGTCGCCCGCGACGGACGGATGTTCTTCGTTCGGAATCACCTCTACATCACGGGACGCGAGATCGAGAAATCCGGCGAGGCCACGTACCGGATCCAGGACGGAACGGCGACCACCTGCGACGGCCCCGTGGCCGACTGGCGCTTCGCCGGCAGGGAGGTGGATGTCACCGTCGACGGCTACGGCACCCTGAAGAACGGCACCTTCGAGATCCGCGACACCCCCGTGGTCTGGCTTCCCTGGATGGTGTTCCCGGCGAAGACGACGCGCCAGACCGGTCTGCTGTTCCCCTACTTCGGCTACTCGCAGGAAAAGCTGGGCTTCGACGTCGAGATCCCCTTCTACTGGGCCATCTCGAAGAGCACCGACGCCACGCTCTACACGCGGTACATGGACAAGCGGGGGCTCAAGGAGGGCCTCGAGTTCCGCTACGCGCCCAGCGCGGGCACCTACGGCCTGTTCTACGGGGATTTTCTGAAGGACCAGTGGACGGGGTCGGACACCCTCGGGGGGATCCCCCGCACCTGGACGGAGAAGCAGGACCGGTGGTCGTGGTACTGGAACCACGAGACGACCTTCAGCCCGGGGTTCTATTTCCGCTCCGATCTCAAGAAGGTCTCCGACATCCACTATTTCCGCGACTTCGACTCGCACAACTACTACCTCGATCACTTTGCGGGCAGCCGCAACCGCAAGTTCGAGAGGGTCTCCTTCCTGGCCAACGGGCAGCTCACGAGCTACGACTCCACGGCGAGGCTCGTGAAGGAGTGGCGCTCCTTCAACCTGACGGCCCTTGCCCAGTACACGGACAACCTGACGAGCCCCTCCAACGATGAAACCCTGCAGCGCTACCCCGAGATCTCCCTGACGGGCTTCCGGCAGCCCCTCTTCGGGACCCGCCTCCAGTGGGAGTTCACCGGCCTCTACGGCAACTATTACCGGACCCTCGGCGAGAGAGGCTCCGCGGTCGATCTCTACCCGAAGCTCTCGCTGCCGTGGGCCTTCGGCGACTACCTGCAGGTGACCCCGGCGGCGGGCTTCCGGGGGACCCTGTGGGACACGGAGAGCACCGGCGCCTCGGCGGCGGGCGATTCGGCGAGCCGCTCCGTCTATACCCTGGGACTGAACGCGGCCACCGAGGTTTTCCGCACCTACGACGTCGGCTGGGGCGGGGCGGAGAAGGTCCGGCACGCCGTCAGGCCCGAAGTGACGTACCGCTACATTCCCGCCGCCGGCCCGAGCCTGCGGCCCGATTTCGTCCCGCCCGTCGGCAACACGGCCGTGGGCGGGGTCAGCGCCTCCGTCGACAGCGAGAACAGCCTCACCTACGCCCTGACCAACACACTGGTCTCCCGGCTCCGCGACGACAAGGGCAACGTGAACTACCGGGAGATCCTGCGGGTGAAGCTGAGCCAGACCTACAACATCGCGACCCCGACGATCTACGTGACGCAACCCACGCTCCTGGTTCCCGCCACGACGCCCAGCGTGCTCCCGGCGGACCCGACCCGGCCCTTCCGGCCGATCGACCTGGAGGTCGACATCAACCCCTACAGGTCCCTGGCCTTTATGACCCGGGCCGCCTACGACGTCAACACGACGGCCTGGGCGCAGATCAACCAGGACATCGCCCTGCATGACGATCGGGGCGACAGCCTGTCGCTGGTCTATCGCTACACGAAGAATTCGATCGAATCCGTCGGCGTCACGGGCAGAGCCCGCGTCACGGGCGCCCTGGATGTGTTCGCCGGGTTCCGCAGGGACGAATTCGGCAACGCGAACCTGGAGAAGACCGTCGGCGTCGAGTACCGCCGCCAGTGCTGGAGCGTGCAGGTGAGCTACTCGGATCTCGTGGACGACCGGCAGTT
>CAYSDD010000135.1:0-2961 GCA_964429555.1 uncultured Syntrophaceae bacterium
GGACGTTGGTGAGCGGCGCGTCGAAGATGGCCGAGTAGGGGCTGCTCACGAAGTCCACGGAGACCAGCTCCTCCTCGCAGTACTGGATGATGCCCTTCATCGTGCCCTCCGCCGCCGCCTTGACGGCGTCGTTGATCTCCCGGGCGGTGACGCTGCGGCCCACCTCGGCGACGAAGTCCACGCAGCTCACGTTCGGCGTCGGGACCCGCAGGGCCACGCCGTCCATCCGGCCCTTGAGCGCCGGGATGACCTCGCCGACGGTCTTGGCCGCCCCCGTCGTGGTGGGGACGATCGACAGGCCGGCGGCCCGGGCCCGGCGCAGGTCCTTGTGGGAGCCGTCGAGCAGGCGCTGGTCCATCGTGTAGGCGTGGCACGTCGTCATGAAGCCCCGCTTGATCCCGAAGGCCTCGTGGAGCACCTTCGCGACGGGGGCCAGGCAGTTGGTCGTGCAGGAGGCGTTGGAGACGATGTGGTGCCGGGCCGGGTCGTAGGTCTCCTCGTTGACGCCGATGACGAAGGTGCCGTCGACGCCCTTGCCGGGGGCCGCGATGATGACCTTCTTCGCGCCGGCCTCGATGTGGGGGGCCACCTCCGACTTCTTGCGGAACTCGCCCGTCGACTCCAGCACGATGTCGACGCCCATCTCCTTCCAGGGCAGAAGGGCGCAGTTGTCGGTGATGTTGGTGATCCGGATCTCCCTGCCGTTGACGACGAGCGCGCTGTCGGTCGCGGCGACGTCGCCCGGGAACTTCCCGTGGACGGAGTCGTACTTGAGCAGATGGGCGAGGATGGGGGCCTTGGCCCGGGAGTTGACGGCGACGATCTCGAGGTCGTCATCGTTGAGGGCGGCCCTCACCAGATACCGTCCGACGCGGCCGAAGCCGTTCACTGCGCACTTGACGCCCATGTGTCTACCTCCTCTGTTCGATATTGAGACTCCCCGGGGCGCTGAGCCCCGGGAAGACGGGATGTCCGGCTGTCAGGCTCCCCCCTGCCGGGTCGCTGCCCGAGGCATGCACAACCGGTGCCGCCCGGGCCGGGAAGAACACGCGCACGTTTCAAAACCGATTACTCTTAAACAGCCGCGGTTCCGGAGTCAATCTTTTTTTGCCCCGCCCCCGGCGCCCCCCCTTTTCCCTCTTGACACGGGCGTGCCCGGGGGGGTAGGCATAATAGGCAGGGCAACAGGCTAACGACAGGGAAGCAAAGAAGAAATTCGGGCTTCCCGCCCGGAAGGGCGGGACGGTCGGCCGACCCCATGGAAAAGGACATCCGGAAATCCGTGATCGCCGGGACGTGGTACCCGGGGGACCCTGCCGTTCTCCGGGCCGAGATCCGCCGGTACCTGGAGGCGGTCCCCGCAAGGACCGTCGGAGGCCCCGTGGTCGGTCTCGTGTCGCCCCACGCGGGCTACGTCTACTCGGGCCCGGTCGCGGCGCACGGGTACCGGCTCATCGAGGGAAAGCGCTATGACGCCGTGGTGGTCATCGGGCCGAGCCACCGCGTCCCGTTCCACGGCGTCTCCGTCTGGCCCTCGGGGGGCTACGAAACGCCGCTGGGCGTCGTCCCCGTCGAGGCCGGGCTGGCCGAGGCGATCCTCGGGGGCAGCGCCGTCCTGAACGCCGACCGCAGGCCCCACGCGGCGGAGCATTCCGTCGAGATCCAGCTGCCCTTCCTGCAGGTGGCCCTCGGGCCCTTCGCCTTCGTCCCCCTCGTGATGGGCTCCCAGGACTTCCGGACCTGCGAGGCCGTTGCCGAGGCCCTCTGGCAGGCCGCGAAGGGCAAGGAGGTCCTCGTCGTGGGCAGCTCGGACCTCTCGCACTTTCACGACGGCCGGCAGGCCGAGCGGCTCGACGCGATCGTCGTCGACCTGGTGCGCAAGGGGGATCCCCGGGGTCTTGCGCGCCGGCTCGAGGAGGGCTCCTGCGAGGCCTGCGGCGGGGGCCCGGTCGTCACGGCCATGCTCTTCGCCGGGAAGGCCGGGGCCCGGGGCGTGCAGGTGCTCCGGTACGCCCATTCCGGCGACGTGACGGGCGACAGGAGCCAGGTGGTGGGGTATCTGTCGGCAGCCTTTTTCCGGGAGCCTCAGGGGTAGGGCGATGGCAGACGGCAAGGCCGCAATCGACCCGGGACTCAGCGGCGAGGAGAAGCAGGCCCTTCTGCGGATCGCCCGCGAATCCATCGAGGCCGAACTGAAGGGGGAAGCCCCGCCGGCCGCCGGCGGGCAGGGGAAACTGGATGAGAAGCGCGGGGCCTTCGTCTCCCTGAAGAAGCGGGGGAAGCTGCGCGGCTGCATCGGCATGATCGAGGCGAAAAAGCCCCTGGCGCAGACCGTCGAGGAGATGGCCGTGGCCGCGGCGTTCCAGGACCCCCGGTTCCCGCCCCTGCGCAGGGAGGAGCTCAAGGACCTCCGGGTGGAGATCTCCGTGCTCACCCCCCTGCGCCGGGTCGCCGATGTGGGCGCCATCGAGATCGGCACGCACGGCCTCTACATCCGCAGGGGGGCGCGGGCGGGGCTGCTGCTGCCCCAGGTGGCCACGGAGTGGCGCTGGGACCGGGAGACGTTCCTGCGGGAAACCTGCCGGAAGGCGGGCCTTGCCCCCGATGCCTGGCGCGACCCGGAAACGGAGATCTATCTTTTTTCGGCCGACGTGTTCAGCGAAGACGAGGCTTAGGGCAGAGGGCTTAGGGCTCAAGGTAGAAGAAAAAACGTGCTTCCATGCCCGATGTTCTCAGCCCTACGCCTCAAGCCTTTTGCCTTGAGCTTTATGTAAAAAAATCCTTGACAAAACCTCCTTTTAACACTAACCTTCAGTGCTTCTACGCCCGGCGTGCGTCTTTTTGCGCTCTAAAGGCCGGAATTCTTTGAAAGATTGTATGAAATGGCTGGCGTAGCTCAACAGGTAGAGCAGCTGATTTGTAATCAGCCGGTTGCGGGTTCGAGTCCCATCGCCAGCTCCA
>CAYSDD010000136.1:0-2937 GCA_964429555.1 uncultured Syntrophaceae bacterium
GCGTAGATGAGCCAGGTGATGAGCGACCAGGTCTCCTTCGGGTCCCAGCTCCAGTAGGACCCCCAGGCGAAATTGGCCCAGACGGCCCCCGTGATGATCCCCAGGGACAGGAAGATGAAGCCCATGATCGTGCTGTGGTAGATCAGCTCCTCGATGGCCCCCTCGTCCGGGGAATGACCGCCGCCCTTCGTGGGGTTCCCCGTGCCCGAGACGAACCGCCTGGCAAAGAACAGGATGCCCAGCCCGAAGGCGATCGTGAAGGCCCCGTACCCCATGAAGCAGGTCACGACGTGGCTCGTGAGCCAGTTGCTCTGCAGGGCGGGGATGAGCGGCTGGATCCGGGTCGCCTCGTCGGGGGACAGGGAGGCGTAGGCCATCGAGAGAAAGGCGACGGGCGTCACGAAGGGTCCGATGACCCGGTTGCGGATGCGCCACTCCGTGATGAGGTACAGCAGCATGATCGCCCAGGAGAAGAAGATCATCGACTCGTAGAAATTGGCCAGGGGCGCGTGCCCGAGACCCATCCGGTAGGACTCCCACCACCGGACGGCGATGCCGGCCGTGTGCAGGGCGAAACCTACGCGGGCCGTGCCTGTGGCGAGCTTCCCCCAGTATTCGTCGTCCCGCAGCATGCGGATGAGGTAGAAGGCCATGGCGACGAGATAGATCACCGTCGCCCAGCCGAGCATTTTCGTGTTCATGGCGTCTCACCCCTGTAGAGCCCGACGATCCGCCCGATCTCCCGGTCGAGCCGCACGGGGTCCCGGTTGCATCGCCCGGCGATGGAGATGCGCGCCTTGCCGTGCCGGCGGTCCACGCGGACGAAGACCTGCCGGTGGGACGAGAAAAAGGTCAGGAGGAACCCGGCGACCAGGAGGAATGCCCCGGCGCCGACGATCGGGACCCCCGGGTCCCGGTTGACCTTGAGGCCCGTGTAGAAGGACGTCTCGATGCCGTCGAGCGCGAACCGGTAGGGCCTGTAGAGGCCTGCGTTGAACTGGGGCACCTGCGTCGTGATCCCCGGGTTGTGCTCCTCGATGGCCTCGATGAACTGGAACACCCAGAAGGAAATGGCCCTGTCTGCGGCCGTGATGCCGATCTTGACCGCCGGCCCCATCCGCATGAGGTTCCCCTCGATGCGCAGGATCTCCACCTGGGCCTTCCCCCCGTCGATGGCGAAGCGCTCGCCCTGGCGCACCCGCTTGACCGCCCTCTGCCCCTTTCCGTCGATCGCGAGAATCGCCTCGCCGGGTATCGCGCCGTAGGTGGACTGGTAGAAACGGATCCCCTCGAACTCGAGCGGGTGGTTGACCATCAGGACGCCCCGGGCCCGGATGTCCCCGCCCTTCAGGAAGGACAGGTCGGACCGGTAGAGCTTCGGCATCCCGCTGTCGTAGAATTCGACGTGGAAGTCGTCGCACCGAACGTCGAACCCGAGCGGCATCGACCCCTTGCCGCCCCGCAGTTCGATGGCGTCGGCCGACCCGCCCTCGGGGATGTTCACGTGCCCCTCGAAGCCCAGGAGGGAGCCGGCGACGGCCCCGAGAATGATGACGAGCACGCCGGCATGGATCACGTAGACCCCGAAGTAGGACCAGGCGCCCCGCTGGGCCGCAAGCCAGATCGTCTGATCGGAGGTCTTCCGCTCGACGCGGCCGAGGGACTTCTGCAGGGCACGCTCCATGCGGCCCGCCTCGTCCTCCACGCTGCCTTCCGCCTCGAGAACCCGATCCGGGGGCAGATTCTCGTAGAGACCCGGCCGGTCGGGCTCCGGACGCCTCCGGTAGAGGCGAAGCGAAAGGGGCAGGCGGTTCAGGGAGCAGACGACGAGGTTGACCGTGAGCAGCCCCATCATGAGAAGAAACCACGGGGAGCGGTACAGATCGGTGACCTGCAGGGCCTTGACGAGCCCCGCCAGGGCCGGCGGGAGTTTCTGAAGGCCCTCGCCCGCCGCCTCCTGCTGCGGGACCACGGTCCCGATGACGGCGGCAAGGGCGATGAGGATCAGCAGGGCTATCGTCAGTCTGACCGACGAGAAGAACGACCAGACCGGGTTTTTCGGGTTCTTTTTCTCTTCCTGCAAGAAGTTGTCTCCGCGTTCTTCTCTATCGTCAACCTACATGGCGGGCAGTTGTTTCGATCCTTCTCACCCTCTCACCCTCTCACCTTCTCCCCCTTCTAGGCTGCCGGCGGCGCACTCCCCTCCATCATGGCCATCAGCTCCGTCCCCTCGATCTTCTCCCGCTGCAGCAGCAGCTTCGCCCCCTGGTCGAGGACGGCCCGCCTGCCGGCAAGGATGGATTTTGCAACCCCGTACTGGGCGTCGATGATGGCCCGGATCTCGCGGTCGATGAGCTCCGCCGTCGCCTCGCTGTAGTCGCCCCCCTCGGGGGCCATGGTGTCGAGGAAGGCCGCGCGCTTCTCCCGGGCGAAGTAGACCTGGCCGACCTCGCTGCTCATCCCGTACTCCTTGACCATGCTGCGCGCGATCTCCGTGGCGCGGGCCAGGTCGTTGTGCGCCCCCGTGGAGATGTCGCCGAACACGGTCTCCTCGGAGGCCCGTCCGCCCAAAAGCGTCGCGATCCGGTTGAGCAGCTCCGTCTTCTTCATGAGGAACCGGTCCTCCGTGGGGGCCTGCATCGTGTAGCCCAGTGCGGCGATTCCGCGGGGGATGATCGAGATCTTCTGGACCGGGTCCGTGCCGGGCAGCGACAGGGCGACGATGGCGTGGCCGAGTTCATGGTAGGCCACGATCTCCCGCTCCTGGGGGTTGATGAGGCGGTTCTTCTTCTCGAGGCCGGCCACGACCCGCTCGATGGCCTCCACGAACTCCGCCATCCCCACTTCCTGCTTCTCGTGACGGACGGCAAGCAGGGCGGCCTCGTTGACGAGATTGGCCAGGTCGGCGCCCACCATGCCCGGCGTCATGCCCGCGAT
>CAYSDD010000137.1:0-2931 GCA_964429555.1 uncultured Syntrophaceae bacterium
CGTTGATCCCCACGGGCGGCGTGATGACGCCCATCCCGGTGACGAGCACGATGATCACGCCGAACCAGATGGGGTCGAAGCCGAGCGAGGTGATGACGGGGAAGAAGATGGGGATCGTCAGCATGATCATGGCCAGCGAGTCCATGAGGCAGCCCAGGACGAGGTAGATCAGGATGATCATGGCCATGACGGCCCAGGGCGGCATGGCGAGCCCCAGGACCCAGGCGCCCACGTCGAAGGGGATGCGCGTCACGGCCAGAAAGTGGCCGAAGACGGTGGCCCCCGCCACGATGACGAGGATCATGCAGGTCACCCGCGTCGTCTCGACGAGGGCCTGGGAACACCCCTTCCAGGACAGGTGCCGGCCGGCGACGGCGATCAGCAGGGTGCCGAAGGCGCCGACGGCCGCCGCCTCCGTCGGGGTGAACAGCCCGGCGAAAAGCCCCCCCATGACGGCCAGAAAGAGGATGAGCGTCTCAATGACCCCCGCCAGCGAGGCGATCTTCTCGCGCAGGGTGAAACGCGCCCCCGGCATGGCCAGATCGGGCCGCTTCCAGGTCCAGACGAAGACCGTCGCGATGAAGAGGAGGGTCATGAGGATTCCCGGCACGACGCCCGCCAGGAAGAGCTTGCCGACGGATTGCTCCGTCATGATCCCGTAGACGATGAAGATCGTGCTGGGCGGGATCAGGATGCCGAGGCTGCCGCCCGCGGCGACGACGCCCGTCGCCAGCGACGGGTCGTAGTTGTATTTCTTCATCTCCGGCAGGGCCACGGCGGCCATCGTGGCGGCCGTGGCGCTCGTGGAGCCGCAGATGGCGGAAAAGCCCGCACAGGCGCCGATCGTCGCGACGGCCAGCCCGCCCGGCAGGTTGCCGAAGAAGCGGTAGGCGGCATGGAACAGCCGGCTGCTCATCCCCGAGTGGTGCGCCAGCTGCCCCATGAGGACGAACAGGGGGATGACCGTGAGGTTGTAGGACCCGAAGACGGAAAAGAAGTCCTGGGCCATCAGGTGCAGGGAGGCGTCCCAGGAGACGAGATGGGCGAACCCGATCAGCCCCACGAGGGCCATGACGAACCCCACGGGGATCTTGAGGAACATCAGGGCGACGAGGGCAGCGAACCCGCAGATTCCGGCTTCCGTCGGCGTCATGATGGAAAGCCCCTCTTGAGGTGCCGCAGGGCGTCCAGCAGAAGGACCGCGGTCAGCAGGGCCGTCCCCGCGCCGACGGCGTAGACGAAGGGCCACGTCGGCATCCCGAGCGTCAGCGACACGTCGCCGCTTTCCATCAGGTCGGAGGCATAGACCCGGCTCTGCCACGTCAGGAGGCCGAACAGCACGGCGCCGGCGAGCGACCCCACGGCCTCCACGAGGCTCCGGGGTCGTCCCGGAAGCCGGTCGACGAGGAGCTCCACGGCGATGTGACCGCGTTCGACGGAGGTCCGGGCCAGGGCGAGGGCGACGATGACGGCGCCGGCGTAGCCGACCAGCTCATAGGCGCCCGGGACGGGGCGCCCGAAAAAACGCAGCACGACGTCGGCGCAGGTCAGCAGCATGATGAACACGACCGCGGCCGCGGAGAGGCCGTTGAACATGGACGCCGCCCAATCCAGGGTCTTCCCGATGGAACGAATCACCGACGAGCTCCCGACGGGGTCTCACTTGACCTGCTTGCGGTACTTGACGATCAGGCCCTCGGCCTCCTTCACGGACTTGCGGCCCGGGACCCCTTTTTTCTCCGCGTCTCGGATGTACTCCTCGATCGTCGGCCTCACCGCCTTCTTCCAGCGGGCGCTCTCCTGGGCCGACAGGGTGATGATCCGGTTGCCCAGGCTCTTCGTGAAGGCGCGGCCTTCCTTGTCCGCGTCGTCCCAGGCCTTGCCGTGCACGTCGATCCACTCGCGGCTCACGTCCTCGAAGACCTTGCGGACATCGGGGGGAAGGGCATTCCACTTCTTGAGGTTCATCACGACGAAGAACACCGTCGTGTAGCCCACGTCGAAGCAGTCCGTGGTGGATTTGATCACCTCGGCCTGCTTCCAGCCCTTGAGGACCTCGATGGGGCCGATCGTGCCGTCGGCGATCCCCTTGCTCAGGGCCTCGTAGGTCTCGCCCTGCGGCATGGCCACGGGGACGGCGCCCAGGGCGCTGACGACCTTGGCGCTGAAGCCCGTGGAGCGGATCTTCATCCCCTTGAGGTCTTCCAGCGTCGTGACGGGTTTCTTCGTGTGCAGCAGCCCCGGCCCGTGGGCGTGCAGGTAGAGAACCTTGACGTTCTCCAGCGCCTTGGGCTTCAGGGCCTGGTGGAAGGCATTGGCCACCCGCGTGGCCACCAGCCCGTTCGGGTAGCCCAGGGGCAGGTCGAGCGCCTCCATCTGGGGGAAGCGGCCGCGGGTGTAAGCGAACGCGGACATGCCGATGTCCGAGATCCCCTTCACGACCCCGTCGTAGCACTGGTCCGCCGGAGTCAGCGTTCCCCCGGGGAAGAGGGAGATCTTGACCCGGCCGGCGCTTCGTTTCTCGATCTCCTTCGCCCAGGTCTCCGCGGCCTTCGCCTGCGCGTGCGTGGGGGGGAAGAAGATGCTGTAGGTCAGGCTCGTGGCGGCCTCGGCGGCCGTCCAGGAAACGAGCGTGACCGCCGCTGCAACCAGAAGGATGATGGATCGCGTCCCTGTCCTCGTCTTTTGCATGGCCCTGTCCTCCTTGGGATGATGCTGCGTCCGTTTCGATCAACTGCGGATCCCGGTCTCAGCCCGAAACAGATAGCGATGGGCTGACGTCGATATAAAGCGGGTCCTGCGAATACGCGGGGTGTTCCGGAAAGCCTGCATGCCCACCCGGAGAGGTGAACTGCAGGCATCAATACATGTAGGGGTATCGAAGCAGGCAGGAGGAAACGGTTGGAGTGCCGGATATGCCGAGGTTCATGA
>CAYSDD010000138.1:0-2919 GCA_964429555.1 uncultured Syntrophaceae bacterium
TTCTCGAAATGGCAGACGGGCGACCACATCAGCCGCATCGGAACCCTCAGGGCCGGGACGAGCTACGGCACGACCATGCGGGTCGACACCACTCAAGCCGTAAACACGCTTCCAGGCGGCAGTTGCCTGAAGTTCCGGGAATTCCAGGTCGGCCTCAACTGGTCCGCCGCGGGGCTCCCGATCCAGCAGGAGTGGCTCCGTGCCGGCAACTACCTGAGCTACGACTTGGAGATGAAGTCGTTCTACACGCTCATCAGCCCGAACGTCCGGCATGCACTGGGCCTTACTTTCCGGCTCGACGAGCAGGGCAACGCCTTGGGGTTTACTTACGCGAGGGGTATTCAGGGCTGGACAGGGGGATGCGACAACGACGGCCTCCCATCCTCATTCAATCCCTCGCGGCCCGCCTTTCTGGGCAGCATCCCGGGCTACACGGACTACACGCCGATACTTCTTGTGTGGATGAAGCAGTATGAAAAGAAGGAGACCGATCTGCAAGTCGAGCTGAGTCCCCACTCCGTTGAGCCTGTCACGATCAACGACCCGCCGCCCGCCGGCAGAGGGACCTACGCGATCATCTCAGTCAATCCGGAGGATTTCTGGACGACCGGCGAAAGGGTGCGGTTTACGAATACAGGCGGAGCATTGCCCCCGGGGATCATACCGGGCAGGGATTACTACATCCGCAAGATCGTATACAATTCGAATACGTATCTCTATCTTTTCGTGAATGAGACGGCCGCCCTGACCTTCGACCCTCTCTGGCCCGGCCTTGTGGATATCACGGACTACGGTACGGGCACGACGACGATGATCGCCCAGGATCCCACGTTCACGAAGCTTGCCCACCAGGTGCTGACATCGGGCAACGAGTACTATCAAATCATGACCTCTTCTTTCCTGGACACCTTTGCGACCTTCACGGCCCGGATCATCGAGGCGCCCTCCGTCTCGTTTGTCAGCGGCGGCGGCACGGCGGGGCGGGAGATCCGCAGCGGAGAGACCGTCTACCAGACTGCGACCAACCTGCCGGGCGGAACGGTCACGGCGGTCTACCGTGTCATGCGCAGTCCCGTCTACAGGTCTGCCAAGTCGGGCAGCCGCCTCTGGTCTTCCGGCTCGGAGCAGGGGGTGCTCCTGCTGGAGCGGATCGCGGGCAATGCCCTCTCGGACCCGGCCGCGGCGCCCTTCACGGCGGGCTCGAAGATCTTCGTCGGCGAGCACCCCGGCGGCACCGATGCGGGAACCGTGGGCGTTCCCGGGGGCGTGAGCGACGAGGTCTTTCGCCGGCGCGACAACTGGCTCATGTTCTACGTGGGGGATCAGGACGGCAAAGCCCCTGCCGATGTCAACCCCTTTAACAACTACCGCGGCCCCATCCTGCGGAACTCGGTGCTGTGGCCGCCGGACAATCCGGAAGAAACGGTCATCAACACGGACAATTTCACCCTTTTGCGTTTCAGCGACTACCTGAACCCCTACCTCAGCTGCAAGGTCAACGGCTTGGACCGCACGGGCGTCTACTGTCTGGCGGGCTTCTACTCGAAGGACAACACGGGGTCTGCTGGAGACGTGCTGCGGTTTGCAAGCCCCGACGGGACAACGTTCTACAGTCCCCAGAGTGGAACAACCTTCCCGGCAGGCCGCTCCGAAGTCGGTCTGCACGCCTATGGGAATGACGCACACTTCACCGAGTTCGACGATTTCGCCCTGCAGTTCGGCCCCGGCTACGGAATCACGCGCCAGGGCTTCCTGCTGCCCATTCAGCAGTAGCGCGCAGACGTTGGTAGGGAACGAAAACCCGGCCCCGGCCGGGTTTTCTCTTTTTGCGCAATGTCGAAGTCATGTGCTGCGGGCACGGGAATGAAGGGATGAAGGGGGGACGGGATCTTGACCGGTCAGGCTGTTCAAAAAGGGTCAGATGCAAGGCGCTCGAGATTCCGAGGAGCGAGGCGTACGGGATGGGTACGTTGAGCGGCGAGGAATGAGAGCAACGCAGCAGATGGCCTTTTTTCAACAGCCTCCAGCCTAGGCTTTGGGCCTTCCGAAGTTGGATATCTGCGCGATCAGCTCGTCGATGGATGCCTTTTCGTCTATGATCAGGTGGGAGCCCCCCTTTTCACCCTCATCGATGGACTGGCTGTAGAGATGATCGAAGGCCCCGTCCCGGGAAATGGCAGACACGGCCCGTTCCCCGTTCCCGCCGGCACGCGATGGGGACTGCCCGGAGCCGATCCCGCCGTGCAGATCATGACCCCCGATCCCTGCCCCGAAATCCAGGTATGCCTGGGAGCCTTGGACGGCTGTGCCGCGGGCCTGATCGGGCTTGCGGGGCGGTGCGCTCGGGCGCGGCCCTGCGGGCTCCCCCTCGACGAGGGGTGAGTGGTATATCTCTTCCTGGGAGGATTCCGCCGAGGGCTTGAAGATGTCCTGGGGGGATGCAAAGGTGCCGACCTTGGACAGGTACTCCCGGACGTAGCGCTCGGTCGTGAACATGCCGTCGTTCTTGCCCATCTGGATGACGCTCTCGATCTGGGGAAACTTGTTCTCCCGGAGGATCCCCTTCACGGACTGGTTGCCGCGGAGGATCGATAGGACGGGCACGCGGAACCCGATATCCTCCTTGATGACGAGATGCTGGACCACGAGCCACTGCAGCGTGGATGCGACCTGGTGGCGGATCTCCTCCTGGGCCTCAAGGGGGAAGGAGTTGCACAGCCGGTAGAGGGCGTCTTCCGCGTGGGTGGCGTGGAGGGTCGCGATGACCAGGTGCCCCGACTCGGCGGCATTGAGGGTGAGCCGCATGACCTCCGGCTCCCTCAGCTCCCCCACGACGATGACGTCGGGGTCCTCCCGAAGCACGTCGACGAGACCCTGCTCGAAGGACGGCATGTGGGCGCCCAGCTCACGCTGCTCGAT
>CAYSDD010000139.1:0-2910 GCA_964429555.1 uncultured Syntrophaceae bacterium
TCCTTGGCCAGGACCGTCAGTTCATTGATCGGCTTCCTCTTGATCTCGACGATGTTCATGATGGTCTTCCTCGATGCTGTCGCGCGCCGGGTTCACTCCCCTCTCGCCGCAGGGCGGCGGAAGCAGGGATGACCCTTCCTTCTCGAACAGGCGCGCATGGATGTGGGTGAGTTACTCTTCGTATCCCGGGATTAATTCAACGGGCAGTGCGTCGAACAGCTGGGTTACTCAAGGGAAGGACTTGCAAAAGCCTCTTTGAGATGGCCGGTATGTACAACAAGCCTTCCCCCCTTGTCAAGAGCTATTTCCCCCGCCGCAGCAGGATGAAGTTCAGGTGCCGCCCCGTTTCCGCCCCGTCTCGGCGGTGCGAGAAGAAGAGGTCCGGCCGGCAGCAGGTGCAGTACCCGGAGGTCGCAATCCTCTCCGGATCAACCCCTTCCTCCTCGAGCTGAAGCCGGTTGGCCAGCGGCAGGTCGAACATCCAGCGCCCTTTCCTCCTGCCGGGCCGCAGCACCCGGCCTGCGTCGCCCCGCCCCGACACGGCCTCGAAGACGGGCCCGTCGACCTCGTAGCAGCAGGGCCCGATGGAGGGGCCGACGGCGGCCGAGAGATCCTCCGGCCGCGTCCGGAATCGCTCCGCCATCACGCGGACGGCCTTCCCCGCGATCCCCAGGGCCGTTCCCCGCCACCCGGCGTGGACGGCGGCGATCGCCCGGTTTCGCCTGTCCAGCAGGAGCACCGGGGCGCAGTCGGCAGTCTTGATGCCCATGGCCACGCCGGGGCGGTCCGTTACGATTGCATCGCACTGCCTGTCTTCGAGAGAGTGGCAGGTGACCGCATCCTCGATGATCAGGAACCGGTCGCCGTGCACCTGGTTGACGACAAAGAACTGCTCACAGGGAATTCCGAAGGCGGCGGCAAGCCGCTGCCAGTTTGCGCGGACTCGGTCCGGGGGGTCCCCCTCCCGGGGGCTGAAGTTGAGCGAGGCGTAGGGGCCGTCACTCACACCCCCGATACGTGTGCAAAACCCGTGCAAAATGCCGGGAGTTTGCAAAAGTTCTTCACTTTGCAGAACCGTGATTGGGTCTTTTCGGATCAGCTCCAGCATCATCCTTCAGGGCAAAAGGCTTATGGCGGGAAGACATCTTCCATCTTTTTCTCTCCCGCCCTTAGCCCTTCGCCTTACGCCCTTTGCCAATTCCTTAAGAAATCGACCACCTCCGCCATGTCCTCGGGCAGGGGCGATTCGAAGTTCATCTCCCGCCCCGTGACGGGATGGGAAAAAGACAGCCGGCTCGCGTGGAGGGCCTGGCGGGAGAGCCTCTTCAGCGCCGCCCGCAGCGCGGGGGGCTCGATGGTGCGCTTGGCCCCGCCGTAGACGCTGTCGCCGACGACGGGGTGCCCCAGGGAGGCCAGGTGGACGCGGATCTGGTGGGTGCGGCCCGTCTCGATCTGCGCCTCCAGCAGGGTGAAGGCGCCGTAGCGCTCGAGGACCCTCCAGCGCGTGAGGGCCGCCTTTCCCCGGCGGCTCGCCGTGGACATCTTCTTGCGCTCCACGGGGTGGCGGCCCACGGGGGCGTCGACGACGCCCTCGTCCCCGCGCAGATCGCCGTGGACGAGGGCGGTGTAGCGTTTGGAGACGCGGCGTCTCTTGAACTGCTCGGCGAGGTCCCGGTGCGCCCCGTCGGTCTTGGCGATCACCATGAGGCCCGAGGTCCCCTTGTCGAGACGGTGGACGATTCCCGGCCGCATCACACCTCCGATGGTCGAGAGATCCCCGCAGCGGAACTGCAGCGCGTTGACCAGAGTGCCCCGGGGATTCCCCGCCGCGGGGTGGACAACCATGCCGGCGGGCTTGTCGACAACCATGATGGCATCGTCCTCGTAGAGGACGGCCAGCGGAATGTCCTCGGGGACGATCCCGGACGGCAGGGGCGGAGGCCGGTGAAGGGAAACCCTCTCGCCGGGCCTGAGACGGTGGGCCGCCCTCGCAGGTCTGCCGTCGACGAGCGCCTCGCCGTCGTCGATGAGGCGCCGGGCCTGCGAACGCGAGAGCGCAGCGTCCTTCCGCGAGAGGTAAACGTCCAGCCGGAGGCCCTGTTCCTCCGGGCCCACGGTGAACTCCGCCTTTGTCCCCCGCTGCGTCGTCATCCCATCCCACCTGGGGCCAGGACGGCCCTCAGGGCGCCGCGGATTTCGGGCAGTTCCTCCGCCGACAGGGTGCGGGGGTCGAAGAGGACCTCGTCCCCGGCGATCCGCGCCACCACGGGCACCGGCAGGGCCCGGAGCTTCTCGTCGATGCGCGCGGCCGAGAGCCCCTCCGAGCGCAGGGCGACAAGCACCGTGGGGATCTGCTGCGTCGGCAGCGACCCCCCGCCCGACATGGAGGACCCCTGCCTCAGCCCGAGCGTAACGCCCGGGAAGTTTTCCTTTTTGAGCATCTGCAGGAGTCGCCTGGCGCGCCTCGTGACCGACTCGACGGGCTCCATGAGCGCCGCAAGCGAGCGCAGGCCCGAAACGGCTTTCTGCTCGTTGAGGTAGAGCTTCGCCGTGGCCTCGAGCGCCGCGAGGGTCAGCTTGTCGATGCGAAGGGCCCGGTTCAGGGGGTTCCGCTTGATCGCCTCCAGCAGATCCTTCCTTCCCACGATGATGCCCGCCTGGGGACCGCCGAGCAGCTTGTCGCCGCTGAAGGTGATCACGTCGGCCCCCTCCTTCACGGCATCGACAACGGTGGGCTCGTGCTGCAGGCCGTATCGATCGAGCCGGATGAAACAGCCGCTCCCGAGGTCGTTCATCACGGGGATTGCGTGACGGCGGCCCAGCGCGACGAGCTCCGGGACGGGGACCTCCTCGGAGAAGCCCACGATCCGGAAGTTGCTCGGGTGGACCTTCATGATGAGGGCCGTGTTC
>CAYSDD010000140.1:0-2891 GCA_964429555.1 uncultured Syntrophaceae bacterium
GGAAATCGAGATGGAGGACATCTTCGAGAACATGGGGGCCCAGATGGTCAAGGAAGTGGCCTCCAAGACGTCGGATCAGGCCGGCGACGGCACGACGACGGCGACAATCCTCGCACAGGCCATCTTCCGCGAAGGGGCCAAGCTCGTGGCGGCGGGCATAAACCCCATGGAGCTCAAGAAGGGGATCGACCGGGGCGTCGAGCTGATCGTCCAGGAGCTGGAGAAGATCGCCAAGCCCGTCAAGGACAAGCAGGAGATCACCCAGGTCGGGACCATCTCGGCCAACAACGACGCCGAGATCGGCACCATCATCTCCGATGCCATGGACAAGGTCGGCAGGCAGGGTGTCATCACCGTCGAGGACAACAAGTCCATCGACACGGTGCTCGATTACGTCGAGGGCATGAAGTTCGACCGGGGGTTCATCTCGCCTTACTTCATCACCAACCTCGAGAAGATGGAGGCCGTCCTGGAGGACGCCCTCATCCTGATCACCGACAAGAAGATCAGCAGCTTGCAGGAGATCCTGCCGCTGCTCGAGCAGGTGGCCAAGACCGGCAAGCCCCTCATGATCGTCGCCGAGGACGTCGAGGGCGAGGCCCTGGCGACGCTGGTCGTCAACAAGGTCCGCGGCGTTCTCAAGTGCGCCGCCATCAAGGCGCCCTATTTCGGCGACCGCCGCAAGGGGGCCCTGCAGGACATCGCCGTCGTCACGGGAGGCAGGGTCATCTCCGAGGAGATGGGGATCAAGCTCGAGTCGGCGACCGTCAAGGACCTCGGGCGGGCCCGCCGGATCGTCATCGACAAGGACAACACGACCTTCATCGACGGGGCGGGCAAGAAGGCGGACATCGAGGAGCGCGTCCGGCAACTCAAGAAGGAGATCGAGATCATCCAGCTGGACTACGACCGCGAGAAGGCGATGGAGCGCCTCGCCAAGCTCACCAGCGGCGTCGCGATCATCAAGGCGGGCGCCGCCACGGAGATCGAGATGAAGGAGAAGAAGGCCCGCATCGAAGACGCCCTGAACGCGACCCGCGCGGCCGTCCAGGAAGGCATCGTGCCCGGCGGGGGCGTGGCCCTCATCCGCTGCGCCGCCGCCCTGGACAAGGCAACGCTCGAGGGCGATGCCCGACACGGCGTCGAGATCGTCCGCAAGGCCGCCGAGGAGCCCCTCAAGATGATCGCGAGGAACGCCGGCTACGAGGGCTCGGTGATCGTGGAGAAGGTCCGCGAGAAGAAGGGGGCCTTCGGCTTCGACGCCGACAGCGGCGAGTATGTCGACATGATGAAGGCGGGCATCATCGACCCGGCCAAGGTCACGCGCCTGGCCCTGCAGAACGCGGCGTCGGTGGCCTCTTTGCTCATCACCACGCGGACCATGGTGGGAAAGAAGGCGGAGAAGGAAGAGGAAGACAAGGCCTAGAAACCCCAATACGGAAATTCCGCGACAAGCGTTCCTGCCCCCGGGGAAGCCCGATATTCCCCGGGGGCTCTTCTCTCAACGCACAGCGCAACGACCGGGAGGAGCAACGGGACGTGCCATGACCCCCCCATCGAAATCCCCGACCCCGGATTCTGCCGCCGGGATGACCGTCCCGCAGGAGGCGGCCCTGCTCCGGGAATTCGACCGCCTCGGCGGCCGCGAGATCCTGGAGCGCATCCTCGGGGAACGAAACCCCCGCGAGGCGGTCGAGAAGCTCCCCGCCCAAGACCTCTTCTGGATCGTCAAGAAGGTCGGGGCGGAGGACTGCCTCCCCCTTCTCGAACTGGCCACCCCGGACCAGTGGCAGTACCTGCTCGACCTGGAGATCTGGGACCGCGACGAGATCAATTGCGCGGAGGCCCTCTGCTGGCTCAAGCGCCTCTTCGAGGCCGATCGGCCCAGGACCGTCCGGTGGCTCTTCGGCGAGGGCAACGCCCTGCTCTACTATATCTTGCAAAAGAGCCTCGAGGTCATGGTCCGGGAGGAGGACGACCGGGAATTCGAGGTCCCCGAGGGGTTTTTCACCCACGACGGGGTGCTTTTCCTCGGCGCGCTCGAGACGGAGCAGGAGCCTTTCCTCCGCGAATTGACCGGCGCCATCGCCGCGGCAAGCCTGCCGGCCTATCAGACGCTGCTCTCAAGCCTCGCCGCCGCCGTGCCCTCCGAGGTGCAGGAGGGGATGTACCGGATGCGCAACGTGCGCCTGGCCGAGAGCGGGTTTTTGCCCTTCGAGGAGGCCGTTTCCGTCTTCTCCCCCCTGTCCCCCGAGCAGCTGACCCCCGAAGGGGAGCAGGCCTTCCCGGTCATCGACGTCGGCACCGATGACGACGCCGGGTCGCTTGTCCCCTTCCTGCCCCTCCACGAGGGGGGACAGGCGGGTTTTCTCAGGGAGGCCCTCGGTGCCGTCCAGAGCCCCCTTGTCCTGGAGCGGCTTCGACTCGAGTTTGCGGGCCTGGCCAACCGGGTGGCTTCGGTCGAGGGCCTTGCCCGGATGGAACTGGACGGGCTCGTCGGGACGGCCCGCAAGACGGCCGGGTATCTCAACATCGCCCTGGAGGAAGTGGCGGGCAGGGACCGGCAGCTGGCAGCGGCACTGCTGGAGAACAACCCGCTGGAAGCGGTATTCCGCGTCGGTTTCGGCTTCGTCCTCCGGTTGAAGCGCGTGGCGGAGAACTGGGTGAGAATCGCCTGGTTCCGGCAGGCGGGATTCGAGAACGGCTTCTGGGGAGAAGAGCGCGCAGGCCTGCTGTCGGGCCTCCTGTTGAAGAGACCCCTGCTGTTCGCGGGGCCGGCGGAAAAGGAAGGCACCCTGTACCGGGACTTCGGCGGGGCCGAAGACCTCTCGGGGGCCGGCAGGGCGCTGATGCGGCTCATCGCGCTGGACGGGTTCATGGATGCCCTGGCG
>CAYSDD010000141.1:0-2874 GCA_964429555.1 uncultured Syntrophaceae bacterium
CCGGGTCATCGTGCTTTTCCTGGTCACGATCCCCACCCTCCTGGCCGGGACGTGGGCCGGTTCGCTCCTGTACGGCAGATTCAGGGAAGAAGGCTACCGCAGGGTCATGCTCGGGCTGCTGGGCGCCCTCGGGGTCTTCACCCTCGCAAGGGTCCTGTGAGGCACATTCTTTTAGGCTTGACAGTGCCTGCAAACTTATGTATTAAGACAACTTTCCAATTGTACCCGCAAGGAGGACACGCGTTTGGCTACCCATCGTTCGGCGGAAAAAAGGGACCGGCAGAACAAGAAGCGCAAGGCCCGCAACGCGGCCGTGAAATCGCGGACGAAGACCGAGATCAAGAAAGTGCTGGCTGCGTTGGAGGGCAAGGACCCGGAGAGTTCCGAGAAGGCCCTCAAGAGCGCCATCCGGGTCATCAAGAAGGCCGCTTCCAAGGGCGTCTATCACAAGAACAACGCTTCCCGAAAGGTTTCCCGCCTGACCCAGAAGGTCAACGCCCTTAAAAAAGCATGATTGCGGGAGACATTTGAGGCGCGGAAAAAGCAAGAGCCTGAAGGCGAAATCCTTCAGGCTTTTTTCTGTCCGCTCTTGCTGTCTTCCGATCTTCTGAACTTCCGGCGCCTGCCGCGCGGCGGCCCTAGAAGCCCGACATCAGGTTCCGGTAGGCCTTCTCGGCCATGTCGGCGGAGAGCTTCTGCAGGGCGGCCTGCTTGTTGGTCGACGTGGTGTTGGGGTTGGCCTGGTCGATCCGGAAGCTCTCGCTGCCCGAGAAGTTCTCCACGCTCCAGAGTTTCTTGCCCGTCCTGCGCTCCTCGAACGAGAGATTCAGCACCATGACCGCGCGGCTCTCCGACGCCTTGTCGTACCGGTCGAACGCGACGGGGGCCGCGGACAGGGAAGTGATCGTGCCCTTCAGAACGGCATCGGCCGCCTCGCGGCTGTCGGCCAGCCGGAATCGGGGGCTCTTCCTGAACTGATCCTCGAAGCCGCCCCGGACGTAGACCTCCACGAGGGGCTCGCTCGTCGAGTTGACGACGTTGTCGATGAAGACGGTCCGGATCCCGCTGTCGAGCCACTCGCCCCCGGGCGAAAACCGGTACCCGCACCCCGCCGTGATGAGGAGCGTGAACGCGAGCAGCAGACCCGTCAGCTTCCCGGCCGTCCGCGAAAGGGCGGCTTTCCCCACTGTTCTTGCCCTGTCACCTGCCACCTGTCACCTGTCATCCGTCGTCACTTGACGACGATATTCACGAGCTTCCTCGGCACGGTGATGACCTTGACGACCTGCATGCCCTCGAGGAACTTCTTCGTCTTCTCGTCTGCGAGGGCCATCTCCTTGATTTTTTCCTCCGACTCGTCGGCGCTGACGGTGATGCGGCTGCGCAGCTTCCCGTTGACCTGGACGACGATCGTCAGCTCCTCCTCCGAAGCGAGCTGCGGGTCATAGGAGGGCCAGGGCACGGCCGTGAGCGACCCCTTGTTTCCCATCATCTCCCACAGCTCTTCCGTGATGTGGGGCACGATGGGCGCCAGCAGGACGACCACGGTCTCGACGGCCTCCCGGATGACCGCCAGGGCCGCCTTGTCCTCTTTCCCGGGCCTCGGGAGCTGGTAGACGAGATTGACCAGCTCCATGACGGCGCTGATGGCCGTGTTGAAGTGGAAACGGTCCTCGATGTCCGACGTCACCTTCCGGATCGTCTGGTGCGTCTTTCTGCGCAGCTTCCTGAAGTCCTCGGCGAGGTCCTCCGGCCCCGTCAGGGGCCCGGCTCCCTGGAGATCCTCCAGGTAGTCCACGGCCAGCCGCCACACCCGGCCCAGGAACCGGAAGGACCCTTCCACGCCCTGGTCGCTCCACTCGAGGTCCTTCTCCGGGGGCGCGGCGAAGAGGCAGAACATCCGCGCCGTGTCGCAGCCGTACTTCTCGATGAGGTAGTCGGGGTCGACGACGTTCTTGAGCGACTTGGACATCTTCTCGGTCTTGCCGATGACGACGGGCTTGCCGCACTTTTTGCACGTCTCCGCCTCGACCTCGTCGGGGTAGAGGAACCCGTGTTCGGGGCACTTCGTCGTCTCCTTGCAGACCATGCCCTGGGTGAGGAGGTTCGTGAAGGGCTCGTCGATGCCCAGCACGCCGAAGTCCCGCAGCACCTTCGTGTAGAACCGCGAGTAGAGCAGGTGCAGGATGGCGTGCTCGATCCCCCCGATGTACTGGTCCACGGGGAGCCAGTAGTCCATGGCCTTGCGGTCGAGGCCGGGCTTGACGTCGCAGTGGGGCGAGGCGAAGCGGTCGAAGTACCAGGAGGACTCCACGAAGGTGTCCATCGTATCCGTCTCGCGCTTCGCGGGGCCCTTGCAGCCCGGGCAGGTCGTGTTCACGAAGGCGTCGACCCGGGCCAGGGGCGAGCCGCCCTCGCCGGTGAACTCCACGTCCTTCGGGAGCACGACGGGCAGGTCCGCTTCCGCCACGGGCATCGTCCCGCACTTGTCGCAGTAGACGACGGGGATCGGGGCGCCCCAGTAACGCTGCCGGGAGATCCCCCAGTCGCGCAGGCGGTACTGGATCGTCTTCTTTCCCTTCCCGATCGATTCCAGGTGCGCCGCGATGGCCTCCATGGCCTCCGTGTTCTTCATCCCGTCGAAGGGCCCCGAGTTGACCAGGATTCCCTCGTCGACGTAGGCCTCCGCCATGGTCTCCACGTTGAGCGCCCTCTTCGGGTCCTGGATGACGACGATCAGGGGAAGCTTGTACTTCTGGGCGAACTCGAAGTCGCGCTGGTCGTGGGTGGGGACGGCCATGACGCAGCCCGTGCCGTAATCGGCCAGGACGAAGTTGGCGGCGTAGATGGGCATCTTGCGGCCCGTCACGGGGT
>CAYSDD010000142.1:0-2843 GCA_964429555.1 uncultured Syntrophaceae bacterium
ACTGCGAAGACGTCTCCAACATCATCGAGGGCATCGTCCTCAAATACAGCTGAGACCGGGGACGTTGGTAACATATTAGACAAACTGCACCGGACGGGTGTCGTTTCTGGAGAATCGATTGCCGAGAAAAGCCCGATTGGACGCAGAAGGCGCCATCCATCATGTCATCGTCCGAGGGATCGAACAGCGAAGGATCTTCGACGACGACGGGGACCGGAGACATTTCATCTCGCGGTTGGCTGCGGTAGCCATGGAAACGGGGACGACAATCTATGCCTGGGCATTGATGCCCAATCACGCCCATGCGCTCATCCGCAGCGGGCCGCCGGGGATCTCGAAATTCATGCGTCGCCTTCTCACGGGTTATGCCGTTTACTACAACCGCAGGCACGACCGGCAGGGCTATCTCTTTCAGAACCGCTACAAATCCATCCTTTGCGAAGAGGAAGCCTATTTCAGGGAACTGATCCGTTACATCCACCTCAACCCGCTCAGGGCGGGGATGGTCGATGGTCTTGTTGAACTCGATGCCTATCCGTGGTGCGGCCACGCCTTTGTGATTAGTGGAAGCGAGTATCCCTGGCATGACGTTTCGTATGTGCTGTCACGGTTTGGGGAGAAAAGAGCAGAGGCGCGACGGCGCTACAGGGAGTTTCTGGAAAGCGGGATTCGCGACGAGGCATTCGGCGGGAAGAAGAACAAATGGCGACCGGACTGGAGTCTGCTGGACTGGCTGAGAAATATTGACGGCACAGGCGCCTTGGAAGATCCTGTGGGGGATGGACGAGTTCTCGGAGGGGAGGGATTCATCCGGGGCTTGCCATCAAAGGATCATCGCCCCCCGGAGCCTGCAGCCCGGTCACCCGAAGAACGGGTCCGCGAATGCTGCAAGCAGGCGGGTATCCGTATGCTGGAACTTACTTCCGGCAGCCGCCGAGCGAATGTGACAGAGGTGAGGGTCCGGTTGGTGTTTGAGCTGTTGAACCAACCGGGAATGACGATCACGAAACTCGCGCGCCTCTTGGGTGTTACGAGAACGGGCATATACAAGATTCTGGAACGCAAGGCAGGAACATGAGTTTGTCTAATATGTTACCAACGTCCCCGATCCGAAGGCGGCTGGATGTCGTCGAGTGCGGCGGCGGGCCCTACGAGATCGGCAGGCAGTGGGGCGAGGGGTGCCGCGAGAATCTGGGCAAATCGCTGGCCCTGCTCTACGCGGGCCTCGAGCACGGCCCCTTCCGGGCAGGCAAGACCAGGGTCCGGGAGGCGGCGCTGACGTTCGCGGCCGCCGTGCGCAACTTCGACCCCTACGGCTACGAGGTCCTCCGCGGGCAGGCCGAGGGCGCGGGGATGGACCTCGAGGAGGCCATGGCCCTGCAGTGCACCCTCGAGATCTCCTTCAACTGCGGCGGCATCGCGGGGCTGTGCACGTCCTTCGCCGTGGCGGGGAAGGCCACGGAGGGCGGCCGGGCGATCCTCGGCCAGAACGTCGACTGGCACCCCGACTCGACGCTCGACCTGCTGCGCATCCGTCACGACAGCGGCATCCGCGAGTTCGTACTGTGCCTCTCGGGCAGCCCCTACTATCACCTGAACTCCGCCGGCATCGGCAACTGCTCGAACCTCACCCTGGGCCCCCTGGGCGACATGAGGCAGCAGGTCCCGCTCTCCTTCTACATCTCGCGGGCCATGCGCCAGCCGCGGATCGGCTTCGCCCTCGGGATACTCCGCAGGCAGATGGCCGGCATGGGGTATTTCCACCTGGTCGAGTCCCACGGCGGCATGACGGGCATCGAGGCGGTCACGGGCGACGTCGAGCTGATCCTCCCCGAGCGCGACATCCTCGTCCACGCGAACCACTACGAGACCCCCCGGTTCCAGGCCGGCGACCGGACGGCACGGCTCATCCCCGACACGGGCGCGCGGGCCCTGCGGCTGCGCGAGCGGATCGGGGAGGCCTACGGCACGATCACCCCGCAGACCATGATGGCGATCCTTGCGGACCACGAGGGACACCCCAACTCGATCTGCCGACACGTGGATCCCGCAAAACCGCCGGAGCTGGCCTCCCAGTCGAGGGCCTCCTTCGTCATGGTCCCCGCCGAGGGGCGCATGTACATCGCCGCGGGGCCGCCCTGCGAGCACGCGTTCGTGGAGTACAGCCTATGAGGACCGCCGTGCAGGGCCTGGCCGTCATCCTCCTGTGTCTCGCCTGCACAGCGGGCGCGGCCGCCGCCGACGTGCCGAAGTGCCTGGTGCGGGATCCCTCGGACACGGTCGAGTACGCCGCCGCCCGGGCGAAGCTCTCCCCGAAGGAACTTCTCGCCAGGCTGGTCTATGCCGAGGCCCTCTCGACGGGATTCGGCGACGACCCCCTCGTCCACGAGGCCATCGCCTGGGGCGTCATGAACCGGGTGCGGCTGGCCGAGCGCTCCGAGAGCATGAAGAAGGCCTACGGAAGCGGCATCCGGGGCGTCGTCTTCAAGAAGGGCCAGTTCAACCCCGCCGTCTCCCCGCGGTCTGCCTTCTCGAAGGATTTCCTCTGCCCCAGGGAGCCCGCCCTGTGGCGTTTTGCCCTGGAGGCCGCGGCCAGGGCCATGGCCGGGGAGCGCAACCCCCTCATCCAGACCCCCTGGGAGCACGAGAACAACCTGTCGCTCGTCGTGAACTTCTACTACCCGAAGTCTACCCAGGCCAAGGGCCCCTACCCGCCCTGGGAGGGCGGCGGGGCGCTGGAGTTCATCGGCGACGTGATGATCGGCGACCGGATGCTGCCCGCCGAGCACGTGCGCTTCTACCGCCTGGCCCGGCCGCCGGCGGATTTGAAGCCGCCACGGTGA
>CAYSDD010000143.1:0-2842 GCA_964429555.1 uncultured Syntrophaceae bacterium
CCAGGCGCAGGGCCATGTCGATGCCCGCCGAGACGCCCGCCGCCGTCACGATCTTTCCCTCGCGAACGACCCGCTCCGTGAGGACGACCGCGCCGAAAGCCGCCAGCCGCTCCCTGTAGTTCCAGTGCGTCGTGACCTTCAATCCCCGCAGCAGCCCGGCCTGACCGAGAATGAGGGCCCCCGTGCAGACGGCCGTCGTGAACCGCGACGTTTCGTCCACCGCCCGGATCCACCGGATGACGGCGGGGTCCTGCATCGTTTTGTCGACACCGGACCCCCCGGGTACGAGAACGATCTGCGGGTTCGGCACGTCCTCGAGTCGGCGATCGGCCACGAGGGTAAGCCCGCCCTTGGCCTTTTTCGGGCCGGGCGTGGAGGCCGCCCAGGTCACCGTCGCCCCCGGAATCCGTGAGAGGACCTCGTAAGGGCCCACCGCGTCGAGGGCGGTGACGTCGTCGAAAAGCAGGATGGCGATTTGCATGGATCCTGTCCCTTGTGCCCCGTCCCGGGGGCGGTTTCAGGTCTTTCAGGCGATCACGCGGCCGTCCGCCAGGAGGCATTTTTCCGTCACGGGCCCCTGCGGGGTCTCGATCTCGTAGCGCCAATCGCTGATCCGGTGCTTCCCGCCCAGCTCGTCACGAAGCGTTTCCAGCAGTTTCTGCGCTTCCTCGGCCGTGCCTGCTTGCAGGTCAAAGGTGAGGATGACTTTCATTCCGGTGATTCCTTTCCCTTCCGGCCCTGCGGCCTGCGGGCGGCTGCTTCCGTTCCCTCTTCCCGCCAGTCCAGATCGGCTTCGACATATTCCTTCGCCAGCACGCGTCGCGCGTGATCCGCCCACATGGCGGGCACGAGGACCTGAACCTCCCCGAGCCCGTCGACGGTGATGGCGTAGATCGCGCCGATCGGCTCGTACTGCAGGCGGACGGGAATCCCCTCCGCCTCGAGCCTGCCCTCGAGGATCCTCGCCTGGATGATCCCCTGCGCCGTGCCGACGACGAGCCAGTCCTGCTCTTCCATCCCTTATCCTTCGATACGGATTTCGATGTAGATGTCCCCCGCCCGGCCGCCCTCGACCCGGCCGAGGCCCGCAAGCCGGATCCGGGTCCCGTCCTCCGTGCCCGGCGGGATCGCGACCATGAAGGCCCGCCGAGCCGCATCGCCCGGGACGCTGATCATCTTGCGCGTCCCGTTCCGGGCCTCCTTCGGCGTGATCACGACCGTCCCGTGCAGATCGAGGTCGTCGCGTTCGCTCACGGGCCGGATGCGCTGGATTCTCGGCGTGGAGCTTCGTGCGAAGGCGTCGTGGAGCTTTTCGTCGATCCGGCTCTCCGGCAGGCGGGAAAACAGCTTGACGGCGATCATCCCGAAGACGAACCCCCCGATGTGGGCCCACCACGCGATGCCGCCGCCCCCCTCCGGCCCGGGCAGGGAGGCATAGAAGAACTGGAAGAGAAGCCAGATCCCCAGGAACACGACGGCCGGGATCTCGACGAAGTAGGGGATGAAGAAGATGGGGATCAGCGTGATGATCCGGGCCCCCGGGAAGAGGATGAAATAGGCCCCCATCACCCCCGCGATGGCCCCGCTTGCGCCGATCGTGGGCACCGTCGATCCCCAGTTGGACCAGAGGTGCGCAAAGCCGGACGCCCAGCCGCACAGCAGGTAGAACGCGAGGAACCGCGTGGCGCCCATGCGGTCCTCCACGTTGTCGCCGAAGATGTAGAGGGACCACATGTTGCCGATCAGGTGGAGGAACCCCCCGTGGAGAAACATGAAGGACAGCAGAGCGAAGGCCTGCTCGCCGAAGGTGAAATGGGACGAGATCTCAGGAACGGCGTAGCGCGCGGGGACGAGACCGTAGGTGTAGATGAACCGCTCGAGGTTCTCTCCCTGCATCGTCTGGTAGAGGAAGACGAGGACGTTGAGGCCGATGATGCCGTGGGTGACGGCGGGATAGCTCTTCGAAAGGATCTGGTCGCGTATGGGGATCATGGAAACACCGCAGGCTAAAGGCTAAAGGCAAAAGGCAGTAACCATGCTCAGATCCCGCTATTCCCGGTGCCCCTTGCCTCACGCTGGGCGCCGTTATTCTATCTCACAAATCATTTTTGCAGCAACCGCTTTCCGAGACCCCGCCCGAGATAAACGGCCAACATAAAAAAGGGGCGGGCCCTGCGGCCCGCCCCGTAACCGTCTTGACGGTCAGGCGCTCATCGCTTACTTCACGAAGGGCGCCGGGAGCGGGTAAATCACGCGCCCGAACACGGTGTTGCAGACCACCGCGCCGGCGATGTAGACGCCGAGCCAGCCGGAGATGATCAGGCACCATCCCACGATGGGCTTGCCGACATTGGGATCCATCTTGCCCAGGTCCAGACCGACGATGCACCACAGGCAGATGTCGATGAGGACGACGAGCAGGAAGAGGAGTTTGTTGGACTTCAGGTACGCGGGGGTCACGACGGTGAGGAAGCCGGCCCCGGCCATCCAGGTCCATCCCTCGACGTAGGCATGGGGCGCCATGCCGAACTTGATCATGAAGAATTTAGCGAGTACGCTCAGCGAGGCGCCGAACATGAAGAAGGCCGAGAAAAACAAAAAGACGTTGCCGCCGGTGATGTTGTGATCCTTCAATTCCATGACGGCCACCGTGTACTGGACGACGCCGCCGCCGACGAGCCATGCAAACAGGATGGGAAGGCCTTCTACCTTTACCCAGCCCATAAATACTGCGCCGAAACCAAAGCAAGCAACAGCAAGGGCGCCCAGACCGGCAGGTCCGGGAGATGCAAAGGTGTGTTCCTGTGCCATAGAAAAATCCTCCTTTTTTCTATTAAGAAAA
>CAYSDD010000144.1:0-2824 GCA_964429555.1 uncultured Syntrophaceae bacterium
AGGCGCCCGATCTGTTCGTGACGGCCAGCAGCGCGACGGGCGGGGTGCACTCCCGACGGATCGGGATCAACCCGCCGTCCATGACGACCCGGGCCAACGTGCTGCTCTGGCGCGACCGGCGGATCCAGTAGCCGCCTCTCGGCTGCTGATGCGCAGGACGTGCGGCGACGACACGCGACAGGGCGGGGGCCGGCCGCCTCCCCGAGAGGAAAGCGGCCGGCCCCTTTTGATTCCATTACGGAAAGATCTTACCCGGGTTGAGGATGTTCAGCGGGTCGAAGAGCCGCTTGATCCGTTTCTGGAGATCGATCAGCTCGGGGCTCATGACGATGGGCAGGTAGCCCGCCCGCTTCGAGCCGATGCCGTGCTCGCCGCTGATGGTCCCCCCGATACCGTGGACGATGCCGTAGAGCTCGGTCAGGATCAGCGGGAGCCGCTCCTTCCAGGCCTCCAAGGGGGTATCCGGTTTCTTGACCGGCGTGGCGTGCAGGTTGCCGTCCCCTGCGTGGCCGTAACAGGGGATGAGGACGTCGTACTTGACGGCCAGGCGCTCCAGCTGCCGGATGAGCTCGGGGATCCGGGCCGTGGGGACCACGACGTCCTCGAGGCTCTGCACGGGACAGAGCGACTTGAAGGCCTCGGCGAGGTTCACGCGGGGGGCCCACATCTTTCTCTCCGTCGTGGGGGTGTTTCCCACGTAGACATCGAGGGCGCCCTCCTCGAGGAACAGCTCCCCGATTCTCTGGCTCTCCTCGTCGACCTTCTCCCGGCTCGAGCCGTCGAGCTCGACGAGGAGCATGGCCCCGATGCCGGGGCGCGGGGGGGTTTCTCCCAGGAACCGGTAGACCGTCTCCACGGAGAGGCGGTCCATGAACTCGATGGACGCCGGCAGGATGCCCGCCCGGGCGACGACCCGGGGGAAGGCCTCGACGGCCTCCGAGGCGCTCCCGAAGGGGATGAGAAGGACCGCCGTGGCTGCCGGCCGGGGGAGCAGCCGCAGGATGATCTCCGTGAAGACGGCCAGTGTCCCCTCCGAGCCGACCAGCAGGTGGATGAGGTCGTAACCCGTGACGTCCTTGACCCGCTTTCCGCCCAGCCGAATGATTTCGCCCGTGGGCAGGACGGCCTCCAGCCCCAGGACGTAGTGCCCCGTGACGCCGTACTTGATCGCGCGGCCGCCGCCGGCGTTCTCGGCCAGGTTGCCGCCGATGCAGCAGGACTCGAAGCTCATGGGATAGCCCGCGTAGAAGAGGCCGAATTCCTGCACGGCCCTGCCGATCTCGCTGGTCACGACGCCGGGCTCCACGACGGCCGCCAGGTTCTCCCGGTCGATCTCCAGGATCCGGTTCATCCGCTCGACAGACAGCACAATGCCCCCGTGGAGGGGCACGGCCCCGCAGGAGAGGCCCGTCCCGCCGCCCCGGGGGGTGACGGGCACGCGGTGCCGGTTGGCGAGTTTCAGGATCTCGGAGACCTCCCGGGCCGATGTGGGCTTGACGACGGCCTCGGGCATGCGGGCATACTCGGGGCCTGCGACCTCGTCGTGCGAATAGGGGCGGAGAAGCTCCCCGTCTCCGAAGATCAGGTTTCTCTCCCCCACGATGGTCTGCAGCTCCGCCGCGATCTCGCGGGTCACCGGCCGATACGCCGCCTCGTCGCCCATCGCCCTGCCCTCCTGCCGCGGTTGCGGGAATGCATCCTTTCTACCATCTTTCCCTCCGAAATTCCCGGCCTTTTGCAGCGGGACCGATGGCACCGGTCCTGCAAGGAAGGCGACGTGCACGGAATCTCCCCGACCCGGAGGAAACGCGATGAGCGCTTTGAAGAGACAACGCCTCGCCCCGCTCGCCCTGGCGGCGCTGATGCTTTGCGGCGGACCCGCGGAGGCCCAGAGGATCGACGACCTCGCCCAAACGGGCAGGGTCGAGGCTGCCGCCTGCCGGCACAGGCTGGCCCAGATGCTCGACATGGCGCGGTATCATGACCGCATGACGGCCGACCTGCCCGGCATGGAACGGCAGACCGCAGAGCTGCAGGCGCAGCTCGATGCCCTGATCCCGCAGATCCGGGAGGCCTCGAGCCGACTTGCTTCGCTCGAGCAGGAGCAGAAGGCCCTGGGCGGCGAGCTGCCGAAGGCACAGCAGGATTGCCGGGAGGCCTGGTTCCCCTCGATGTCCGGCGCCTGCAGCCGAGCGCAGCAGATCACCCGGAGGCTCGACGGGGAGGTCAACCCGGAAATCGCGCGGCTCAGAGCGGCCCTGCCGCCCCTCGAGGGCGAGCGGCAGAGGGTCGAAGGCACCCTTTCGGTGGTGCAGATGAACCTGCAGTCCCGGCGCAACTATGCTGCACGCCAGACCCGGCCCACGGAGAGAGAGATCGCGGAGCAGGAAGGCCGCTGCCGGACCCTCGAGGCCTCGATGGCCCGCGAGCCGTCACCGGTTGCATCGACGGCCCTGGAGATTTCCGCCTCGGCCCCGGAGGCGCCCGCAGGCGAAGAGATCACGCTCCGCGCCCGGATCGCGTCCCCCGTGCCCGGGGCGCGCTACGGGTTCGTGTGGAGCCTCAACGGCAGGGTCTTCGGCGGCAACGGGGATACGGTGAAGGCGGCCGTACCCGGCGAAGGGGTCAACTCCGTCCGTGTCGTGGCCTGGATGTGGACGGGCGGGCAGTGGGTCAAGGCGGCCGAGGCCGCGCGCACAATCCTGGGCAGGGCCCGCGTGCAGCAGAGCGTCTCCATCACCGGGCCGTCGGCCATGACGATCCGCGACGGGTCGGCGCGGGGAACCTTCGAGGCGAGGGTCACCCCCGAGTCCCCGGGCCAGAC
>CAYSDD010000145.1:0-2819 GCA_964429555.1 uncultured Syntrophaceae bacterium
TACATCGACAACACGAAGCTCAAGGCGGCCGCCCGGCAGATCGTGTCGGACATGGCCGAGACGCAGCAGAGGGCCAGGGCTGAAAACGCCCAGTACCGGATCACGCTGAACCTGGACCCGGCCAACACGTACACCGTGGAGCGCCTGACGGCACCGACGCAAACGCAGATCCGGACCCTGGCCGAACACGGGGGCAGCATCCGGATCGCGGCGACCACGTTCACCGCCGGCGAGGTGAACGTTCAGCCCCGGGGGATCCTGAGCGAGGACAACCGGACCATCACGCTGCGCAACGGCCGCAACTCGACGGCCCTGATCACGGCAACCCTGGCAGGAAGGACCCATGTCCAGTTCACGATGCAATGAAAGGGGGATCACGATCATCGAGGTCCTGATCACCCTCTTCCTGACGGCGGTGGGGATCATGGCCCTGCTGTCCATGCAGCCCATCTCGTGGCAGACGGCCGGGCGGTCGGATTTCATGGGACGGGCGGCGGGGATCCTCCAGAGCGAGCTGGAGAGAAACGAGGTCCGGATCATGAACCCGCTGCTGTCCGTGTCGACGGGCACGACGACCCGGACGGTCTACCCCAGCAATCTCACCGGCGGGACGACGCCGCAGCAGGGCGATGTCGCCTACACGGTGGCCACGACGATCTCGTCGCTGGGGTCGACGGCATGGCGGGTCGACGTGCGGGTGACCTGGCCCGGGAACAACCGGGGCATCGCCGAATCCATGACGGTGACCCGACAGGAGACGTTCCGCCAATGATGAGGAAGGGATGCGGGGCCAGCAGGGGCTTTACGCTCGTCGAGTGCCTTGTCGCCGTCGCCGTGGGGTTGGCGATCCTCGGCGCCGTGTACGCCGCGGTCTGGTCGGGGCAGCGGTCCACCACGGGCATCGACCGCAAGGTCACCACGGCCCAGGACGCCCGGGCGGCCCTGGAGCTGATGGCCATGGAGATCCGCATGGCCTCCTACAACCCGACGTACGTGCCGAACCCCTGGACGGACATCGCCGGCTGCAGCGCGGGCGACGCGACCCGGCGGGGCATCCAGAACGCGGCCGCCGATACGATCCAGATCCAGATGGACCTCAACGGAAACGGCTCCTGCGGGGATGCGGCCAACGAGATCATCGTCTATGCCCTGGACACGGCGAACCGGCGCATCACACGACAGACCTGGACCTGCCCGGGCGCGCCGGCGACGCCGGGCGCCCAGTCCTTCCTCGGGGCGACGGCGGGGGAGACGAGAACGGTGCGGGTCGTCAACGGGGAGGCGGGGGTTCCCCTGTTTCGTTTCTTCGACAGCGCGGGCACCGACATCACGGGCAGCCTGCCCGGCGCGATCGGCCAGGTCCGGCGGATCGAGATCACCCTCGTCGTGGACAGCGAGGACATCGACCCCTCGCTCGGCGGGTCGCAGCGGCGCCGGATGATCTACTCGACCGGCGTGGTCCCGCGGAACCACGGCATCCAATTCTGAAGAGGCGATCACGGAATGAAGACAAGCCTGCGGGAAAACGGTTTCGCCCTCATCGCGGCCCTGCTGGCCAACCTGATCCTGCTGGCCGTGGGGATCCTGGCCGTCAACCTCTCCAGCGGGGACATCCGGGTGAGCATGCGCACCGTGGGCGACAAGAAGGCCCTGAACGCCGCCGAGACGGGCGTGCACGAGCTCACGCGCCTCTTCGACCCCGCCACGGCATTCAGCGGGTCGGTGTTCCCCGTGAACTTTCAGGCGCTCAGCGGGGGGCAGGACGCGACGACGCAGTACTCGATCGCCGCGCCGACGGTGCCCCCGACGGGCCCGGCGACCCTGCAGCTCAACGGGTACGCCATCGGGGGGGCGCAGATGTGGGGGCAGTCCCGGTACGGCGCCGCCGTGACGGGCAGGAACACGGCCTACAACACGAGCGTGACCGTCGACGTCGAGATCGGTTACGGGCCCGTCGAGATCTCCACCATGTCGAGATAGGAGTGCAGCATGAACCTGCGTAAACGGATGGCATCAGCCCTGCTGTTGATCTGCCTTGCCCTCGCGCCCGTGCAGGGCCACGGGGCCGACGAGACGGCCCTGTTCAACTCCACGCCGCCGGACGTACTGATCCTGCTCGACCTCTCGGGCAGCATGAAGCGCAACCCGGCGGGCGTCTTCCAGATCTATGGAAACGAGGACTGCTCCATCGTCGACGGGATGGGCTGGACCGACTGCCGGCGCTACATCATCGCCAAGCGGGCCGTCTTCAACCTGCTGGACGACAACCGTGACGGCAAGATCGACTCGAGCGACCAGACGAGCCTCAACGTGCGCTTCGGCTATGTCGCGTACTACGTGGACCTCGACTTCTGGACCGAGGTGACGGGCATCCGCAGGGACATCGGCACGCCCTACGCCGACCTGTACTGCAACTCCAACAACAACGGCACGGCCTGCACGAAGACCAAGGAAGACTCGGTGTGCGACACCATGGCCTCCCTGGGCCTCCCCAAGAGCTTCTACTGCGAGAGAACCTATACGAACACCCCGATGAACAACGCCCTGCTGGACGCCAAGACCTACCTCGACGCCCACAAGGCCGCCGACCCCGACAGGGACTGCCGGCAGAAGTTCGTCATCCTCATCTCCGACGGCGGCGACACCCAGTCCTGCGACTACGGAGACGGGCTGGCCGTGACGCAATACAAGCAGCGCCGGCTCTCGGTCCTGCGGGCCAAGGCGCTGAAGGATGCCGGCTACAAGGTCTTCGTCGTGGGCTTCGGCTCCAACATGCCGGCCCACGAGAAGTACACCCTCGAGTGGATGGCCTACCACGC
>CAYSDD010000146.1:0-2770 GCA_964429555.1 uncultured Syntrophaceae bacterium
CGCCATGCTCTTCGCCCTGGCGAGGCAGATCCCGCAGGCCACGGCCTCCATGAAGAGCGGCAAGTGGGACAAGAAGACGTTCATGGGCGCCGAGCTCTACAACAAGACCCTCGGCATCATCGGCATCGGGCGCGTGGGCACCATCGTGGCCGACCGGGCCCAGGGCCTCAAGATGAACGTCATCGCCTACGACCCCTTCCTGGCCCCCGAGACGGCCGAGAAGATGGGCGTCACGCTGGTATCCCTCGACGAGCTGCTGAAGCGCTCCCACTTCATCTCCGTCCACACGCCGCTCACGAAGGACACGAAGAACCTCCTCAACGCCGCCGCCATCGCGAAGATGCGCGACGGGGTCTTCATCGTCAACTGCGCCCGCGGCGGGATCGTCAACGAGAAGGACCTGCTCGACGCGCTCAACGCGGGCAAGGTGGCCGGCGCGGCCCTCGACGTCTTCGAGGAGGAGCCCACGAAGAACAAGGAGCTGGTGAACCACCCCAACGTCATCTGCACCCCCCACCTCGGGGCGGCTACCGACGAGGCCCAGCGCAACGTGGCCATCGCCATCGCCGAGCAGATCGCCGACTTTCTGACGAAGGGCGAGATCCGCAACGCGATCAACTTCCCGTCGGTGAGCGCGGAGCTGCTCACCCACATCCAGCCCTACCTGACGCTCGCGGAGAAGCTGGGCACCTTCGAGGCCCAGATCGTCAAGGGGGGCATCGAGGAGGTGGCCGTCGAGTACGCCGGCGACATCGTCAACTACAACGTGGCGCCGCTGACGATCGCGCTGCTCAAGGGGCTGCTCACGCCGATCCTGAACGCCAACATCAACTTCATCAACGCGCCCTTCATCGCCAAGGAGCGCAACATCAAGGTCGTCGAGTCCAAGTCCAGCGAGGTGAAGGACTTCACGAGCATGATCTCCGTCACCATCAAGACGACCGAGGAGAAGAGCTTCGCCGCCGGGGCCATCTTCGGCAAGCAGGACCCCCGCATCGTGCGGATCGAGAAGTTCTCCATGGAGGTGATCCCCGAGGGCCACATGATCGTCCTGTACAACAACGACAAGCCGGGCGTCATCGGCAACATCGGCACCACCCTCGGCAGCAACGGGATCAACATCGCCCGCTTCCAGCTGAGCCGGGAGCACGTGGACGGCAAGGCCCTCGTCGTGCTCTCCACGGACACCGTGGTGCCCCCCGAGATCCTGAAGAAGCTGCGGGAGCTTCCCAACGTGCTCTCCCTGACCCAGCTGGAGATGTGACCCGGCACGGAGGCGGCCTATGTCAAGCGTGATCGTCGTAGGGACCCAGTGGGGCGATGAAGGCAAGGGCAAGATCGTCGACCTGTACGCGGAAGACGCCGACGCCGTCGTGCGCTTCCAGGGCGGCAACAACGCGGGTCACACGATCGTGGTCAAGGGCAAGCAGACCATCCTGCACCTGATCCCGTCGGGGATCCTCCACGATCACAAGCTGTGCATCCTGGGCAACGGGATGGTGATCGACCCGAAGGTGCTGATCGAGGAGATCCGGTACCTGAAGCAGGAAAACGCCTTCCCGCCCCACACGAAGCTCGTGATCAGCGATCGGGCGCACGTGATCATGCCCTACCACCGCCGCGTCGACGCGGCGCGCGAGACCGCCAAGGGCGCGGGCAAGATCGGGACGACCCAGCGGGGCATCGGGCCGGCCTACGAGGACAAGGTGGCCCGCACGGGCATCCGCGTCTGCGACCTGCTCGACCGCGAGGTCTTCGCCGAGAAGCTCCGGCGCAGCGTCGAGGAGAAGAACTTCCTTCTCACGAAGCTCTACGGCGAGCCGCCCCTCGACGAGCAGCCCATCCTCGAGGAGTACGCGGGCTACGCCGAGGTCCTGCGGCCCCACGTGGCGGACATCTCGCTGCTGCTCGACGAGGCGATCCGGCAGAAGAAAAAGATCCTCTTCGAGGGGGCCCAGGGCTGCCACCTCGACGTGGACTGCGGCACCTACCCCTTCGTCACCTCGTCGAACACCGTGGCCGGCAACGCCTGCTGCGGGGCCGGGGTGGGACCCACCCGGATCGACTCGGTCGTCGGCATCGTCAAGGCGTACACGACCCGCGTGGGCAGCGGCCCCTTCGTCACGGAGCTCACCGACGAGATCGGCGAGCGGATCCAGCGCGTCGGCCAAGAGTTCGGCGCCACGACAGGGCGCAAGCGCCGCTGCGGCTGGCTCGACATGGTGCTGGTGCGCCAGTCGGCCCGTGTCTCGGGCCTCACGGGCCTGGCGATCACCAAGCTCGACGTGCTCACGGGCATCGAGAGGCTCAAGATCTGCACGGGCTACCGCACGGACCGCGGCGAGGAGTTCACCAAGAGCGTCCCGGCGGATCTGCGCGTCTTCGACCGCTGCCGGCCCGTCTACATGGAACTCGACGGCTGGACGGAGAATATCAACGGCGCCAAGCGGCTGGAGGATCTTCCCCGGAACACCCGGCGATACCTGGACACCCTCGAGAACCTCGCGGGGGTCAAGGTGGTGCTCGTCTCCGTCGGCGCCGACCGCAACGAGACGATCGTCACGGAGAATCCCTTCCGGCGATAGAAAGAAGCGTGCAGCGCGGGGTACGAAGCGTGCGGGAAACGACCGGACGCCGGCTGCTTCGGCCCTGCATCCGTCCCATGGCGTCTTCCTGCGGCCTCGGCCGCCCGGGGGCCGTTAGCTCAGTCCGGTAGAGCAGCGGACTTTTAATCCGTTGGTCACGAGTTCGAATCTCGTACGGCCCACCA
>CAYSDD010000147.1:0-2755 GCA_964429555.1 uncultured Syntrophaceae bacterium
GGGGTCGTGAAGGTGAAGCTCACCGGCCGCTGCCACGGCTGCCCCATGTCCCAGATGACCCTGAAGATGGGGATCGAGCGCTTTTTGAAGACGAACGTCCCGGACGTGAAGGCCGTCGAGTCCGTCTAGAGCGGCGACCCACAACCCGGCAAGCGAATACTGACACGGAGGAGTTTCTGGAAATGGCCTACGTCATCAGCGATGAGTGCATCGCCTGCGGGAGCTGTGAGGAAGAGTGCCCCGTCGAGGCAATCAGCGAGGGCGACGAGAAGTACGTCATCGACCCCAACCTCTGCACCAACTGCGGGGCCTGCGCGGATGTCTGCCCCGTCGAGGCGATCAGCCCCGGTGACGAGGAGTAGCTTCGACGCAGTGGCCGCGTGAGACGAGGGGAAGGGCGCCCGCCTTCCCTCTTTCTTTTTTTTCGAGAACTCGGCGGAACGCGACAACCCGGCGCGTCCCGGGGGGAATGCCGATCGGTCATGGCAGGACGGTTCATCACCTTTGAGGGCGTCGAGGGGTCCGGGAAGTCCACCCAGATCCGCCTCGCGGGGGAATTCCTGCAGGCCCTCGGCCTTGCGGTCGTCGTGACCCAGGAGCCGGGCGGCACCCCGCTGGGGGAGCGCATCCGCGAGATCCTGCTCAACCGCGGCGGCTTCGACATCTCGGGCGAGGCCGAGGTCTTTCTCTTCGCCGCGGCACGGGCCCAGCACGCCGACGCCGTGATCCGCCCCGCCCTGGAGTCGGGGAAGATCGTCCTGTGCGACCGTTTTTCAGACGCCACGATCGCCTATCAGGCGTACGGACGGGGTCTTCCCCTGGAGAGCGTCCGCGAAATCTGCCGTCTGGCCTCGCGGGGACTTTCTCCCGACCTGACCCTGCTGTTCGATCTGCCCGTGGAAGAGGGCCTCGCAAGGGCTCTGCAGCGGATCGCCGGGCGCGGAGGCGGCGCCCGGGAAGACCGCTTCGAGCGGGAGCACCTTGATTTTCACCGCCGCATCCGCGAGGGCTATCTCGCCGTCGCCCGGCAGGAGCCGGGCCGGGTGAGGATCCTCGACGCCTCGAAGGACATCGAGTCCACCCGGCAGGAAGTCCGGTCCATTCTCTCCGCGTTTCTGGGGGGGTGACCCGTGTCCTTTTCGAGACTCTACGGTCAGCAAGGCCCCATCACCGTTCTCAAGAACGCCCTCGAAAAAAAACGCGTGCCCCACGCCTTTCTCTTCTGCGGGGCCGAGGGGGTCGGCAAGCGGACGGCCGCCCTCGCCTTCGCCGCGGCGATCAACTGCGAAAAGGGCGGCGCCGATGCCTGCGGTTCCTGCCTGTCCTGCCGCAAGATCGCCGGGGGCAGCCACCCCGACGTGATCATGATCGAGCCCGAGGGGCAGTTCATCAAGGTGGCCGACATCAAGGAGCTCCAGGAGCGGATGCGCTTCCGTCCCCTCGAGGGGGCCCGGCGCGTCGTGATCATCGACGAGGCCGAGCGCATGAACCTCACGTCGGCCAATTCGCTGCTCAAGACCCTCGAGGAGCCGTCGGCGGCCAACGTCTTCATCCTCGTGTCGTCGCGCCCGCACCTGCTGCCGGTGACCATCCTGTCGCGGTGCCACCGGCTTCGCTTCAACCCCCTGCCGCAGGACCGAATCGCCGCCTTCCTCGAAACGGAGCGCTCGCTTGCGCCGGCCGAGGCGCGCGTTCTCGCCGCGTCGGCCGGCGGCAGCATCGGGCGGGCCCTCGACCTGCACCGGGGCGACTACATCGCGCTGCGGGACGGCATCCTCGATCGGGTCGCGCAGGGGAGGCTCGACCCGATGGGCTGCCTCGCCCTGGCGGGGCGCCTCGCCGGGGAGAAGGAAAACATCCTCGAGGCCCTCGAGATCCTGAAGGCCTGGTTCCGGGACCTGCTGGTGTTCAGGGAAACGGGTCGCGCCGAGACGCTGATTCATTCCGACCGGGCCGAAGACATCGGCCGCCTTGCCGCCTCGCTCGACGGCAAGTCCCTGCTGGAGGCCGTCCGGGTGATCCGCAGGGCCGCCGAGGCCATCGAGCGCAACGCGAATAAACCATTGACTTTGGAGGCGATGGTCTTTACATTGTTTGCCGACAAGACCCATTTCATTGAGAATTCCCGCCGCGGCCCCCGGGCTGACGGGCCGGGAAGGTGATACCGACGTGAGACATATCGTAGGCGTCCGGGCGGAGAAGGAGGGGCGGGTGCTCAACTTCCAGACCTCGGACGGGACCCTGAAAAAGAACGACACGGTCATCGTCAACGCGGAAAACGGGCTCTGCGTCGGTGTCGTGGCGACGGAAAGCAGGGCCGTCCCCCTGCACCTGCTGCCGACGGACATCCGGAACATCGTCCGCCGGTGCACCGACGAGGATCTCCGAGCGCTCGAGCAGAACCGGAAGCTCGAGCGCGACGCGCGGGATTTCTGCTTCCGCCGCATCCGCGACCGCGGCCTCCCGATGAAGCTCATCGGCGTGGAGTGCCTCTTCGACCGCAGCAAGCTCATCTTCTTCTTCACCGCCGAGAACCGCGTCGATTTCCGCGAGCTGGTGAAGGACCTCGTCCAGAAGTTCAAGACGCGGATCGAACTGAGGCAGGTCGGGGCCCGCAACGAATCCCGGATCTTCGGCGGCCTCGGGGTCTGCGGCCAGAAGATCTGCTGCACCAGCTTCCTCTACAACCTCGACCGCGTGTCCGTGAAGATGGCCAAGGAGCAGAACATGCCGCTCAACCCGGAGAAGATATCGG
>CAYSDD010000148.1:0-2743 GCA_964429555.1 uncultured Syntrophaceae bacterium
GCCTCCCGGCGGTGCGGGCACGTCGGGCCGATTGCAGTCCGTCTCACTCTCCCGTTAAGTTCGATTCGCGCTGTTCCGCCGTCACGGCGGAGCGGTCCGTCACTACTCACCCGTGAAGTTCGGTTTTCTCTTCTCCGCGAAGGCGGCCAGGGCTTCCAGGCGGTCCTTCGTGGGAATCGTCACTTCGTAGGCCTTCGACTCGAGCGGCAGCGCCACGCCGAGGCTCGCCTCGGAGCCGTAGTTGATGGCGAACTTCGCCTGCGCCACGCCGATGGGGCCGTTCTTCGCGATCTCGCGGGCCAGCTCGAGGGCCGCGTCCATCAGCTTGTCGGGCTCGACGACCTTGCTCACCAGGCCGATCTCGAGGGCCGTCTTCGCGTCGAAGCGGCGGGCCGTGTAGATGAGCTCCTTCGCCTTCGCGACGCCCACGATCCGGGGCAGCCGCTGCGTGCCGCCCGCGCCGGGGATGATGGCGAGGCTCGTCTCGGTGAGTCCCATCATGACGTTCGACGAGCAGATGCGGATGTCGCAGGCCAGCGCCAGCTCCGTGCCGCCGCCGAAGGCGAAGCCGTTGATCGCGGCGATGACCGGCACGCGGACGTTCTCGACGGCCGTGAAGGTGTTGCGGATCGTGAAGATGAAGCGGCGGACCTGGTCCTGCGTGAGCGTGCGCCTCTCCTTCAGGTCGGCGCCCGTGGAGAAGGACCACTTCTTGGGGTCGTCGCCGGCCTTGGCACCCGTGATGATGATGCAGCGGAGGCTCAGATCGAAGTTGGCCTCGCGGATGACGTCCGCCAGGACGGACAGCAGGTCGAAGTTGAAGCAGTTCATGGCATCCGGACGGTTCAGGGTCAGGATCAGGATGCCGTCATCGGTTCTTTGCTGCAGCAGAATGTCGGACATGACTACCTCCCTCTCTATCTCGTTCCCTTTTCTTCGATTGCACAAACCGGCAAGGGGCCCCGGCCCGGCGGGCCGGGGCTTCCTTCCGGACATGTCGGATTGCCGGGATTAGACCTTCAGATCACCCCAATCGGTCTTGCCGGCGGGCACGCGGTAGCAGAGCTCCAGGGCCCGGGCCAGCTTGTTGCGGACCTCGCTGAAGGCGATGACGCCGTCGTGGAACAGCAGCGAGCCGGTGAGGAAGGGGTGCCCTTCCGCGTCGTAGCGGTCGCGCATCATCTGGCGGAACTTGGCCATCTCTTCCTCGTTGACCTGCCCGCCCTTGTCGATGATGTTCTTGCGGCGCACGGACTCGACGATGAAGCCCGCCGTGTCGCCGGACATGACCGTCGTGCGGCCCCGCATGTTGGTGAAGCAGAAGACCGGCCGGAAGGCGCGGCCGCACATGCCGTAGTTGGCGGCGCCGTGGTCGGGGCCGATGACGTACTGGATCTTGGGGACGTTGAGCACGGAGCAGGTGCGGACCATGTCGGATCCGTACTTGCCGATGCCGCCCCACTCCTCGGACTTGCCGACCATGTAGCCGGGCGAGCCCTGCAGGAACAGGACCGGGAGGCCCTGGTTGCCGCAGCGGATCATCCACTCGGTGGCCTTGCGGGCCGCCTCGATGTAGATGACGCCGTTGGCGTTGGAGGCGATGAAGCCCACGGGCAGGCCCTTGAGCCACATCTTGCCGGCCACGATCGTGTCGCCGCGGTTCAGCCCGTAGGTGGGCTTGTACTCGTGGACGTAGCTGTCGTCGGCCAGGCACTTCAGGGTCTTGCGGATGTCGATGAACTGGTAGGTGTTGACGGGCGTGTCGCGCATCATCTCCTTGAAGTCGAACTTGGGCTCGACGGCCTTGCGCCTGTCGACGTAGAGGGACTGGGGCGGCTCGAAGTCGATGATGTCGCGCAGCTTCTTGATGCCCTCGTCCTGGGTCTTCACGAAGTGGTCGCAGCCGCCGGAGTGCTGGGTGTGCACGTAGGCGCCGCCGAGGTCCTCGGGGGAGACGGTCTCGCCGATGGCCGACTTGACCATGGGGGGGCCGGCCAGGAAGGCGAAGGCCAGCTTCTCGATCATGATGGACTCGGAGGCCAGGTAGACGATGTAGGCGCCGCCCGCCGTGTTGCCGCCCGTGGAGAGCGTGTACTGGCGGATGCCCATGGCGGACATGCGGCACATGTTGTAGAACATGCTGCCGAAGTGGCCGTCGTCGGCGAAGCAGCCCAGCTGCAGGGGCAGGTTGATTCCGCCGGAGTCGGCGATGTAGACGCAGGGCAGCCGCAGGCGCTCCGCGATGGCCTGGGCCCTCATGTGCTTCTTCAGGGTGATGGGGAAGTAGGTTCCCGCGGCGTAGCGGTTCTCGTTGGCGAAGATCATGCAGTCACGGCCCTGGATCGTGCCGACGCCCGTCACCAGGCCGCCGCCGGGAATATGGCCGCGCTTCTCGGACTCGTAGATCTCGCCGCCGTAGAGCTTGATCTTGCCGATGTTGTAGCCCGCGTCGATCCCGACCTCGAAGAACTCCGTGCCGGGGTCGATGAGCTGCTGGATGAGATCGCGCATGGGCTTCTTGCCCTGCTTGGCCAGGCGCGCGACCTGCTCGGGACCGCCGATGTTGTAGGCCTCTTCGCGGTGCTTCATCAGCTCGGCATCCTGAGCCTCCCAGTACTTCAGGTTGCTTTCTCGTTCCGCTGCAAGCCTCTCGGCTCTCGTCAACTTCTTCTCTTCTGCCATATGACTCCTCCTCTCTCCTTGAATAGAACGACAGACGTCGAATGTCTGTAGTCGGCAAAAG
>CAYSDD010000149.1:0-2727 GCA_964429555.1 uncultured Syntrophaceae bacterium
GTTCCCCTGCGGATCGTCCAGGCCCGCAGCTCCGGTCCCACGGTGGTGTAGAACGTGATGAGGTCGAGCAGGGCATACCCCTCGCGGATGATCTGCTGGAGCCCCGATTCCTTCAGCCCGAGGTCCTCCAGGAATTCCCTGCGTTCCGACCGGTCGAGCTTGGCGATCTCCATTTCGAGGTCGCCGCAGATCACCGCCACGCGGGCGCCTTCCTTCGCCGCCGCCTCGCGGACCTTCGCGATGTAGGCGCCGTCCTCCTTGAAGACCTTCTCGCTCACGTTGGCCACGTAGAGGACCTTCTTCGAGGTCAGCAGGTGGGCCTCCGCCAGGATCTCGCGCTCGTCATCCTGCACGGCGAGGTTCCGGGCGGGGATGCCGCGCTTGAGGGCGTCCTCGAAGCGCCGGTAGACCTCCAGGGCCTTCCGGGCGTCCTTGTCGCCCGCCTTGGCGGTCTTGTCCGTCCTGGCGATGCGCTTTGCGAGGGTGTCCAGGTCGGCCAGGATCAGCTCCATGTTGATGATCTCGATGTCACGAACCGGGTCGACGGGGCCGTAGATGTGGGCGATGTCGGGGTTGTCGAAGCAGCGGACGATGTGGACGATGGCGTCCACCTCGCGGATGTGGCCCAGGAACTGGTTGCCCAGGCCCTCGCCCTTGCTGGCGCCCCGCACGAGGCCGGCGATGTCGATGAACTCCATCGTCGTGTAGGTGACCTTGGGGGGCTTGATGACGGAGGCGATGTGCTCGAGACGTTCGTCCGGGACGTGGACGATGCCCGCGTTGGGGTCGATGGTGCAGAAGGGGTAGTTGGCCACTTCCGCCCCGGCGCAGGTCAGCGCGTTGAACAGGGTCGATTTCCCCACGTTGGGAAGGCCGATGATGCCGCAGTTGAATCCCATGCGAGAGCCCTGAAGGGTTGCCGTGATCGCCGTTTCCGGCCGGTTGGGGCACCCTGAAGGTATTGAGTTTGCCGCGGGCTGTCAAGGGAATTGTTCGAGCGGCGGGGCGAAAAAAAGGGGCCGGCATCTCTGCCGGCCCCTCTCGGTCAGGCGAACGGTTGCCCTACTTCTCCAGGGGGATTCTCATGGAGTAGAAGGACCTGTAGACGAAGGTGATCGCGATGAGCAGGAAGATGGCCCCGACGATGATCGCCGACGTTCTCATGTCCGGCGCGATGGCGATTTCCATGGCCAGGATGCCGAACAGGGTGGTGAACTTGATGATCGGGTTGAGGGCCACCGACGAGGTGTCCTTGAAGGGGTCGCCGACGGTGTCGCCGATGACGGCGGCCGCGTGCAGGGGCGTTCCCTTCTCCTTGAGGTCGACCTCGATGACCTTCTTCGCGTTGTCCCAGCAGCCGCCCGCGTTGGCCATGAAGAGGGCCTGGTAGAGACCGAAGACGGCGATCGAGATCAGGTAGCTGATGAAGAACGAGGCGGAATCCGGTCCCTTGACGGGTGCGGACAGGAACGCGAAGGCCAGGGCGAAGAAGAAGATCGCGATGAAGATGTTGAACATGCCCTTCTGGGCGTACACCGTGCAGATCTTCACGACTTCCTTCGAGTTCTCCGTCGAGGCCGAGAGGCTCGCCGCGTCGTCGAGCTTGATGTGCTGCTTGATGTACTGCACGGCCCGGTAGGCGCCGGTCACGACGGCCTGGGTGGAGGCGCCGGTGAACCAGTAGATGACCGCGCCGCCGCAGAGCAGCCCCAGCAGGGTCCAGGGGTTGAGCAGGTTGAGGATCTGCTCGGGCTGGATCCCCAGGGCCTTGCGCAGGAGCAGGATCAGCGAGAAGATCATGGTCGTGGCGCCGACGACGGCCGTGCCGATGAGCACGGGCTTGGCGGTCGCCTTGAAGGTGTTGCCGCAGCTGTCGTTCTCCTCGAGGTAGTGCTTGGCCACGTCGAGGCGGGGCTTGAAGCCGTAGTCCTTCTCGATCTCCTTCTCCAGGTTGGGGATGGTCTCGATGAGGGACAGCTCGTAGATCGACTGGGCGTTGTCCGTCACGGGGCCGTAGCTGTCGACGGCGATCGTCACGGGACCCATGCCGAGCATGCCGAAGGCCACCAGGCCGAAGGCGAACACGGAGGAGTACTCCATGAAGGCCGACAGCCCCATGGTGCTGGTGTAGTAGGCGATGAACATGAGCGCGAACAGCGAGATGCCGATCCAGAAGGCGGCGAAGTTGCCCGCCACGAAGCCGGAGAGGATGTTCAGCGAGGGGCCGCCCTCGCGGGAGGCCGTGACCACCTCGGCCACGTGCCGCGAATTGGAGCTCGTGAAGACCTTGACCAGCTCGGGGATCAGGGCCGCCGACAGGGTGCCGCAGCTGATGATGATCGAGAGCTTCCACCAGAGGTCATTGGGGTAGTGCCCGAGCTGCCACTTGCTGATGACGAAGGTCACGCAGATGGAGATGATCGAGGTGATCCAGACGAGCGACGTGAGGGCCGCCTCGAAATTCACCTTCTCCTTGCCGCCCCAGAGGGAGTCGACGAGCATCTTGTTGATGAAGTAGGAGCCGATGGAGGTCACGATCATGAGGATGCGCATGACGAAGATCCACACGAGCAGCTCCGCCTGGTACTGGGGCAGGCACGCGAGCACGATGAAGCTGATCAGCGCGACGCCCGTGACGCCGTAGGTCTCGAACCCGTCGGCCGTGGGGCCCACGCTGTCGCCCGCGTTGTCGCCGGTGCAGTCGGCGATGACGCCGGGGTTGCGGGG
>CAYSDD010000150.1:0-2711 GCA_964429555.1 uncultured Syntrophaceae bacterium
CCTGCCGGTAGTAGAGGTGCCCGAGGTTCAGGTAGGGGATCACCCACTCGCGGTTCTTCTTCAGGGCCTTCTCGTATTCCCTCTCGGCGAGCGCGAAGTCGCCCTTCTCCTCGTAGGCCACCCCGAGGTCGTTGTGCTGCTGGGCCGTCAGCGGGTCCTCGAGGACGACGATCTTCGGCATCGCGCAGGCCTGGATCAGGACCGGGGCGAGCATCGCCAGGATGAGAACGGCCGGCAACGCAATGGATTTCTTCATCTGCCTTTCGCCCTTCGCCTTTCGCCGTCACTTGTGCACGAGGAGATACACATTGCCCATCTTCTCCCAGATCTCGGCGAAGCGGGCGTAGGGGTAGCGTCTGCCCGGCGTGTAGCCGTCGTGTGCCTTGAAGCCCTCGTCGTCATAGCCGAAGACCACGAGGTAATGGGGCCTCGAGACCACCCAGAGGCCGAGGTCCACGAGCACGATGACGGGGCGCCCCCGGTCGATCTCGGTCTTGAGCCCCTCCGGGGTTCCCCGGCCGGATCTCGTCTCGAAGCCCGCGTCCCGGGCGAAGCGTTCCAGGTCCGTGATGAGGGCCCCCTGGAGCTTTTCGCTGTACACCGCCGCACCGACCGCCTTCTGGTCCACGGGGGTGCCGTGATACGTCATCACCGAGGCGAGCGAGGCCGGCCCGCAGAACTGCGAGTCCTGTTTCACGAAAGGAACGCCCTCGATCTCGAGAGCGAGGGCGTTCGAGGCCATGAGCAGCAACAGGACGACGATTCGTTTCAAGGCGCCTTACTTGATCACGATCGACTTGTCCGACAGCTTCAGGATCAGGATGACGAGCAGGACGATCACCAGGATGGCAATGACGACGCCGAGCCCGTCGCCGCCGGCGAGCACCTGGTCCGATGCCTGCGCGAGCATGTGGATCTGCGCGTCCGAGAGGCCCTGGAGCTTCTGCTCGATTTCCCCGGGGGTCAGGCCGTAGGCCTTGAGTTTCTCCTTCACGATCTCCGTTTCCAGCGCCCGCTGGATCCGGCTCATCTCGTCCTGGCGGGTCTCGGCCGATGCGCCCTGGGAGGTCACCGATCCCACCATGCCGGCAACGGCGGGCGAAACCATGAGGCCGGCGAGGTAGAGGGCGATCGTCAGTGCCAGGAGGGGTCTGCGAAGTCTGGATACCATGGCTCTTCTCCTTCAAACGGTTTTTTCGATCGAGGCCCGGGATGTCCGCCTCGTGCCGGCGGACGCAGGTCTCGATCGGGAGATTCCCGAATCGTTCCATGATGGTGCGCCCGGGCGAGGCCGCCGGCAACGGGCGCTCGACGGCGGGAAGCATAGAGCACTTGGCCGGGTCTGTCAAGATGGCCGATCCTGCGGCAGATGGCACGATTCTGGCAAATCATTGGATCCCGAAAGGCTCTTTTCGCAACTCCCCTAAAGGTCGGCCCCGGAACGGCCGATAATAGGGTCGAAGAGAAAATGACGCTCCCGCTGGCTTCAGCACCTCATGATGAACCCGGACAGCACCCCGGGAGGGGTCAAGGCGGTTACCATTGACAGAGGAAGCCACGGACCGGGAGCTCATGAGCTGACTGGGGTATTCGTCAGGCACGGTATCCTGGTTGGCCTATGTCAATAACCGGAGGCGCAGACGTGTACGAGTACCTCTTCGTGATAACGATCAGCTTTTCGATTGTCGGTGCGTGGCTCTACGCCATCATCGAGTAGGCTCGAGTTCTCAATCTCTCCTGCCTGACGTGCCGTGGGTCACCGGGGGGAGCCGGTGAACACCCGGCGCGTTTTTTTATTCCTCCGAGATGCACAGCGAAAAGACCGCCAGCGGGATCGCCCGGTGGACCTTCACCCGCCGGAATTTCACCTCGACGATGACGAAGTCCTCATCCACCGTGAGCAGCTTCGCCGGGCTTTTCGGCTCCGCCCCCGGGCGCACCGTGAACACGTAGGTGACATCGTCGGCCGTCAATTCCCCCACCGTCCCGACCAGTTTTTCGACATATTTCCTGAACTTCATCTTTTCCCCTGTCTCTTTTTTCTGCGTTTCGCCCTTGGCCTTGAGCCCTGAGCCCTATGCCTGTCCTTTTCACATCCACTGCTCGAAGTGCTCCGCGTACTGCCTTTCCAGGATCTCCCGGTGGCGCATCTCCTCGCGGGCCAGCCGGCTGAAAAGGTCCTCGAGGCCCGTGCCCCGGTATTGATCGCGCAGCCCCGCGTAGAAATCGAGGGCCTTCTTTTCCATCTGCATGGCGAAGACCATGATGTCCTGCGGGGTGCTGTCGGGTCCGAACTCGATCTCGACCATCGTGTCCGCGGTTCCGAGGTCGCGCCCCGTCGCCTTCGCGCCGATGGCCTCGACGGAGCCGCTGTCGATCGCGTCCCGGATCAGCTTCCAGTGCCCCATCTCCTGGTCCGCCAGATCCTCGAGCAGGGTCCTGGCCGCCTCGTCCTTCACCTTGCCCCGGAAGAGCAGGTAGAGCTCGTTGGCCTTCTTTTCCTTTTCCATGGCGTAGGTCAGTGCATCCGTCAACGTCGCGAAATTCATGGGTCCTCCTCTGAAAAGGCGTATGGCAAAGGGCTAAGGGCTTATGGCGAAGAAGTTGAAAAATCGTTTGCTGCTTCTTTCTGCCTTTAGCCTTATGCCCTAAGCCTTAAGCCGTCATTTGTTATAGTAAATCCTGTAGATCGCCCCGGCCCGGTCGTCGGA
>CAYSDD010000151.1:0-2700 GCA_964429555.1 uncultured Syntrophaceae bacterium
CTGGACCATCTCCAGGGCGTGGGCCCGGGCTGCAAGATCGTCTCGCTGGGGCGCAAGGCGTCGATCGCCGTGGGGAAGAAGCTCCTGGGGCGGATCATCGACGGCCTGGGCAACCCCATCGACGGCCGGGGCCCCATCGAGCCGGAGGACGACTACCCGCTGTACGCCGAGCCGATCAACCCCCTGAAGCGGGGGCGGATCGTGGAGCCCATGGACCTCGGCATCCGCGTCCTCAACGGCCTGCTGTCCTGCGGCAAGGGCCAGAAGATGGGCATCTTCTCCGGCTCCGGCGTGGGGAAGAGCATCCTCCTGGGGATGATCGCCCGCTACACGAAGGCCGACGTCAACGTGATCGGGCTGATCGGCGAGCGCGGGCGGGAGGTCCGCGAGTTCGTCGAGAAGAACCTGGGGCCCGACGGCCTGAGCCGATCCGTGGTCATCGTGGCCACCTCCGACCGGCACCCGCTGATCCGCATGCGCGCGGCCTACGTGGCCACGTCCGTGGCCGAGTATTTCCGGGACCGGGGCGCCGACGTGCTGCTCATGGTGGACTCGCTGACCCGCTTCGCCATGGCCCAGCGCGAGGTCGGCCTCTCCGTGGGCGAGCCGCCGGCCACGAAGGGCTACACGCCCTCCGTCTTCAGCCTCCTGCCCAAGCTGCTGGAGCGGACGGGGCCCGTCGAGGGCCGGGGGAGCATCACGGGGCTCTACACCGTGCTCGTGGAGGGCGACGACTTCAACGAGCCCATCGCCGACGCGGCGCGCTCCATCCTGGACGGGCACATCGCCCTGTCCCGCGCCATCGCCGCGAAGAACCACTACCCGGCCGTGGACGTCCTCGAGAGCGTCAGCCGCGTGATGATCGACATCGTGGACGGCGAGCAGCGCAGGCGCGCCAACGAGCTGCTGAACATCATCGCCACCTACCGGAAGGCCGAGGACCTCATCAACATCGGCGCCTACGTGGCGGGCAGCAGCCCCGAGATCGACTACGCCATCCGGATGATCGACCGGGTCAACGCCTACCTGCGGCAGGACATGAACGAGAAAGTGGGCTTCGAGGAGAGCCGCCGGCAGCTCTTCGCCCTCTTCGAGTGAGACCCCGAAGCGCTGCGGCCGAGGCGACATCGGCCGGGTATCGCAGTCATGAAGTGAGGAAGAGCGGAAGAGCAGAAGAGCGGAATGGAAAAAAACGTTTCCGGCTTCTCTCGGCGGCTGGAGGGTGAAAGGCGATGTTCCGGTTCCGGTTCGAACAGGTGCTCAACGTGCGGAAGCTTGCGGAGGAGCGGATCCTGCAGGAGTTCTCCGAGCACGTCCGGAGCCTCGAGAGCGAGAAGGAGCAGCTCCGGTCGATCCGCGGCGAAAAGGCGGCCGTGCTGGCGGATCTGATGCGCCGCCGCGACGGGACCCTGAACGCCGGCGAGATCGGCCTCGCCTTCGGCTACCTCCGGAGCCTCCGGCAGCGGGAGGTGGCCCAGGCGGTGCTGGTCGCCGACCGGGAGAAGGCCCTCGAGGTCAAGCGGGAAGAGCTCACGGAGGCCGTGAAGCGGCGCAAGATCATGGAGATCCTGAAAGAGAAGAAGTTCGCCCAGTACTGGAAAGAGTGGAACCACAAGGAGTCCATGGCATTGAACGAACAGGGAATCATCCGGTTTCTGAAGAGGTCCGGCGATGAGAAGACTGATCATCATCTGTGAGATCCTCGTCGTGGCGCTGATCGTCATCAAGCTCGCGGCCGCCGGGGGTGTCCTGCAGGGGCTCATGCCCCATGCCTCCGCGGTCCTCGACCCCGATCACGCGATCGCCAACGTGGCGCAGAAGGCGCCGGGCAAGGAGCCCGCGGCGCAACCCGCGGAGGACCCCCTGGCGAGGGAGCGCAAGCTCGCCGCGGCGCTGGCCGAGCGCGAGAAGCAGCTCGACGGCCGCGAGAGCGCGATCAAGGAGGAGGAGAAGAGGCTGCAGGCCCTCAAAGGGGACATCGTGGCCAAGATCGACGCGCTCAAGGGGCTCGAGGACAGGCTCTCGGGCATGCTCGACACCGTGAAGGCGGCCGAGGACAAGCGGCTCCGGGACCTGGCCACCGTCTTCGAGGCCACACCGCCGGCCCAGGCGGGCCCCATGCTCGAGAAGATGGACCGGAAGCTTGCCGCCGGGATCCTCATGAACATGAAGAGCAAGAAGGCGGGGGCGATCTGGGGCCACCTCAGCGCCCAGCGGGCCGCCGAGATCGCCAAGGAGATCACCGGCACGCCGAACCGGCCGGAGCCGGCCCCGTAAGAGTGTCTATTCAGTCTGTCCGGTCTATTCGGTCCATTCAGTCAAACGGGGATTGGTGATTTTCACCAATCCCCGTCTCGCTCAAACCGATTGTCGATTGTTCCCGCCGTCCCTGTCCCCCGAATCCCGCACCCTGTGCCCGCTCAGTAGACGCCGGAGAATCCCGTGTACTGGTCCTTCGCGGGGTCCATGGTCTGCCCGAAGCGGTCGGTCCCCCGGAAGCTGAACTCGATGTGCCCGGGGTCCAGGGTGCCGTCGGCCGAGGCGTTCTGGCGGATCGTGAAGAAGACCGTGGCGGTCAGGTTCCGGGAATCGTAGAAGACGTAGTCCGGCAGCATCGCGACGGTGATCTCCGTCGACGGCACGGGCAGGCCGTAATTGTAGAGCCCCGCCGCGCCCCCCTGGGACCTGCGGATGGCCCAG
>CAYSDD010000152.1:0-2674 GCA_964429555.1 uncultured Syntrophaceae bacterium
GACATGGCCCGAAAGATCGCCATCACGAACCAGAAGGGCGGCGTGGGCAAGACCACGACGGCCGTGTGCCTGGCCGCGGCCCTGCGGGCTGCCGGCAAGAGGACGCTGCTCGTCGATCTCGACAGCCAGGGAAACGCCTCGGCCGCCGTGGGGCTCATCATCGAAAACGAGGGGCCGACGCTCAAGGACCTCATCCTCGAGAAGGGCAAGGCCGCGGATTACATCGTCGCGACAGGGTGGACCGACATCATCCCCTCCAACAACGCCCTCAAGGACGTGGAGGAGAGGCTGCTTCGCCGGCAGGCCTTCGACCTGATCAAGACCCTGCTGGTGCCCGTCGAGGACGGCTACGACTTCATCCTCTTCGACTGCCCGCCGAGCTTCAACGTCTTCACGAAGAGCGCGCTGGTGGCCGCGGGCGAGGTCCTGATCCCCGTCGACTCGGGGTTCTTCCCGCTGCTCGGGCTCAAGCAGCTGCTCGAGGAGATCGGCTACGTGAAGCGCAGCCTCAACCCCGCGCTCGAGCTGCTGGGGGTCCTGGCCTGCAAGGTCGACCGCCGCAGCAGCCTGTCGGACCAGACCTACGAGACCCTGAAGAGCCACTTCCCCGACAAGCTCTTCCGGACCGTCATCCGGATCAACGTGGACATCGTGAGGGCCCAGATCGCCCAGCAGAACCTCTTCGAATACAGCCCGTCGAGCAAGGGCGCCGAAGACTTTCTCGCCCTCGCACAGGAGATCATCCATGGCTAAAAAGAGCCGCACCGACATCCTGGAGAAGCTCAGCGCCCTGAAGCCCAGCGAACCGACCCGGACGAGGGGCAAGGCCGCCCGCAAGCCTGCGGCAAGGCCGGCCGGGCCGCAGAAGGCCGCCCCCCCGAAGAAGCCAAGGCCCGCCGCCACGTCCGGGAAGCCGAAGGCACAGGTCCCGCACGGTGCGCCGAAACCCGACACCCCGCGGCGCGCGGAGCCCCCTCTGCCGGGCGTCGGCGGTTACACGGCCTTCGGGGATGTCTCGAAGATCTACCAGGGTGTTTATGAAAACTGGCTGCAGATCATCCGCAACTGCAGCGGGATGGCGGCCGAATGCAACGGCATCATCCTGCGAAGCCTCACCTACTTCATGCGACCCGGCCGGTGGGGACGCTTCTGATCCGATGGATCGACCGATGCGGATCGGCAGGGGCCGCCCGCCCGGTGGGCGGCCCTTTTCCGAACCGTCGAAGGCGTGTCGATCCCGGCCTCGTGAAAAGAGTCGTTGCGCGCGGGGCGGGGAAGTGGTAAAAACAGCGGCAGCATATCACGAAGACCGGGAGGGATCATGCCCGATTACTGGATCAAGATCACCGAGCGCGAAGACGAGGACCTGCGCCACCACCACTACCTCATCGAGGCCAAGGACGAGAAGGAGGCCCGGAAACTCGCGCTGCGATTCATGGAACGCTTCATCGACGACGACGAGAACCCCGAGAAGATCGACGATGGGTACTCCTTTTACAACAATGCCATCCTCGTGAAGCTCTCCGATGTCAGGGAAACGACGAAGGAGCAGTTCAAGGAATTCCTGCTGAAGACCCACACGATCAACCTGGCCTGACGGCAGTCCCGGTAAGGGGGACGACGGCGAAAACGAGCGGCCTGCGAGCCGCTCTTTTTTTGTCCGTCCGGCGGGCGCCGCGGGTCGCGGGGCCGGAATCCCCTCAAGTTTGCGCCTGCCGGGGCGATACAGGAGTAGGCCCAGCCCGCGCCGCGGGCCGGGCCTCCGCGAAAACCGGCAAGGGTCGCAAGGGAGAGGGCAGGGATGACCAGACCGCGTGATTTCTGCGTGATCGTGGGCGATTTCAACGACGGCTTCGTCGAGATCGTCGCCGAGGCCGTTTCCGGCGCACTGGATCCCGGCCAGCGGCTGCGCGTGCACGGCACGCCGGAGGCCGACCGGATCCTGGCGTGGGCCGAAGAGGGGCCCGTGGACCTCTTCGTGCTGTTTCTCAACAACGTGGTCTTCGGGCGCTGGGGCCGTGCACTCGAGGCCGACAGCTTCGTCAAGGCCCTCATGCTGGTCAGGCACCTCAAGACCCGCCACGGCGGAGCCGTCATCGCGACGGCGGCGTTCCCGGCCGAATTCCTCTACGAGGACATCGCCCTGCGGGTCGGGGCGGACCGCTTCTTTCGGATGCCCTTCGAGATCGCCGCGTTTGCGGAATCCGTCCGTGCCCTGTTCCCCGATCGGGCACGGAGAGCCGCGGATCCCTGCACCGTATACCGTCCAACGCTTCGGGCGGGCACTTCCGGGTTCAATGCCTGATTCCCGCCGCGGGGGCCGCGTCCCGGGGGAACCCTGCCGTGACGGGCTTGGCGCCCGCGGCGTCGGGCGGGACATCCTCAGTGAGTCCATCACCCTCCCCGACGTTTCGTCTGAGCCCCGTTCTCTTCAACGGGCACGGGCTTTGCACAACTGTGCCGCGATGACTCAAACCCCAGCAGGAGGTGCTGCATGAAGAGGAGCTTGTTGGTCTTTGCCCTGGTTGCCGTATTCGCTTTGTCCTGGGCCCTTGCGTGCCATGCGCAGCAGGACCCGTCCAACGTGGGAACGCCCGCCTTCAAGCCGGTTTCGAGCAAGTCCGGAAACATGACGCTCAAGTACGGCTTCCTGGGGGCCTCGGTCTACGACGGC
>CAYSDD010000153.1:0-2669 GCA_964429555.1 uncultured Syntrophaceae bacterium
CCGCCCTCCGGGAGCCGCTCGACGGACAGCATGAGGCCGCTCTCGAAGCCCGCCGAGAGAAAGGTGAAGTGGCCCTGCGCCTCCATCACCCGCTGCAGGTGACGGGTGAGCCACTTGAGCGTCTCCGGGGTGGGCTTGACGGACCCCAAAAGCTGACGGTTCATCTCGCCCTGGTCCTGTGCGCGTGTGAGGAGCGTGCCCACCCAGTGCCGGATCCGCAGGGAGCTCTCGTCGAGCACCTGGTTGGAGAGGGTGTCGGCGTTTCGCTTCAGGTTGTAGTAGGAGAGGCCCCCGAGCAGGCAGACCGTGCCGATGAGCATGACGGCCAGCAGCGTGGACAGGGCCGTGCGGAAGGGCACGCGGGCGGATGCGAGTTTTCGCGCGAAGGGGGTTTTCATAACCACGGGCGCATTGTAATACAAAACGCGCCGCGATGCGCGAAAAAAACGCGTCCTGCCGTGGGCGGCCGGGCGCAGATCCTGCATAACCCCGTGATCGGGAAGGGGGAATGCATGCCCCCCGGATTGACCTTGCTTTTTTGCGAAGGCTTGTTTATCTTGTCGCCTGCGATGAACGAAATGAACACCGGCCTGCCTCTCTCGCCGGTTACCCTGGAACTGATCTCTTCGGCCTATCGTGTCCTGGTGCTGGCCCTTGCCGTCCTGGCCCAGCTCTACCTCTTCGTGCGCTTCCGCGAGGCTGTCCGGTCCTCCCGCCTGTCAAGGCGCGCGGCATCCCGGGTCGTGGGCGCGGCGGGTTTGGCCATCGTCACCCTCTTTTCCCTGAGCGGGTTCATCCTGGCACGGCCCATGGCCTGGCTCGACCCTCCCCCCGCCCTGCAGGCCGCTCTCTTCTACCTGCCGTCCCTGTGGAGCGTGGGGTCCCTGACCTGTGCCCTCATCCTGCTGACGCTGCGGGTTGCCGGCGAGGCCGGCCGGCGGGCAGGTCGGCTCTGGCGCAACGCGACGGGACGCAAGCCCGCCGACCCCGTCGACACGGGCCGCCGCCGCTTCGTGAAGGCCGGCGTCGGGACGCTGGCCGCCGCCCCCTTCGTCCTGACCGGCTACGGGGCCGCCTACGCCGGCCGGGCCTACACGGTGGAGGAGCGCTCGCTTCCCTTCGGCCTGCCCCTGCGCGTCGTGCAGCTCACCGACATCCATGCGGGCCTCACCATGACCCGCAGGGAAATGCGCCGCTACGCCGACGAGGTGATCGCCCTCGAGCCCGACCTCTTCGTCCTGACCGGCGACTACGTCACCAACACGAGCGCCTTCCTGCCCGACTGCCTCGAGGAGATGGCGCGCGTCCGCGCCCGCTACGGGACCTTTGCCGTCCTGGGCAACCATGACCACTGGTACGTCCGTCCCTCGGAGCTGACCGCCCTGTTCCGGCAAAGCGGGATCCCGCTGCTCCGAAACGACAGCCGCCTGATCGCGACGGCGCGGGGCCCCTTCGCCGTCGCGGGCATCGACGACCTCAACGCCGGCCGGCCCGACCTGCAGGCCGCCCTGCGGGGGCTCACCCCTGCTGTCCCGACGATCCTGCTGTCGCACCGCCCCGAGATCTTCCCCGATGCCGCCGCCCGCGGCGTGGCGCTGACGCTCGCCGGCCACTACCACGGGGGACAGATCAAGCTGACCCTGCCCAGCAGGGAGATCAGCGTCGCCCATCTCCGGACGCCTTACCCCGAGGGCCTTTACCGGATCGGCGAGAGCCGCCTGTACGTGAGCCGCGGCATCGGCACGTCCCTCACCCCCGTTCGGCTCAACGCCCGTCCCGAGATCACCCTGCTGAACCTGGTATAGAGAGCCGCAGGCCCGGTGCTCGAGCCCCGGGTCGACGATACCCGAAGAAAAGCCCCGCCGGATTGGCGGGGCTTTTTTCGCTCGAGGGTTATTTCGTACACCCGGTGAAGAGCGCCGGGTTCCAGGTGATCTCCGAGAGCGTCTTCTGACCGAAGGCGGAGGGGTGGAAGCAGTCGATGTCGGAGACATGGCGCTCGTCGAATGTGAATTTGAAGGCGCTGTCCGTGAAGACGTAGCGGTGAGTCGTGTCTTTCGAATTGTACTCCTCGGTCACTCTCTTGAGGATGTCATTGAAGGCGATGATCCGGCTGCGTGTGTACTGGCGGCCGGCAGGGCCGATGAGCGGGTTGAGCATGGTCGAGCAGGGGTACCACTTCAGAAGCGTCGTGGCCCAGAGGACCTCGCAGTCCACGATCCCCAGGGCCTTCTTGTCCTGCGCGACCTCCCAGAGCCGGTAGATGTCCACGATCCCCACGACGTAGACGGTGGCGCCCGCCGGAAGGCCCGCCTTCAGGTTATCCAGCCCTGCCCTGAAGTTGCTTTCGAATTCCGCCTCGCTCGGGATGTCGACGAAGCGGTCCTGGCAGACGTCGTTGTGGCCCATGAGCACCGTCACGTAGTGGGCCCTGCGGCCCGCGGCCGCGGCGGCCTGGCCGGGGAAGTCGAACATGTCGGCGCCGCTCTTGGCCTCCATGTAGTTGGCGCGGCCCGAGCTCCCGTAGATCTTCGTGATGCGCTGGTTGTGGCTGTTGACGTTGGTGAGCCCCAGCAGCCACTCCCAGAAGCCGTGGTAGCCGTTGACCCAGCTGGCCCAGTGGTTGGCCGCCGGCAGCTCCGCGTCGATGGCCTCGGTCATGCTGTCGC
>CAYSDD010000154.1:0-2626 GCA_964429555.1 uncultured Syntrophaceae bacterium
TCCACGATGGCCCTCTCGAACTTGTCCTCCACGTACCAGGTCTCGCCGATCCAGAACTGGGCGTTGTCCGAGTAGGCCGTCTTGGGGTACTGCTTCAGGAACTTCAGGAACTCCTCGCGGGCCTTGACGTACTGGCCCTCCTTGAAGAGCTTGTAGCAGGCGTTGTAGGCCGCCTCCACGTCGTTTTTCGGCTCCGCCGTCGCCTCGGCGGCCCCGACGCCCGTCCCCTCGACCTTTGCACCGTTGGGCGTCTCCTTCTTGGCGATCCCGAGGAAGTTCTCGATGTAGCCGATCCGGAAGGCCATGTCGTCCAGGCGGCCCTTGAGGTTCTGGCCCTTCCCGACGCCGGAGAACTCCTTGTGCATCTCCTCGACCTGCCCCCGCATCGTCTGGACCTGGTCCCGGACGCTGCCGAAGTCGGCGCCGAGGTCGGCCTGGTTTTTCCGGAGATCCCGCGTCGCGTCGGCCTGACTCTTCTCGAGCGCGTCGAGCCGGGCCTGGAGCTTGTCCACGTCGGCGCGCAGCGCCGCGATCTTGCTGTCGGAGTCCCGCTGTGTTTTCTTGAGGTCATCGGTCGTGGCACAGCCGCCGATGCACAGCAGCACGATGGACACCAGAATGACGGTCGTTCGTTTCACCGTAAGCCCTCCCCTCGCCGTCCGCTACTTCTCGGAATACACGAAGGTCGCATTGCGGTTCTTGCGCCAGCAGGCCTCCGTCGGCTCCGTGCAGATCGGCCGCTCCTCGCCGTAGCTGATGGTCTTGATGCGCTTGCGGTCGATCCCGAGGTTCTGCAGGTAGCGCGCCGCCGCATCGGCCCTCTGCTGGCCGAGGGCGAGGTTGTACTCGTTGGTCCCGCGGTCGTCGCAGTTGCCCTCGATCGTGAGGCTCTTCTTCGGGCTCGCCTTGAGCACCTGGGCCACCTTTCCCAGGATCTCGCGGGCCTCGGGGCTGAGCTCCGCCCGGTCGAAATCGAAATAGATCCGCGAGAGGTCCTTGAGGCTCGCCGCCTCGGCCGCCGCCCGGTCGCGCTCCGCCCGCTCGCGGGCCTCCTGGTCCCGGATGGCCTGCTCGCGCAGGGCCCGGTCACGCGCTTCCTGCTCGGCCCGCTGCCTGGCCAGTTCCTCATCGGAAAGCCCCGGCTTGGTCCCGGCCTTCGTCACGTCCTCCTTCGTGGCCTTCTTCGGGGCGCTGCACCCGCTCGTGAGCGAAAGAGCCAGCACGAACGCCATGATGATTGCCGGAAGGACCCCGTATCGCCTCATTGCCTTTCCTCCTTTGAACCCTGCGTTCAACCCTTCGGGCCCGATGAGGCAAGTACCCGTAAGGAAATTGTTTTTGACGGGATTGTCTTAAACCATCCCTCCGGTGCCGTCAATAGAAATTTAGGTGGGGCGACCACGTGGGCGACACGTAGGCGTCGAGCCCCTCGTGGATGACGCGCACGTTGGTGCCGTTGGCGTTCATCACGCAGAGCCTCGACTTGCCGCCCGCTCGAGACACGAAGGCGATGTAGCGGCCGTCGGGCGACCAGGCGGGGTTCTCGTTGCGGCCGCCGTTGGGGGTGAGCTGCACGGGCATCCCCCCCTCGGTCTCGATGACCATGATCTGGAACGAGCCGCCCGCCCGGCCCTCGTAGGCGATGCGGTTTGCGCGGGGGTGCCAGGCCGGGGAGGTGTTGTAGCCCCCCTCGAAGGTGAGCCGCCGCACGTTGGCGCCGCCGGCGTCCATGAGGTAGATCTGGGGCGTGCCGCCGCGGTCGGAGACGAAGGCGATCTGTTTGCCGTCGGGCGACCAGGTGGGCGAGACGTCGATGGCCGGGTCATGGGTGAGCCGGGTCATGCGGCCGTCGGCGAGATCCAGGATGTAGATGTCCTCGCTGCCGTCCTTGCTCGAGGTCACGAGCATCCGCTTCGAGTCGGCCGACCAGCTGGCGGGCAGGTTCAGCCGTCCCGTGGAGAGGACCCTGCGCGCCGTCTTGCGGTTGAGATCCATGACGTGGATATCGGGGCTGCCGTCCTTGTAGGAAAGGAAGGACATCTGCCTGCCGTCGGGCGACCACTTCGGCGAAAGCGTGATCGAGTTGTAGTTGGTCAGCTTCACCGGCTCCGTGCCGTCGTAATTGACGGTGTAGATCTCGGAGGAGCCCCCCCTCTTGCCGGAGAAGGCGATCTTCGTATCGAAGAGGCCCTTCTCGCCCGTCAGCGCGATGAGGATCTCCTGGGCAAACCGCACCACCATCTCCTTGCGTTCCTCGATCCTTCCCGTGTACCGCTTGCCGACGAGGAGTTTGCCCTGCACGACGTCGAAGAGGCGGCACTCCAGGGTGAGGTCGCGGCCGCTGACGGCGAACCCGCCCGTCACGAGCGACTCGGCGCCGATGCCGGCCCAGGCCGGAAACTGGATGTGTTCCGTCGCAATCCCGAGCCTGGCCTGGTCGACGAGGAAGGCCTTGCGGTCGAGGATGTTGAAAAACCCCGTGATCTCGAGGGTCTTGCCCAGCGTGTCGGCAAACCAGGGGGAAAGGCTCTCCTGGCCGGCGGCGTCGTTCATGTTCCTGAAGGTCGTCACGGCGATGGGGAACTTCTGCGCCGAGGGGGAGTCGATGTTGATGTAGACCTTGGCC
>CAYSDD010000155.1:0-2624 GCA_964429555.1 uncultured Syntrophaceae bacterium
TCCTTGCAGCGGGGGCACAGCACGCGCACGAGCCGCTGCGCCACGATGGCGATGACCGACGAGGCCACGAGGAAGGGCTCGATGCCCATGTCGATGAGGCGCGTGACGGCGCTGGCGGCGTCGTTGGTGTGCAGCGTCGAGAAGACGAGGTGACCCGTCAGGGAGGACTGGATGGCGATCTCCGCCGTCTCGCGGTCGCGGATCTCGCCCACGAGGATGACGTCGGGGTCCTGGCGGACGATGGAGCGCAGGCCCGTGGCGAAGGTCAGGTCGATCTTGGGGTTGACCTGGATCTGCCCGATCCCCTCGATCTGGTACTCGATGGGGTCCTCGATGGTGATGATGTTGATCTCGGGGCTGTTGATCTTCGACAGGGCCGCGTAGAGGCTGGTCGTCTTGCCGCTGCCGGTGGGGCCCGTCACGAGGACGATCCCGTAGGGCGACTTGATGAGACGGTCGAACTGACGGATCTTCACGTCGTCGAGCCCGAGATCGGCCAGGGTGAGGATCGACTGGGACTTGTCCAGGAGCCTCAGCACCACGCGCTCGCCGAAGGCCGTGGGGATGACGGAGACGCGGATGTCCACGTTCTTGTCGCCGATCTTCACCTCGATGCGCCCGTCCTGCGGGAGACGCTTCTCGGCGATGTTGAGCTTGGCCATGATCTTGATGCGCGACACGAGCGGCGACTGGATCCGCCGCGGCAGGTTCAGCAGGTTGTAGAGCATGCCGTCGATCCGGTAGCGGATCTTCAGCGAGCCGGCGTAGGGCTCGATGTGGATGTCGCTCGCGCGGTCCTTGATGGCCTGCGCCAGCACGAGGTTGACGAGCTTGATGATCGGCGCGTCGCTCGTGTCGTCGAGCAGGTCGGCCGTCTCCTCGATCTCGGAGATGATGCTGTCGGCCGAGTCCCCGTTCATGATCTGGATGAACTCCTGGGCCGAGTCGCGGCCCAGGTCGTAGGCGGTGCCGATGGCCGAGAGGATCGTCCCCTCCGAGGCCAGCACCACCTCGGCGTCGCTGCGCCCCAGCAGGCGCATCAGGTCGTCGACGGCCTGGAAATTGGCCGGGTCGTTCACCGCGACGAGAAAGGCGTCGGGGGTCTCGACGGGGACGAGCTTCTGCCTCTTGAGGTACTGGATGGGGACCTTCCGGGTGAACTCCACGCTCATGTGGTCCGTCGGGAGTTCCGGCATCACGGGGATGCCGAACCGGAGGCTCAGCTCCCGGAGCCGGCCGGCCTCGTCGGCGGTCTTCTTGTGCGTGTAGATCTCGCCGAGGGTCTTCCGCCGGGCCGGCCCGCCCTCGGGCACGGGGGCGAAGGCCTCGTCGAGCAGCTCGACGATGGGCTTGCCGTCCGTGTGGATGAGGCCCGGGATCTCGGCGGGCCGGGGATTGCGTTTGTCTTCGTTGGCTTCCATTCGCTCTCTATCCGCCGGCCCCGATCACGGGGTCTTCCTGCCTTCTGCGGGCAACTGGGGCCCGTAGCCCTTGATCACCCCGCCCTCGAAGCTCTCGATCTGGTCGCGCTTGATCTTCTCGATGGCCCCGGCCTCGGCCACGGTCTCGATGATGTGGGGGGTGATGAAGATGTAGAGATTCGTCTTCTCGCGCCGCTGCCCCTTGGTCTTGAAGAGCCAGCCGAGCAGGGGGATGTCGCCCAGCAGCGGCACCTGGTAGTTGCTCGACGTGGAGCTGTCGCCCATGAGGCCGCCGATGACGATCGTCTGCCGGTCCTTGATCATGATCGTCGTCTTGGCCGTGCGCTTGAGCGTCGTGGGGAGGCCCTGCGTGGATTCCTCCTGGACGATCGTGGAGACCTCCTGGTTGAGCTTCAGGCGCACGAAGCGCTCCGTGTTGATGGAGGGCGTGATGGTCATGATGACGCCCACGTCGCGGTACTCGTAGGTCGTGTAGTCCACGTTGGTCGTCGAGCGCTCCGCCCGCGTGATGTAGGGGATGTTCTTGCCGACGCTGATCGTGGCTTCCTCGTTGTCGCTCGTGAGCAGCTGAGGGTTCGAGAGGATGTGCACCTGGCTGTCCTGCTGCACGGCGTTGATCACGGCCCCGATGTTCGGGAAGGTGACCCCGCCGATCGTGATCCCGGCACCGAGTACGCCCATGGCGAATCCGCCCGGGAAGGCCGGCTGGGTCGAGGTGCCCGGGAAGAGCTGGTAGGCCCCTCCCTGCCCGCCGCCCCCGGAGCCGGCGATGACGGCGGCCCGGCCCGTGTCAAAGCCGCTCAGGCTGCCGAGGTCCTTGACGGCGCGCCACTCGACGCCGAGCTGGAAGTTCTTGTTCACGTCCACTTCCATGATCAGGGCCTCGATGTAGACCATGGCCCGCTGGACGTCCACCTTGCGGATGACCTCCTCGAGGATGCGCCAGTCCTCCTTGTTGGCCGTGATGATGAGGGTGTTGGTCGCCTTGTCGGAGACGATCTGGACCTCGCTCGAGAGCATGGACGTCCGGCTCCGGAGCCCCGGGATCACCGGCTGGGCCGGCTGGCCCGGCGCCGCCGGGGCGGACGCCGCGGTCTTCGAGGGCAGGTTCATGAGGACCTTGGCCAGGTCCTCCGAGTTGGCGTACTGCAGGCGGTAGACGTGCATCTTCGACTCGCCCTG
>CAYSDD010000156.1:0-2615 GCA_964429555.1 uncultured Syntrophaceae bacterium
TCCCCTTCGAGACCCCGCAGGGGCCCTTCGTGGTCGACATCTGCATCGGCGGCGTTTCCGGGGGGCAGTAGGCGGGGCAGAAGGTGAGAGGGTGAGAAGGTAAGACAAGGAGAGAACGGAAAAGGAAAGGATCGGGGCCATCCCCGATCCTTTTTTCTTACCCTCTTACCCTCACACCTTCTTCCCTTCTGTATTTCAGCGCGTGACCTGGTACTTCCGCACGACCTCCCGGAAGGCGGCGAGCTGCTGCTCGCCCATCACGAAGGTGTAGCGGTTGCCGCCCTTGAACGTCACCGTGATCGAGCCCGATTTCGCCAGCTTCGCGATCTTGTCCTCCTCGGCGATCTCGTTGTCGGACCACTCGGTCACCCCGCCGGCATCGATCATGGACTGCTTCTGCGGGTAGATCGTCTCGATCGTCAGTCTCGTGCCGTTCTGGCCCTGCAGGGTCACGGACTCGTAGGAGAGGTACTCCGGGGCCTGGTACTTCGTTCTCACCTTGAAGAACTTCTTGCCCGTGTAGCGCTGGATGAAGTAGAGCTCCACGGTGAACTTCCGGTCCTCCCCGACGCTCTGCGTGAGCGCGCGGGTCGAGCGGTACACCTTCCACGACTTGATGGGGTCGTCCTCGATGAGGATGTGCCGGCTGATCTCGCGCTGGGCCTCGAGCTCCCCCTCGAGTTCCTGCCGCAGCTCCTCGCGCAGGGCCAGGAGCTTTTCGTCGAGGTCCTTCGTCAGGAAGGCAGACTTCATCTCCCGGTCGATCAGCTCGATCCTGGCCCTGAGGTCCCGCGTCGACTCGACGGACTTCACGATCTTCTGGAAGTTGTGCAGGGCGAGATTGCGGATCTCGGAGATTTTCTCGCCGGCCTCGGCGGCATGCGTGCTGGTCGGGAAGCGGTCGACGAGGGTCTGGAATTTCTCCAGGGCCTCGCCGTAACGCTTCTCTTCGTACAGGCTCATGCCGGTCTTGTAATAGAAGTCCGACAGGTTCTTGAGCTGTTTCAGCTCCTCGGCGAGGGTCTCGCTCTGCTGGCGCGCGAGCAGCAGCTCCTTGTTGAGCCGGTCGTTTTCAATCTGCAAGTCCTCGAATTTCTTGTAAGAAACGCAACCCGGCACCAGCAGTGCGCAGGTGAGAAGGAGGATCACTCGATACATAAGGGCTCCATGAAACCATTGGAAACCATCCACAAGAAGGATTAACAGTGCAACAAACGTTATAATGGGTGCATCATAACGACATTGAAGGCGAATATCAATGGGTTTCAGGGCCGGATTTGTCCCGCGGGGCGTGCACTCCGGCATGTCGGGGCTCTCACGGGCCCCGGGCCGGTGATGGAAAGGATTGTGAAAATCCAAAAAGATTGATAGGTTAACAGACCAAGAACGTGCCGCCCGGCCCCGGGCTGCATATCCCATGGCGAAGTTCGCGGAAGACGCCGAAAAAAATTTCAAGGAGGACAGGATGTCGAAGACGAAGAAAAACCTCGAGGACGCCTTTGCAGGCGAGTCGCAGGCCAACCGCAAGTATCTCGCCTTCGCGAAGAAGGCCGAGGCGGAGGGATTCAAGCAGGCCGCAAAACTGTTCAGGGCCGCCGCAGAGGCGGAAACGGTGCACGCCCATGCCCATCTGCGCGAACTGGGCGGGATCCGGTCCACGAGGGAGAACCTCGAGGAGGCCATCAACGGCGAGTCCTACGAGTTTCAGAAGATGTACCCCGGGATGATCGCCGATGCGAAGGCCGAGGGCGCGTCGGGCGCCCTGCGGAGCTTCGAGTTCGCCAACGCCGTCGAGAAGATCCATGCGGGGCTCTACCGAAAGATGCTCGAAAACCTGGGCAAGACGCCCGATACCGACTACTGGGTCTGCCAGGTCTGCGGGATGACCGTGGAAGGCGAGGCGCCGGACGAGTGCCCCGTGTGCCGGGCGAAGAAGCAGATGTTCAAGAAGATCGACTGAAAACAGGCGACAGGCATCAGTCCGGAGAAGGGCGGCCGCCCAGGCCGCCCTTGCCGTTTCCGCCTCGCATTTCCGCACCCTTCCTTTTCACCCGTACCGTGCTTATGTTGACCCTGGATGGGCTGCCGGATTTTGGGCTTGACTTGGCAGAACCGTTGTGAAAAAAGGCCTTCGAAACATGCCGCCATTGCCGAGGAGAGCAGGATGGGCAACAGAAACACCTCCACCATCGATCAGAAGCGAACCCTGCTGGGCGTCTGGTTCCAGGCGGCACGGCCCTTTTCCCTCACGGCGTCCGTCCTGCCCGTGGTCATCGGCGCCGTGCTGGCCGCCTCCGCCGAGGGACCGGTCGACTGGCCCCTCTTTCCCCTGATCGTCGCCTGTTCGCTGCTGTTCCACGTCGGGACGAACATGGTGAGCGACTATTTCGATTACCGCCGCGGCGTCGACCGGGACGAGACCTTCGGCTCCAGCCGGGTCCTCGTCGAGGGTCTCCTCACCCCGAGGCAGCTCCTTGCGGCGGGCATCCTCCTGTTTGCCGTGGGCTTTTCCCTCGGCCTGCTGCTGGTCGCGGTGCGGGGCTGGCCCATCTTCATCCTGGGCGTCATCGGGCTCCTCGGGGGCTGGTTCTACACGGGCGGCCCCGTCGCCTACA
>CAYSDD010000157.1:0-2608 GCA_964429555.1 uncultured Syntrophaceae bacterium
GGGTTGATCTTCTTGACGTGGATCTCGGCGATGAGCTTGGCCAGCTTGGCCACCTCCCGTTCCGTTTCCGGGTAATCGAAGATCTCGGGGTGCGACTCGATGTAGCCCGTGTCGAAGCGCCCCGCCCGGAAGTCCGGCTCGTCGCAGATGGCCAGGTAAAAGGGGATCGTCGTCTTCGGCCCCACGATGTTGAACCCCAGGAGAGCCCGCTTGAGCCGGTCGATCGTCTCGTTCCAGTCGTAGCCGCGGCAGGTGAGCTTCACCATGAGCGAGTCGTACTCCGTGGGGATCTTGTAGCCCTGGTAGACGAGCCCGTCGAGCCGGATCCCCGGCCCGCCGGGTGAGTGATAGACCTCCACGGTCTTGCCGCCCTCGGGCATGAAGTTGTTCTTGGGGTCCTCGGCATTGATCCGCACCTGGACGGCCTTGCCCATCATGTGGACGCGCTCGGCGGGGATGTCGATCTTCTCTCCCCGGGCAATCCGGATCTGCTGGCGGACGATGTCCACGCCCGTCAGTTCCTCCGTCACGGTGTGCTCCACCTGCAGGCGCGTGTTGACCTCCATGAACCAGAAGTCGTTCGTCTTCGAATCTACCAGGAACTCGACCGTCCCGGCATTCACGTAGTGCGAGCCCTTCGCCGCGGCGACGGCCGCCTCGTACATCCTCTCCAGGACGTCCTTCGGCAGCTCCGCCGGGGCGATCTCGAGGAGCTTCTGGTGGCGGCGCTGGATCGAGCAGTCGCGCGTGCCCAGGTGGATGACGTTGCCGTGCGTATCGGCCAGGATCTGGACCTCCACGTGGCGCGGCGCCTCGATGCATTTTTCAACGTAGATGCTGTCGTCGTTGAAGGCGCTCTTGGCCTCCGTGCGCGCGACGGGCAGCTGCATGAGCAGATCGGCCTCGCTCTCCACCCTGCGGATGCCCCGCCCGCCTCCGCCGAGGGAGGCCTTCAGCATGATCGGGTATCCCGCCTTCCTGCCGAATTCGAGGGCCTGGCGGATGCCGGCCTCGCCGGGTGCGAGCGTCCCCGTTCCCGGCACGAAGGGAATGCCGGCCCTCTCCATGATCCCGCGCGCCACGACCTTGTTGCCCAGGTCCCGGATCACCTCGGGCGGCGGGCCGATGAAGGTGATCCCCGCCTTCTCGCAGGCCGCCGGGAAATCGGGGTTTTCCGCCAGGAAGCCGTATCCCGGGTGGATGGCGTCGGCCCCGCTCTTCTTTGCGGCCCAGATGTGCTTCTCCACGTCGAGATAGTCCCTGCGGGGTCCATTGCCGATCAGGATGGCCTCGTCCGCGAGGCGGATGAAGTAGGCCTCGCTGTCGGGCTTCTCGTAGACGGCAACGGTCTTGAGACCCATTTCCATGGCCGTGCGGATGATCCGCAAGGCGATTTCGCCGCGGTTGGCAATCAGGATCTTGCCGATCCGTTTTTCCTGGGGTTTCCTTGCTGCCATCGGACACCTTCTCGTCGGTATCGAGCCGTCGCCGGCTCGTTTCATGAGCCCGGATTTCGTAAAGTTTTGCTTATACGGGCAACCGACGGGCCTGTCAAGGGCTTTGTGCCGATTCCAGCCAGAATTGTCTTGACTTTGAAACGTCGTTTGGCTAAACGGTGCGGATACTAACGAACTGAAGCGAGCCGGTGGGAAAGGAGCTCCTATGGCAAAGTACGATTCGAAATCCATTCGAAATATCGCGATCGTCGGTCATGGCGGCACCGGGAAGACGTCGATCGCCGAATCCATGCTCTTCGTAGCCGGGAAAACGGATCGCCTGGGCCGCGTCGACGACGGCACGTCGACCATGGACTGGGAACCCGAGGAGCAGAAGCGCCGCATCTCCATCAGCGCCTCGGCGGCCTTCGTCGACTGGGACAAGCACCGGATCAACATCCTGGACACCCCCGGCGACGCCAACTTTGCCATGGACACCCGCAGCTGCCTTCGCGTGGCCGACGCAGCCCTCGTCGTCATCGACGCCGTGGGCGGCGTGGAGTTCCAGACCGAAAAGGTCTGGGAGGCCGCCGACGAGTACGCCCTGCCCCGCCTCATCTTCATCAACAAGATGGACCGGGAACGGGCCGACTTCCCGAAGGCCCTGGAGAGCATCCGGCAGAAGCTGGGCAAGAAGGGAACCCCCCTGTTCATCCCCATCGGCGCCGAGGACAAGTTCCGCGGCATCATCGACCTGATGCAGATGAAGGCCCTCTCCTTCGACGAAGCCAAGGGCAAGGTGAAGGCCGGCGAGATCCCCGCCGAGCTTGCCGACGAGGCGAAGAAGTACCGCGAGGCCATGACCGAGGACATCGCCGAGTGCGACGAAGCGCTCATGGACAAATACCTCGAGAGCGGCGAGCTCAGCGCCGAGGAGCTCAAGACGGGCCTCCGGAAGGGTGTGGTCTCCGGCGCCCTGTTCCCCGTGGTCTGCGGCGTCGCCGTGCGCAACATCGGCATCGCGCCCCTGATGGACCTCATCGTGGCCGCCCTTCCCTCTCCCCTTGACCGCGGGGACGCCAAGGGGATCAACCCCGCCACGGGCACCGAGGAGAAACGCAGCCCCGACGAGAAGGCCCCCTTCTCCGCCTTCGTCTTCAAGACCATCTCCG
>CAYSDD010000158.1:0-2602 GCA_964429555.1 uncultured Syntrophaceae bacterium
AGCAGAAGGTCCCCGTGATCAGAACGACGATACCCGCCAGAACCAGTGTCGAAAGTGTCTTTTTCATGATGTCTCCTCCGAATGATTTTTATGATTGCATGTTGTGGATTGCCGATCGTTGCCCAAGACTATTGAAAGGAGCATGCCATGAGCGGCGCACCGGGGCGAAAAAATTATAAGTTATGGATATGACTATAGAATAATAAAGTCCGTCGCAGTCCCAGCCGTCCCGTGTTCCTGCCCGGGCAGGGGAAAATTTTAACGAAACGTTAAACTCGGTTCCATGAAATGTGGAAGGAAAGGCATAGGGCTTAAGGCCGGAGGCAAAAGGCCGAAAGAGAAAAAAGCGGCGCCGATCGATAAAACTTCATTTCAATCAATCACTTGGGAAACGATTAAACATTCCGCTCGCTTCCAGGGTCATGGACAAGGGACCGGGCACAGGCGCCCGGTCCCGGCTGGACGTTTCCCTGCGTCAGAGAAGCTTGAAGCTCGAGATGATCGCTTCGAGGATGCCGCGGTTTTTTTCGAAATCCTCAACCGTACCGAACGCGGCAACGGTGAAGAGCCTGTTCTTTTTTTCCCTCATAAACGATACCGCGCCGAAAAGCAACGCGAAGGCGGCGCAGCGTCAGGACCTGCACGGCAAAGGCCGGCGGCCGGCATTGTGCCGGGTGTTGGAAAAGAAATCCGCTCCCGAGCGCGCCCGGAGGGGGCGGGGAAGAGAGCGAAACCGACGATGTCAAAACGGGCGGGATCAGAGCTCTTCGGGTGTGAAGGCGACGACCTCGTCGATGGAGGATGCATCGGCGAAGAGCATCACCACCCGGTCGACCCCGACGGCGATCCCGGCCGCCTCGGGCATGCGGGACAGGTCCTGGAGAAATGCCTCCGGCATGGGGTAAGGCTGCCGGCCCCTGCGCATCCGCAACTCGTTTTCCCTCTCGAATCGTCCGCGCTGCTCCCCCGCGTCGGTCAGCTCCGTGAAGCCGTTGGCCAGCTCGAGGCCGCCGATGTAGATCTCGAAGCGCTCGGCCGCGGCCGGCTCCCCGGCCTTGCGGCGCGCCAGCGAACCGAAGGCGAGCGGATAGTCGAACAGCAGCGTCGGCTTCGGGCTGCCGAGCCGGGGCTCGATCTCCAGGGCGAGGACCTCCTCGAAACGGTCCTCCGCCAGGGCTTTCTCGAGGGGGACGGACCCGTACCGCGCGAAGGCTTCCGCCACCGGGAGCCTCTCCCAGGGTTTCGCGAGATCGATCGGACGGCCCCGGTACGAGAACGCGGGCCCCGTCCCGAGGGCGCCCGCCACGTAGAGGAAGAAGTCCTCGCACTCTTCCATGAGCTGCCGGTAATCGATGCCGGCGCGGTACCATTCCAGCAGGGTGAACTCGGGAAGGTGCAGGGGGCCCCGCTCGCGGTCGCGCCAGCACTTGGCGATCTGGTAGATCCGCTCGAAGCCCGCCGCGAGCATCCGCTTCATGCAGATCTCCGGCGAGGGGTGGAGCCACCACGGCCCGGAGGCAACGGCGTCGATGTGCGATTCGGGCAGGGGGGAGGGGATGCGGTTGGGGGTTTCGACCTCGAGGTAGCCCCGGGACAGGAAGAAGGCGCGCGTCGCGTGGAGGATGTCGGCGCGCAGTTCGAGGGCCCGTCGCCTGGCCTCGAATTCCCGATCGGCGCTCATGGGGCCCGGTGTCCGGTCATTCCTTGACCCGGGTCAGGTACTCGCCGGTTCGCGTGTCGATGCGGATCTTTTCGCCCTGCTCGATGAAGGGGGGCACGCTGACCTTGTAGCCCGTCTCCACGATGACCGGCTTGTAGTTGCCCGACACCGTGTCGCCCTTGATCCAGGGCGGGGCTTCCGTCACCATGACGTCGACGAAGTTGGGCAGGGTGATGTCGATCGGGCGGTCGCGGAACAGCAGGACCTTGCACTCCATGTTCTCGATGAGGAAGTTCTTCGCGTCGCCGACCTGCTCCGCCGTCAGGGCAATCTGCTCGTAGCTCTCGTTGTCCATGAAGTGAAAGGCGTCCCCTTCCCTGTAGAGGAACTGCATGTTCTTCTCTTCCGTCTCGGCGGGCTGGAAGGTGTCCACCTCGCGGAAGGTGCGGTCCACCTGGCTGCCGGTGAGCATGTTGCGGAGCTTGCAGCGGTACAGGGACTGCCCCTTGCCCGGCTTGACGAACTGGAAGTCGACGACGATGTAGGGGTCGTCGTCGAGCATGATTCTCAGGTTCTTCCGCAGGTCGCTTGCGCTGTACATATCGGCTCTCCGCTCGGGGCGTTCGGTATCTGAAAAGGGTTTTCTTCTAAACCATTTCCGCTTTGTTGTCAAAGGGAATTGAGGGGATCGTCGAGTGCGCGAAACCGTCTTGCGACTTCACCCTCTTCAGAGAAGCGAGACGGACTGGAGCGGCACCTTTCCCTTCGTGCCGGGCATGTCGGCGACATAACGCGGCAGGCAGATCCCCGAGGTCGTCTTCCACAGCGTTTCCATCAGCCGCATCCCGTCGAGGACGTCCACCCGGAAATGCGCCGTGCCCTTCACGTCTTCGCACTGGAAGAGGTAGTAGGGCTTCACGCCGATCCGCTCGAGGCCGTAGA
>CAYSDD010000159.1:0-2559 GCA_964429555.1 uncultured Syntrophaceae bacterium
TCGTGTTCTGCGGGGGGGCCGAGGTCGAGCGCGAGGAGGCCCTCAAGATGCACGAAAAGGGCATCCCCGTCTACCCCACGCCCGAGCGGGGTGTGCGGGCCCTGGCGCAGTTCTTCGCTGACGAGCAACGGAAGCCCAGGGCGGCCGGGGCGCACGGGAAGGCCGGTGACGGGGGGCCGGGGCTGCGGCTCATGCCCGCGCCGGCGGCGGTGCGCCTTCTGCGCTCCTACCGGATCCCGGCCGTGACGGCGGCCCCCGCGAAGAGCGCGGCCGAGGCGGCCAGGCTCGCCAGGCGCTTCACCCGGCCCGTGGCCCTCAAGGTCGTCTCGCCCGACATCTCCCACAAGACGGACGTGGGGGGCGTCGCGCTCGGCATCCCGCCCTCGGGCGTCCGGAAGGCCTGGGACGCCATGATGGCGACGATCCGCAAGAAGGCCCCCGGCGCCCGGATCGAGGGGGTCACGATCTCGCCCATGGCGGCGCCCGGCGGCGTCGAGGTCATCCTCGGCATCGCCCGCGACCCGCAGTACGGGGCGACGATGCTGTTCGGCCTCGGCGGGATCTTCGCGGAGATCTACAGGGACGTGCAGCTGTGCCTGCTGCCGGCCTCGCCCGGCGACTTCGAGCGGATGATCGCGGGGATCAAGGGCTACCCGATCCTGGCGGGGGCGCGGGGCAGGGCCCCGAAGGACATCGCGGCCCTCGTCGACGTGATGGGCAGGCTCGCGAAGATCGCCGACGACTACCCGGGGTTCGACCAGATCGATCTCAACCCGGTCATCGTCTACGAGAAGGGCGTCTCCGTGGTGGACTACCGGATCCTGCACAAGTAGGGACCGGTCGTCATTGCGAGGAGCGTCAGCGACGAAGCAATCCCTCCCGGAAGAGTCCCCCCATAGGGGGGGAAGGGGGGATTTGATCCGGAGCTGCAGTATCGGCAAGCCTGCCGGTGCCTCTCGGGCGAGGGGCACCGACTTTTTTCAGCACAGCAGTGGGCGGTGATCGGCATGGCGGAAACGAAGAAACGGAAAACGGCGGCAGGCGGGGCAAAGGCGTCGACGGCCGGGCGGAAGGCGAAGAGGCCTGTCATCACGCGTCGGGACGCCGAGCAGATCGCTTGGGCCTACCTCGCCGACAAGGGGGCCTTCTCCATCAGCGGCGTCGCCGAGGGCATCCCGGAGGGTTTCGAGGCGTACTTCGCGGCAAACGAAACGCTGGCCGCGGCGCTCGAGGGCTGCTGGGTCGTCGAGTGCGGCCTCGACCCCTTCCTGGTCGTCGACGGCGGCACGATGCTCATCGGCGTCTCGAAGACGACGGGCGACATCGTCTACGCGGGCATCCTGAGCGTGGCGTGATCCCCCCGTTTTTTACCATCGCATGCTGCGCAGCGGGATGGCCCGTCCGCCCCTTGCGCGGGAGCGCGGGTCCCCAGAGGACTGGATTCACGCTCCCCGCCTTCGCGAGGACAAGCATCGCGGGGTGACAGGAATCGATGCGCAAGGCGGGGAATGATGAAATGGAACGAAGCGGCGGTTGTTGAGCCGGATGGAACAGGGGGGGCGAATTACTTGACCAGGGGATTGCGGACGTTCAGACCCGCGAAGCGCCCGAAATCCCGGTCTGCCGTCCACAGCTCCCTGATGCCGTGAAGACGGCAGAGCGCAGCAATCCTGGCATCGTGGACCTGCGCCCCGGAAACCTTGGCAGAAACGGCCAGCGCACGCAGTTCCTTCCAACAGGCGTCCGTTTCCGCCAGGAGCACCAGGCTCGGCGACTCCAGCCATGCCTCGACCTGTGCCAAGGCCTGATGGAGCGGGGTCGGGGGATCGTAGATCCTCGGGTGCGTCGTGATGGCGAGAAATTCATGGATGCAGGGCCAGGGAATTCCCCAGGGCGCCCGGCCCTCGGCCAGTGCCTCGATGCATCCGTAGGCCGCCTCGTGCCAGGGGGAATCCTCGCGGTGGGCGTAGACGAGAAGATTCGTATCGACGGCGATCATCCGCCCCGGCCCTCGTAGATCGTCTCGCGGACCCGGTCCCAGGACGCCCCCTCGAGTGTCGGCTGGAGCCCCTTGCCCTTGAAGGTTTCCCTGCGGAGATGAAACCGGCCTTTCCGTTTCCGTTCCGCGAGGACACGCCGCAGGCCGGCCTCGACCAGGGCCTTTACGGTTGTCCGGTCCTGTACCGCCGCACGCCGCGCCTCTTCCAGCAACGTATCGGATATCTCGACGGTTGTTTTCATATGGGTACCCATATCATCGAATATGTATGCCTGTCAAGCATGTGTTCCCGGCGCGCATCGGCCGGGGCGCGCAAACGGGAGGGAGCGGATTTCCTCCCCCGATCCGACGGGGGACAGGCACGGCGCGGGGATGATATGGGAGAACAGGGTTCGGCGGCGCCGGATCGGCACCGGGGGGCGCTGGGGCGACGGCCGGGACGCCGGCCCCGTTCAGAATCGCAGCGCCTCTGCGCCTTGGGGTTTCAGCTCCTCCAGGCCCGAGTAGGCGACGAGGACCCCCTCGCCCCTGAAGGGGAAGCCCATGGCCTTCTCGTCGTG
>CAYSDD010000160.1:0-2552 GCA_964429555.1 uncultured Syntrophaceae bacterium
TCACCGGCGTCGTGACGGAGAAGATCTCGACCCGCAAGGGGCGGATGATGAACCTGGTCAACCACGGCAGCGGCCGCGTGTATCTCGAGTTCCTGGTCCCCGCCCGGGGCCTCATCGGCTTCCGCAGCCACTTCCTGACCGACACGAAGGGCGCGGGCGTCATGAACACCCTCTTCGAGGGCTGGGACGCCTGGGCCGGCCCCATCCCCCAGCGCGCCAGCGGCACGCTGGTTGCAGACCGCGTGGGAAGGGTAACGGCCTACGCGAGCCTGGCCATGGCCGACCGGGGCGAGCTCTTCGTCGAGGTGGGCACCGAGGTCTACGGCGGCATGATCGTCGGCGAGCGCAACCGGACGGGCGATCTCGATGTGAACATCGTCAAGGAGAAGAAGCTGACCAACATGCGCAGCGCGACCTCCGAGGCGACGGTCACCCTGCGGCCGCCGAGGATCCTGTCGCTCGATCAGTCCATCGAGTTCATCGCCGAGGACGAGCTCGTGGAGGTGACGCCCGAGAACATCCGCCTGCGCAAGATGGAGCTCGACGCCGGGAAGCGCCTGTCCACGAAGCGCAGGGAAGGCCGCATGGCCGACTCGGACTCTTGATCAGAAGGGAAGAGGATCGGAAGGTGAGAAGGTTGGAGAATCGGAAACGGACCATGGCTGCTGACCTATCCAACGTTCTCACCCTCTCACCGTCTTACCCTCTCTTTTTCGTGTCATGAACACCCGGTCCGTAACCGGACCTTTTTGAAAGGTCAATCACAGCACATGTTCGTCTCCATCATCGGCACCCCTTTATCCGGAAAGACAACGCTCTTCAAGGCCCTCGCAGGCGCCAAGGTCAACGGCAACGGCAACGGCCACCCCTCCGTCCGCATCGAGGTTCCCGACGAGAGGGTCGATGCGCTGGCGAAGCTCTTCAACCCCCGCAAGACGACCTACTCGCGGCTCGACGTGACCGACACGGTGGCCATCCGCGAGGGCGAGCTGAAAAACGAGACGCTCGACGCCAAATCGCTGCAGCAGATCCGGCAGAGCGACGCCGTGCTCCTGGTGCTGCGCCACTTCGACAACGGGCATGCGGCCGACCCCGCCGCCGACTACCGGCGCATCCGGGAAGAGTGCATCCTTGCCGACATGGTCCAGACCGAGGGGCGCCTCGAGCGGTTGCGCAAGCAGAATGCCCTCAAGCCCCAGCCGGCCCTGCAGCAGGAGCAGGCCCTGCTCGAGCGCTGCCTCGCGCACCTCGAGTCGGGGGCGCCCCTGGCGACCCTGGAGCTGTCCTGCGAGGACGACAAGAAGATCCGGGGCTTCCTGTATCTCTCCCGAAAGCCCATGATGATCGTGGTCAACTGCGCCGAGGACAAGCTTGCCGAGGCGGGGTCGATCGCCGCGCGGCTGCAAGGAGAGCTGCCGGGGCACATCCCCGTGGTGGCCGCCTGCGGGCAGCTCGAGGCGGAGCTGGCCGCCATGGCCCCCGGGGAACAGGGTGCCTTCATGGCCGAATACGGCATCGCCGAGTCGCTGCGCGGCCGGATCATCCGGCTTGCCTACGAAACGCTGGGGCTCATCTCCTTCCTGACCGTGGGGGAGGACGAGTGCCGCGCCTGGCCCATCCGCAGGGGGATGAACGCCCAGGAGGCGGCCGGGACGATCCACACGGACCTCGCCAGGACGTTCATCCGGGCCGAAACGGTCTCCTACGAGGACTTCATGCGCCTCGAGGGCTTTGCGGGCTGCAAGAAGGCGGGGGTCTGGCGGCTGGAGGGCAAGGGCTACATCGTGCAGGACGGAGACATCCTGTCCATCCGGGCGGGCAGCTGAGGTCCGCCGTTTACCGGCCGATCGGGTTCAGGCTCATTCCCCTTCTCCGGGGCGCCCGGGCAAGACCGTGTGCAACGCCGGGGTGAGCTCGTTCGCTTTTCCGCTCATCGACTCGATGACGATCCGCACGACGGCCGTGTTTTCGATGTTCTGATCCCTCACGGGGGAAACCGGGGAATCGGGCGGCGCGTACTTTCGAACCATTCTCTCCAGGATCTCCTTCTTCTCCCTCGGGATGTCGACGAGTTCGGCTCTCCCGAAGCAGACGACGCTCCGGTAGATCTGGCTGATCCCGCAGCCGCGTTCCCACACGACCTGGGGCCCCACCTCATCGACGAGGAAACACACCCGGGGATCCGCTCGAAGCGCCTCCATCTTTCGGCCCGACAGGGCGCCGTGAAAGTAGATGCTGCCTTCCCAGAACAGGTAGTTCACCGCAACCGCATAGGGGCCTTCCGGCGTCGTGACGGCCAATCGACCGACAGGCATCCGTTCCAGCAGCCGTTCCATTTCCCGGGCGGATGACATGGCCCGATCCTTGCGCCGCGGCTCTGTTCTCATTTGGCCTCACTGCACGGGGCGTGGTGCAACCGGTTCATTTGACATCCGGCGGCACCGGCCTTACTTTTCCCGTATGGACGCCCTGCGGATTCTCTTCAACATCCTGCTGTTCACCGTTTCCCTCTTCGCGGCGGCGCTTCTGGTCGAGAAGATCTACGCGGGCCG
>CAYSDD010000161.1:0-2521 GCA_964429555.1 uncultured Syntrophaceae bacterium
CCGGACCCGGCCGTTGAGCGCCGCCTGCTTCTCCTCGTCCCTCTCGTCGAGGGGCGGGGGCTGCGGGTCGACGGGGTCGATCGAAATCCCCAGCGACTCGGCGAGCTCCCGCACCTCCTCCTGCGCGGCGGAGAGCATGTCCGTGATGTCGGTGAAGCCGACCCCGAAGAGTTCCCGGACGGCCTTGTGCCGGCTGAAATCGGAATCGGGGTTATCGGCCAGCAGGTTCGCCGCGTAGACGATCTTGATGAGCGGGAAGGCACCGTGGATCCGTTCGAGCGGTTCGTGGTGGTAGCGCGCCGCGTCGGCCGTGAAGGCATCGAGGCCCCAGCGGGCAAGCAGCCAGGAGCCCACCTCGTCATGGGTGATCCCCATCCGGCTCTCCCCTTCCAGCAAGAGCTCCGAGCGGCCCCCCGCGGCCGCGAGCACCTTGCCGTATTCCTCCGGGAAGTGGACCCAGAGCACCACCCGGCCCACGTCGTGCAGGATGCCCGAGAGAAAGCAGAGCTCGGGGGCCTTGAAGGACGTCTTTTCGGCAAGCCGCCGGGCCAGGACGGCGCACAGCAGGGCATGGCGCCAGTAGAGCTTCATGTTGAACGGGCTGCGGCCGTTGACCCGGGAGAAGACCTGGTGGATGGACGCGCTGACGGCGATGCTCCGCACGGCGTCGCGCCCCAGGTGGAGCAGGGCGTCATCGACGCGGGAGATCTTCTCCGCGCGGCGGTAGAACGGGGAGTTGACGATCGACAGGACCCTGCCCGAGAGGGCGGAATCGCTGTCGATGATCCGGGCGATCTCCTTGCTCGTCGTCTCCTCGCTGCGGCAGGCCTCGATGAGCTTCAGAAGCACCTGGGGCAGCGACGGCAGGACCCTCGAGGCCGCAATGCGCGACAGGAACCGGCCCGCCCGGTCGTCGGGATTTGGTCGTGTGTTCTCCATAAAGGCAACCCGTGAACATCAAAGCAACTTTTATGCCGGACCCCGGGGCACGCCCCTGAGAGAAGTGGAGAAGGTGAGGGGTTGGGAAGGAGAGAACGCGGGACGGTCTTTTCTTGCCCTCATGCCCTCTCCCGTTCTCACCCTCTGCCCTCAAGACATCACCGTCCCCCCGTCAGGGGGACAAACCGGACGGGCAGAAGGCTTTTCGTCGTGATGTTTCCCTCCTGATCCTTCTGGACCAGGATGATGTGCTGGATCGTGGAAGGGCTGCCCACGGGGATCACCAGCCGCCCCTTCGCCTTCAACTGGGCAATGAGGGGCGGCGGAATGTGGCCGGCTGCCGCCGTCACCATGATGGCGTCGAAAGGCGCCTTCTCGGGCCACCCGGCATAGCCGTCCCCGGTCCGGACCTCCACGTTGCCGAAACCGAGATCCCGGAGACGGGCCCTCGCCGATTCGGCCAGCTCGGGGATGATCTCGATCGTGTACACCTTCCGGTAGAGAGGTGAGAGAACGGCCGCCTGATACCCGGAACCGGTGCCGACCTCGAGGACCGTCCCCGAGCCGTCGGGCTGCAGGATCTCCGTCATGTAGGCCACGATGTAGGGCTGGGAGATCGTCTGGCCGTGACCGATCGGCAGGGGCCTGTCCTCATAGGCCGAAGACATGAGACGCTCCGGCACGAAGAGGTGGCGGGGCGTCGTCCGCATCGCCTTCAGGACGCCCTCGTGGCGCACGCCGCGGGCGACGATCTGCTCGCTGACCATCGCCTCCCGCAGCGCCTCGAAATCCTTCCCGGAAGGCTCCCGGAAGAACCACCCCCCGGTGTCGCCGGGCGGCAACGCCGCAAAAATGACAGCCGCCAGGACCGCAGCGGTGAAAACCGCGACGCGAGGTTTCATGTGAGCCTCCCCTGTGGTATCATCCTTGACATGCCGTACGCGATCCTCGCCGACATCGTCATCGTGATCCACTTCCTCTGGATCGCCTTCGTGATCCTGGGATTCCCCTTCTTTCTGTGGGTCAACAGCGCCCGCTGGCGCCTCATCCACCTGGCCGCCGTGACCGCGATGGTCCTGATGCAGATCACGCGCTCCATCTGCCCCCTGACCTACCTCGAGGCCTGGCTCAAGTCGGAGGGGCGGGGGGCGGAGGTCTACCCGGGCAAGTTCATCATCGAGACGATCGAGCGGCTGATCTACGTGGACACGGTCACCCTGGAAAAGATCACCTGGGCCACCGGCGCCTACCTCGCGCTCATCGTCCTGTCCTTCCGGTTCAGGCCTATCCAGAGGAAGAAGAAGGTGAGAGGGTGAGAAGGTGAGAAGGTTGGACGAGCCTCCGGAGTCGGGCTCGTACGGAAGGGCGTAAGAACATTTTCTTTTCTCACCTACTGACCCTCTCGCCTTTCTTATAGCACAGATTGCCGGGCAGGGAAACGCGCAGCCCGAACGCTCGCGGGCCCCCTTGCATTCACCCGGGTAATCGGATACCCTTTCGTCCATGAATGCAAAGCCGGCCCTCCGGACGGACATCCAGATGATCATGACCCTCGTCGAGGGACGCCGGGTGGTCGTCTTCC
>CAYSDD010000162.1:0-2516 GCA_964429555.1 uncultured Syntrophaceae bacterium
TGCACCAGTAGGTCTTGACGACGCGGGCCCCCAGTTCGGCGGCGATCCGGGAGCACAGGGCCAGGTACCGGGCCTCCCGCTGCTCGAGCTCCTTGCCGACGGCCGTGACGGCCATGACGGGAATCCCGAAGTTCTCGCAGTCGTTGACCAGGTCGGCCAGGTTCATCAGGGACTCCCGCTCGTAGTCGCTGCCCACGAAGATCGACACCCCGACGGCGGTCGCGTTGAGCCGCAGGATCTCCTCGATGGAGGTCGTGAGGGCCTCGTTGGCGAGGTCCTTTCCGATGACGCTCGTGCCGCCCGACACCCGGAGGATGACGGGCTTGGCGCCCACGGGGTCGACGCAGTGCCTCAAGACGCCCCTCGTGACGAAGAGCGCATCGCACCAGGGCAGCAGCGGCGCTATCGTTTCGCCCGGCTTTTCGAGGCACGAGGTGGGTCCCTGGAAATACCCGTGGTCGATCGGGAGAAACAGGCATCTCCCGTCCCGGAAAAGCCGGGACATCCTGTTGTTCATTCCCCAGTCCATCGGCGAGCCCTCCGTTCTCTTCTTGCCCTTCCTGCTCTCTTCCCTTCTCACCTTCTTCCCCGCTTACCCGCTTGCCTTCGCATCGCCCATCTCGGCCAGCTGCCCGGCCAGGCCCGCGAAGACGGCCTGCCCCGCTTCCCATCCGAAGGGAATGAACCGGATGCCCAGCGCCGCAAGCCCCCTCGCGAGGTCTTCGCCGGGATCCCCCGGCGCGACGAGCCACCGCCGGGTGTCCCGCGGCAACGATGCGCCCCGCAGCATGAGCCTCCCGACGGCCTGCTCCAGGAGCGGCATGCCGGTCCCGGCCGCCACCTCGATCACGGCGCCGACGCCCCCGGAGGCATCGCGGATGAGCAGCTCTCCCGACGGGTCGCTCCCGATCCGCACGCCCAGCTGCCTCAAGCGCCACGCCAGGTCGGAGACGCAGAGATCCCGGTCGCACTCCGCGGCGTGATCGCGTCCGGCCGGCACGTCACGGCCCCCGATGACGTCCTCGCAAAACCGATCGTCCTCGAAGGAAATCCTGGACTGCGGATCGTCCTCGGCCTCCCGTCCCTTGACGGCCTCCACCTTGCGTACAAAGAGGGCCAGCTGACGGACGAACCGGGGGGACTGCAGGTCGCCGATCACCACGACGGCGCTTCGCACGTCGCCGTCGACGACCTCGCTCCAGACCCCGCGATAGCGGGACTCGAACAGGGACTTCCCGACGCCCCGCCTGCCGCCGATCTTGCCGCGGTGGACGAGGAACACCCGCCCCCCGTCGTCACGGGCGAAGGCCCCGCCGATTTTCCGGTCCAGGCCGCGCATCGGGATGTTGATCTCGATCGAACTGGAAACGGCGCCGCCGTCCGCCGGCCGGCCGACCCCGAAGGCATTCAGGTAGCGCTCGCCGGCAACGATGCCGATGTGGTACCACAGCCCGGGCCCTTCGGCCCAGAAGACCCGGGCGCGGACGCTCTCCCCGGGATGACCGATCCGGACGGCGATCCGGCCGGTCACATGGGGCCTCAGCGCCCGCAGGAACTGACGCCTGCAGCGGCGGATCGCCGATTCATCGTCCAGGACCCTGAGCACCCGGCAGCCCCCTGATCGTGCCCGAGGCCGATCGCGGCTCCGCGACCTCGAGGCCCATGTCGGCTATGATCTGGCCGTAGATATCGTGCCACCGCCGGAACTGCCCCTCCAGGTCGCCCATGGCCTTCACCACCGGGACCGCTTCCGGCTTCTCCCCCCGGACATCGCGCTCGATCGCTCCCATCCGTTCGGAGAGCTGGAGCTGGATCGACATGATGTCCCGCAGCGCCTGCTCCCACCAGGAGCGCTGCCCGTTGTTGAGATCGAGGGCAAACTGCTCGTGCTTTTCCGACAGGAGCGCAACCCCCCGCTGCAGGTCCTCGAACTGGCCGGCGACCTCTTTCCAGTTGACCGCGGCGGCGCCCATCATCTTCCGGATGTCCCTGGCATGCTGGGTGAGGACCGCCGCGAGCCGGAAACAACCGGCGAGCTGCTCCTGCTGCCGCTCGTCCCCCTGGAGCCAGGCACTGCGCTGTAACCGCCGCTCCTCCTGCTGCGACGGCTGTTCGGGCTGGCCTCTCGAACCGTACCCCTGGGGACCGATGGGCCTCGCCGACCGGTCCCGGGGCGAGGTTCCTACCTGGGCCTCGACGACCGACAGGAATCCCCACAGGAGGAATGCCAGAACCAAGAACCCTGCTGCCTTTCTCATGAATCCCCGAATCCTCCGGCAGATTTCCCGACCGGCACCGCACCCGCCGCCGGGATCGCCGGCCCCCCGGCCACGCGCCGCGCGGCGCGATGGGGCTGGATCTTCCTGAAGGCGTCCTCGAGCAGCATGCGGGCTTCGCGGAACCGGGCCGCCGAGGTGCGCGATCCCAGCACGACGACCACGACGCGCGTGCCGTCGCGCCGCGCCGTGAGGACCAGGTGATAGCCCGCCCCGGCGACATGGCCCGTTTTCAGCCCG
>CAYSDD010000163.1:0-2515 GCA_964429555.1 uncultured Syntrophaceae bacterium
TCTTCTCGACGCTGACGAACGTGAACTTCGACGCGGAGCGCTTCGTGACCCTGATCGGGCGGGCGGTGCAAACCCGCGACCGCCTCATCGGCAAGGTCAAGGCCGCAGGCGGGAGCCTCGATGCTTCCGTCGCCGCCCTCGCGTTCAAGCCCGCCGGCACCCTCGAGGGGCTGGTCGCACAGGGCGAAAAGGTTGGGCTGCAATCCTACCCGGCCGCAAGCGCCGACATCCTCTCTCTCAAGCACACCCTGCTGTTCGGCACCAAGGGCATCGCGGCCTACGCGGACCACGCCCAGATCCTCGGCCAGGAGGACCCGGCCGTCTATGCCTTCGTACACGAGGCGCTGGCCTCGCTGGCCGACGGGAAGATCACGCTCGAGGCCGCGCTGGGGCTCGTTCTGAAGTGCGGCGAGGTGAACCTGCGCACGATGGAGCTGCTCGACGCGGCCAACACGGGCGCCTACGGGCACCCCGTGCCCACCGCCGTATCGCTCGGCGCGAAGAAGGGGAAGGCCGTCCTGGTCTCGGGTCACGACCTCAAGGACCTGGCGGAGCTGCTCCGGCAGACCGAGGGCACGGGGATCAACGTCTACACCCACGGCGAGATGCTCCCCTGCCACGGCTACCCGGGCCTCAAGAAGCACGGTCACCTGGCCGGTCACTACGGCACGGCCTGGCAGAACCAGGCGAAGGAGTTCGCCGAGTTCCCCGGCGCGATCCTGATGACGACCAACTGCATCCAGCGCCCCCAGCCGGCCTACCGGGACAACCTCTTCACGACGGGCCTCGTGGGATGGCCCGGCATTCCGCACATCGCCGGCAGGGACTTCGCCCCCGTCATCCGGCGTGCCCTCGAGCTCCCGGGCTTCACGCAGGACGTCGGCGGGAAGTCCGTCATGGTGGGCTTCGCCCGCAACGCCGTGATGGGCGTGGCCGGCCGGGTCGTCGAGGCCGTGCAGGGCAAGCAGATCCGGCACTTCTTCCTGGTGGCGGGCTGCGACGGCGCCAAGCCCGGCCGCAACTACTACACGCAGTTCGTCGAGCAGGTGCCCGCGGACTGCGTCGTGCTGACCCTGGCGTGCGGGAAGTTCCGCTTCTTCGACAAGGAACTGGGCGCCATCGGCGGCATCCCGAGGCTGCTCGACGTCGGCCAGTGCAACGACGCCTACTCGGCCGTCCAGATCGCCCTGGCCCTCTCGAAGGCCTTCGGCGTGGGCGTCAACGAGCTGCCCCTTTCGATGGTCCTGTCGTGGTACGAGCAGAAGGCGGCGGCCATCCTGCTCACCCTGCTTCACCTGGGGATCAAGGACATCCGCCTGGGCCCGTCGCTTCCGGCCTTCGTCTCGCCGGGCGTGCTCGACGTGCTCGTGCGGAACTTCGGGATCAAGCCGATCACGACGCCCGAGGCGGACCTCAAGGCGATCCTGGGATAATTCGCGACACCGCCTCGTCCTTCCCCCTTTGAAATGGGTGAGGAGGGGGGATTTCGGAAAGACCCACATGAAAGCGAAACGAAACATCATCGAGATCAACGAAGAGCTCTGCAACGGCTGCGGTCAGTGCGTCCCGGCCTGCGCGGAGGGGGCCATCGAGATCGTCGACGGCAAAGCGAAACTCGTCAAGGACATGTTCTGCGACGGCCTGGGCGCCTGCCTGGGGGAGTGTCCCACGGGGGCCCTGAAGATCGTCGAGCGCGAGGCCGACGCCTTCGACGAGGGGGCCGTGCACGAATACCTCGAGGGCAAAAAGAAGTCACGGGCGCCCTCCCCCTTCGCCCCCGTGCAGGGCGGATGCCCCTCCGCGAGCCTGCACACCTTCGCGCCGGGACCGGGAAAGGCCCGGCCCAAAGGGACGGCCGGTCCGTCCGAATCCGCCCTGTCCCACTGGCCCGTCCAGATCCGGCTGATCCCGCCGACGGCCCCGTTCCTGAAGGACGGCGATTTGCTGGTGGCGGCCGACTGCGTGCCCGCGGCCTACGCCGACTTCCACCGCGACTTCCTCGAGGGCCGCGTGCTGCTGCTGGGCTGCCCGAAGTTCGACGACAAGGCGGAGTACCTGCGGCGCTTCACCGACATCTTCCGGGCCAACGACATCCGGAGCGTCAAGGTCCTGCGCATGGAGGTGCCCTGCTGTTCCTTCCTGCTGCCCATCGTGACCGAGGCGGCGCACCGCGCCGGACGGGACGTGCCCGTGGAGGAGGTGGTCATCACGCGCCGGGGAGCGGTCGCACCGTAGCCCCTCGCCCTATCCCGTGAAACGAAGCGCCCGGCAGGATCTGCCGGGCGCCTTTTGCGTGCTGCCTTATCTCGAGATACGAAATGTTCCTGTCCGCGCTACTTCTCGAACCACCATCGCGCGAAATCCTTCGATTCCAGCTTCTTCTGCACCTCCGAGGCCGTCCCCCGGATCGCCCTCGCATTTCTCAACAGATGATGCAGCCTGTTCATGACGTAACACAGCTGCGCGATGATGACGATCAGGGCCAGCAGTATGGCAAACTGGATATCGGCGCTAT
>CAYSDD010000164.1:0-2513 GCA_964429555.1 uncultured Syntrophaceae bacterium
TCGGGCTGGGTGCCGCCGGCCTGGGCCATGTCGGGCCGCCCGCCGCCGCTGCCGCCCACGATGGGGGCGATCGCCTTGACGATCTCGCCCGCGTTGTACTTGCCCGCCAGGTCCTTCGTGACCATGCACAGCAGCATGGCCTTTTCGCCCACCCGGCTGCCGAGGCAGATGACGCCGGAGCCCAGCTTGTCGCGCAGCTTGTCGCCGAAGTCGCGCAGGGCCTTCACGTCGGAGACCTCCACCCGCTCGGCCAGCAGCTTCACCGCGCCCACCTTTTTGGCCTTCTTGATGATGTCGCCCGACTCCTTGGCGGCGAGCTTGCCCTTGAGGGCCTCGATCTCGCGCTCGAGGTCGCGCTGGTGCTTCATCATCTTGTCGACGCGGTCGGCCACCTCGAAGGGGCCCGTGCGCAGCAGGTTGGCCACCTTCTTGAGCTCGTGGTCCTGCTTCTTGATGTACTTCACGGCCTCGGGGCCCGTCACGGCCTCGATGCGCCGCACGCCGGCCGCCACGGCGGACTCGGAGAGGATCTTCAGGACGCCGATGTTGCCCGTGCGGGTCACATGGGTGCCGCCGCAGAGCTCGGCGCTCACCTGGCCCATCTGGACGACGCGGACTTTGTCGGAGTACTTCTCGTCGAAGACGGCGTGGGCCCCCGTCTTCATGGCCTGCTCCTTGTCGAGGATGCTCGTCCTGACGGGCAGGTTGGCCTGGATGTACTCGTTGGCGAGCGTCTCGATGCGGTCCAGCTCGTGCTCGTCGATGCGGGAGAAGTGCGTGAAGTCGAAGCGCAGCCGCTCGGGGTTGACGAGCGAGCCCGCCTGCTTGACGTGATCGCCCAGCACGGCGTGCAGGGCCGCGTTGAGCAGGTGCGTGGCCGAGTGGTTGGCCTCGGTGGCCCTGCGGGTGTTCCTTTCGACCTTCAGGTGCACCGTGTCGCCCACCTTGAGGGTGCCCTTCTTGAGCTTGCCGATGTGGGTGATGAGGTTCTCGTCGGGGCGCTGGGTGTCCCAGACCTCGAAGAGGAAGCCGTCGCCCTCGATGACGCCCACGTCGCCCACCTGGCCGCCCGTCTCGCCGTAGAAGGGCGTCTGGTCGGTGAAGATCTCGGCGTTGGTGCCCTCGGTGATCACGTCCACCTCCTCGTCCTTCTTGAGGATGGCCGTGACGAAGGAGGTGGCCTCGGTGACCTCCTCGTAGCCCACCAGCTCGCTCTTGATGCCCTTGAGGGCGAGCTTCTTGTAGCTGTCGGCCACGGCGCTCTCGCCGCTTCCCTTCCAGCTCTCGCGGGCCTTCTCGCGCTGCTCCTCCATGCGCTTCTCGAAGCCCTCCATGTCGAGGGTGAGCCGGTCCTTCTTCACGATGTCGGCCGTGAGGTCCGAGGGGAACCCGTAGGTGTCGTAGAGCCGGAAGACCACCTCGCCGGGGATGACGGTGCCGCCCGCCGCCTTGAGCTTGGCCACCTCGTCGGTGAGGATGCGCAGGCCCGTGTCCAGCGTCTCGAGGAAGCGCTGCTCCTCGTTGAAGACGACCTTCTGGACGAAGGCGAGCCGGTCGACGATCTCGGGGTAGGCGTCCTTCATGACCTCGACGACGGAGCTGACGACCTCGTGGAGGAAGGGCTTGTCGAAGCCCAGGAGCTTGCCGTGCCGGCAGGCCCGCCGCAGGATGCGCCGCAGGACGTAGCCGCGGCCCTCGTTGGAGGGCAGGATGCCGTCGGAGATGAGGAAGAAGACGGCCCGGGCGTGATCGGCGATCACGCGCATGGAGACGTCGCTGTCGGGGCTGTCGCCGTACTTCTTGCCCGCATGCTTCGCGATGGCGCCGATGATGGGGGTGAAGAGGTCCGTGTCGTAGTTGCTCTTCTTGCCCTGCACGATGGCCGCGAGGCGCTCGAGGCCCATGCCCGTGTCGATGTTGGGCTTGGGCAGGGGCGTGAAGCTGCCGTCGAGGTTGCGGTCGAACTGGGTGAAGACGTGGTTCCAGATCTCCAGGTGCCGGTCGCAGGAGCACTCGACGTTGCACTCGGGCCGGCCGCAGCCCACCTCGGGGCCCTGGTCGTAGAGGATCTCCGAGCAGGGGCCGCAGGGGCCCGTCTCGCCCACCATCCAGAAGTTGCTGTCCATGCCCATCCGGATGATGCGGTCGGCGGGTACGCCCTCCTGCTTGTTCCAGATCTCGAAGGCCTCGTCGTCGTCCTTGTAGATCGTGATGTACATCTTCTCCTTCGGGAGGCCCATGACGTTGGTGAGGAAGTCCCAGCCCCAGGCGATGGACTCCTTCTTGAAGTAGTCGCCGAAGGAGAAGTTGCCCAGCATCTCGAAGAAGGTGTGGTGGCGCGCCGTGTAGCCCACGTTCTCCAGGTCGTTGTGCTTGCCGCCCGCCCGGACGCACTTCTGGGAGCTGGCGGCCCGGTAGTAGCCGCGGTCCTCGAGGCCGAGGAAGCAGTTCTTGAACTGCACCATCCCCGAGTTGGTGAAGAGCAGCGTCGGGTCGTCCTTCGGGATGAGCGA
>CAYSDD010000165.1:0-2510 GCA_964429555.1 uncultured Syntrophaceae bacterium
CCGTAGCGGTAGTTCTTGCTGGCGTCCGAGGACAGCGTGACGTAGAGGTCGCCCACGCCCGCCTGGCTGTAGAAGGCCTGGAAGCTTCCCCCCAGGAGCCTCGCCAGCGAGCGGATCTCCACCCCGGAGCGCGCGAAGATGGTTCCCGGAATGGAATTGCCCAGGCTCATGCTGTCCGTGACCCCCTTGATGTTGGCCACGATGTTCTTGAGGGCCCCGCAGGCCTCGATCCCCACGATGTCGAAATTGTAGTAGGACGTGATCTCCCGCCGGTCGAATTTCAGGACTTCCTTCCGGACGGTCTGCGCCACGCTGCGCGGCCCCGCGATCGTCAGGGCCACCGGCTTGCCCAGGGCGATGTCCACGTCGAAGAACGGCCCCCCCATCGCCACGACCTTGAACTTGTGCTGGATGTGCACGAGATCGCCGTTGATCATCTGCGAGGGGGTGATCAGCTCCTTGGTCTTTTCGTCGGACACGAGGCCCTTGATGGCCGAGATGATGCACGTCTTGCCGCGCTTCTTGGCGATCATGGGGCGCAGGTAGTCGAGCAGGCGCGAGAGCCGGTTCATCGTGATGGCGAGGAAGATGAAGTCGTTCTCGTTGACGACCTGCTCGAGGTCGTGGGTCGCCCTCACCTCCGGGGCAAGCCTGGGGACCTTGCTCATCCCGCCGTAGAGCCGCGCGAGGTCGTTGGTGAGGTGCTTCGGGTTGAGGTGCTCCTCGTTGATCGCGCGGCACACCTCGGCATCGTGATAGTAGATCGTCACGGGCCTGCCGTTGCGGCCGTAGATGTAGGCCAGCGCCGTGCCGAGCCTGCCCGGCCCGATGATGGCGATCTTGTTCGTGTCCAACATTTCCACCCGTTTGCAGAATGAGTTGAAAGTATAGGCAGTTAGAAACCTCCTGTCAAATGAAAAGGATGCCGTCGCCGGATCACTTGATCAGGCGGCGGCGCATCAGGACGAGCGCCAGCGGGAAGAAGACGGCGCTGAAGACCAGGAGGTACAGCAGGTGCCAGGGCAGGGACGGGCCGAGGCGGCCGAGGCCGACGGCCCGGGTGAGCTCCACGAGATGGGTGAGCGGCAGGCACCAGGCGACGGCCTGCGCCCACGCGGGCAGGGTCTCGAGGGGGAAGAACGTCCCCCCGAAGAGGAACATGGGCGTCACGAAGAGGAAGATCGGCAGGTTGAACAGATCGATGTGCTTTACGACGGCGGTGAAGACCATGCCGATCGACGCGAAGGCCAGCCCGGCGATGAAGGACAGGGGGAGGATCAGCAAACCCTCCGGGTAGCGGATGAGGCCGAACAGGGTGAGGATGGCCTGCATGATCGCCGTGGCGATCACGGCCTTGGCGGCGCCCCAGACGATTTCCCCCGCGATGATGTCCTCGAGAAACAGCGGGGTCGCCAGCATGGCGTCGAAGGTCTTCTGGTAGTACATCCGGACGAAGGACCCGTAGGTCGTCTCGAAGAAGGCATTGTACATCATGGCGATGCACAGCAGCGCCGGGGCGATGAAGGCGACGTAGGGGACCGTCGCCTCCCGCCAGGTCACGTCCCCGACGAGGACGCTGAGGCCGTAGCCGAAGGCCAGGATGTACATCAGCGGCTCCAGCAGCGGCGGCAGGAAGCTCACCCGCCAGGTCTTCCGGTAGACCCGGTAATTCCTGCGCCACACGCGGAGAAATCGCCGGGAGATCTGCAGGTCGCCGGGCACGTTCATTCCCGCAGCTCCCTCCCCGTGAGCTTCAGAAAGACATCCTCCAGGGTGGCCGCCCGCAGGATGCAGCCGTCTCGGCAGTAGTGCTCGCTGAGCTCCCGGTAGAGCCGGTCCCGCTCGTCGCAGTAGATGATGATGCGGTGACCCAGGTCGTCGTGCCGCAGCCCGCGGTCCCGGACGAAGGCGCGCAGGGCCTCGCCGGGTTCTCCGACCTCGATGATGTCCTTCCCCGCGTGGTCCCGGATCAGGTCCCGGGGCCTTCCCTCCACGAGGATCCTGCCGCGGTCCATGATGAGGAGCCGGTCGCAGAGCCGCGCCGCCTCCTCCATGTAGTGCGTCGTGAGCAGGATGGAGATGCCGCGCGCCCGGAGCCCCTCGAGGCGCTCCCAGAGCTGGTGGCGCGACTGGGGGTCGAGACCCGTCGTGGGCTCGTCGAGGATCAGCAGGTCGGGCTCGTTGATCAGGGCCCGGGCCAGCACCACCCTCCGCATCAGTCCCCCCGAGAGCTCGGGGATGGGCGTGTCCCTGCGGTTCTCGAGGGCGATGAACTGCAGCAGCTCCAGGGCCCTCGCGGTCGCCTTCGGGGCGGGGATGTCGAAGTAGGACGCAAAGACCTCGAGGTTCTGCAGGACCGACAGCTCGGGGTCGAGGTTGTTTTCCTGCTGGCAGACGCCGATGCGGTACTTGAGCCTGCGGAGCCCGCGCCGCCGGGAGACGTCCTGCCCGAGCACGCGCAGGGTGCCGCCCGAGAGGGGCGAGAAGCCGTAGATCATCCGGATCGTCGA
>CAYSDD010000166.1:0-2505 GCA_964429555.1 uncultured Syntrophaceae bacterium
CTGACCTCGACGACCTGCCCCTTTTCGACGGCGGCGATGAAGTCGCTGAAGATGATGCTGTCCTGCGCGTTCTTCGGCTGGTTGAACAGGTTGTAGAGCAGCACGAAGATGAGGCTGATGATCAGCCACAGTGCGATATTCTTCTGTAAAGGATTCAATCCCCGCGATCCTCCGTGATCGGGGCATCCCTGCGGCGGAATCGCCCCTGAGTCTAGGGTTTGATGTTTAACCCAAGAGGGTTACAATTTCAAATGATTTCTGCTTTCAGGACATGCCTTGTCCCTTCGGCGACCCGGGCCCTCTCGGAGAGCCGGATGCCCGGCACCCAAAGGACGGAGTGTTCGTCGGCCAGCACGGGGATTCTGCCGCGATCGGCCCTCGGGACCTTCTCGTCGATGAACAGCCTGCTGAGCTTCCGGCTTCCCTGCATGCCCAGCGGCTGGATCCGGTCGCCGGGCCTGGGGCTGCGCACCACCAGCGTCCCGGCGATCCGCTCGAGATCCAGGTATGCCCTTCGCGCCGTCGCCGACGGCCTGTGGGGCGGCCGCCGGAGCACCCGGAACCGCATGCGCAGCCCCAGGCTCTCGATCCGGACGGTGCCCGGGACGGGAACCTCGAGACGGAAGAGATCTCCGGCGCTCACCGGCGTTTCGCGGCCCCGCCCGGGGCTCTCGGAACGCCCGGCGCGCCTGCATTCGAGAGTGCCGACGCTTCTCTGTACGAGGACGCCCCCGGGCATGTGCAGCGTCCCGCGGCGACCCGGGCCCTCGGCCAGCTCCAGCACGGCCTGCACGTGGTCCAGGCCGACGGCACGATCCGGCCCCGCCAGGCGGCGCAGGATCTCCAGGACGACCCGGCGCCTGAGAGCCGGATGGAGCCTCGCGAACCCCTGCACGGGGATTTTCGTCCCGGCCGAATCCCCCGGCCACGCCTCGAGGGCCCTCCGGGCCCGGCTCTTCATGTAATCATCCTCCTGCCGGACGACATCGGCCAGCCTGCACAAGGCATCGAGAATCGCCGGGTTGAAACGCCCCTCCAGCTCGGGCAGCAGGATTCTTCGGATGCGGTTTCTCAGAAAACGCTCGTCGGCGTTGGAGCTGTCCGTGACGAAGGGGAGCCCCTCCTGCTCGAGGAAGCGGGCGATGTCCCCGGGCGCGCAGTCGATGAGAGGGCGGATGAACCGGCCGCCGTCGCGCACGGGCGGAATGCCCCCAAGCCCGCTCAGGCCGGAGCCCCGGATGAGGTGCATGAGGACCGTTTCCGCCTGGTCGCCCCGGTGGTGCCCCAGCGCGATGCGGTCTGCACCCGCCCGCCGGGCCGCCGACTCGAGAAAGGCGTATCGCCTTCGACGCAGGAAGTCCTCCGGCGACAAGCCCGCGGTCCGGTCGGCCTCTCCGATGGAGCCGGTCAGCAGCGGGATCCTGCGCGCACGGCACAGGCTGCGGACGAAGGCCTCATCGCGGTCCGACTCCGCTGCCCGCATCCTGTGGTTAAAATGTGCCGCCGTCAGGGTAACCCCGCAGGCCGGGCCGATGCGCTGGAGAACGGCCAGGAGGGCGACGGAATCGGCGCCCCCGGACACCGCGGCCAGCACGTGGTCTCCCGGCCCAAGCATCCGGTAGGTTTCCACGGTCGCTCGAACCCTCGTCAGCATGTCTTCGATCCGGTCAGCAGGCGATCCGCTCAAGGTCGGCGATCCTTTCGATGGCGAAATCCGGCTTCAGTCCGAGCAACTCCTCCCGCATGCCGATCCCGTTCAGAAACGCACAGCAGCGCGCCCCTGCGTTGCGGGCCAGCAGGATGTCGTTCACCCCGTCACCGACGACGAGGGTCTCTTCGGGTTTCGACCCGTAGCGCTCCATCAGGGGCAGCAGGACGCGGGGGTCCGGTTTCATGAACGCCGTCGAATCCCCGCCGATGATCTCCCGAAAACACGCTTCGATGCCCAGGCCCCTGCAAAGGGCGAGCGAGAAGTCCGCGTTCTTGTTCGTGATGATCACCTTCGCCTTGTCGGAGAATCGGCGCAGGATGTCAGTCACGCCGGGATACAGGGCGGTCCGGTCGAGCAGATGCTCGGCGTAGATCCCCTTGAAACTTCGCAGGGCCTCTTCGAGTCGCCACCGGTGAGTCTCTCCCAGGGACCTCTCGAGGAGCTTGCGCACGCCGTCGCCGACGAACCGGAGGATTTCGGGAACCGGACGGGTGGGGATGCCCATGGACCGGAGCGTCCGGTTGACGGAGTCGGCCAGGTCGGCTCCCGTGTCGGCCAGCGTGCCGTCGAGATCGAAGACCATGAGATGCACGAACATCCTGCCGTTTGTCCCGCTCATCGGCCCCAATATAGGAAATCGGCGTCCCGATGACAAGAAAATTAGAGACGCCGCGCGTCGCGGTCCCGCAGCCCTGGAACCGATGCTTGACAGGGTGCGGCGGCCGTGCTAACAGGAGTCCACCGCTTGGATCCGATTGCAGGACCGGGACGGGGAATGGACCATGCTCAGCCAC
>CAYSDD010000167.1:0-2504 GCA_964429555.1 uncultured Syntrophaceae bacterium
AGAGGCGCCCGTTGAGGATCAGGCTGAGCCTCAGGTCGCCGTCGATCCCGTCGAAGAGATCCCGGATCTCCCAGGCACCGCTCAGGTTGAGCTTTTTCTCTTTCTTTTCGAGGGCTTCTTCGGTATGCTTCTCGTCAATCGATACGAACGTCATGGGGTTTCCTTTCCGCCGCCTGCACGGCGGCGCACCCCCTGACAGACCCGGCAGTGTTTTGCCGCATCGGGCGGCGCCTGTCAAGGACAATCAGCCGTTTCAAGGAGGGGGAATCATGATGAAGAAGATCGGATTCGCGCTGGGGTTGATCGTGGCATGTTCGCTCATCTCTTCTGCTGCTTACGCGGTAGGCCCGGATGCCATCATCGGCAAGTGGCTCAACGGCAAGCAGACGGCCCACGTGGAAATCTACAGGGCGGACGGGAAGTACTATGGAAAAATCGTGTGGTTGAAGGAACCGGTCTACCCCGCCGACGACAAGAAGGGCATGGCGGGAAAGACCAAGGTGGACCGGGAGAACCCCGATGCGGCCAAGCGAAACCAGCCCATCCTGGGCCTGGTCATCCTGCGGGACTTCACCTTCGTGAAGGAGGGTCTCTGGGAAAACGGGATGATCTACGATCCGGAAAACGGCAAGGACTACAAGTGCAAGATGACCCTGGAGTCCCCCGACATCCTCAACGTCCGCGGGTTCATCGGCATCTCGCTCATCGGCCGGACGGACACGTGGACGAGGGTGAAATAAAAACAAAGGGCAGAGGGCATAGGGACAGGGCAGAGAGAAAAGACCAGGGGAAAATCACAACCAGAAACCGCCCCAAAAGCCCCCGTTCATCCTTCGAAAAGGAAGATCGGGGGCTTCCTGATTCACGCGACCCTCAACCCGCAACCCTCGCCCCTGCGCGAAGCGCTAGTCCGAGACGACCTCGGGCCGCATCGACACGATCGCCGTCCGGCCTTCCTTCGGTTCCGCGCTGTACTGCTTGTAGAGGGCCATCACGCGCCTGACGTAGCCCTGCGTCTCCGCGTAGGGGGGGATGCCGCCGTAGCGGGCCACGGCCTTCTCCCCCGCGTTGTAGGCCGCAAGCGCCAGGGGCAGGTGGCCGTTGTAGACGTTCATGAGATAGCGCAGGTACTTGACGCCGCCCTCGATGTTGGACTCGGGCTCGAAGCTGTCCCGCACCTGAAGGGTCGAGGCGGTCTTGGGCATGAGCTGCATGAGGCCCCGGGCGCCCTTGGGCGAGACGGCCTTGTGGTTGAAGTTCGACTCGGCCTTGATGACGGCCTTGACCAGGGAGTAGTCGACCTTGTACTTGTCCGAGGCCTTCTGGATCAGGGGGCCGTATTTCGTCATGTCGATGCCGGCCCGGATGATCACGCGCCGCTCCTTGATCCAGAGCTTGTAGTCGGGGCTGGTGGGCAGGTTGGTGATGTGCATGACCCCGTTGTCGTCGGTGTAGCGGTAGATGTCGGCACGGGCCGGCGCGGCGGGGGAAAGGGCCCCCAGCGTCAGGCCGGCCAGCACCGCGGCGCAGAGAGCGGTCTTTGCAAGGAGGCGCATTCGAGTACCCGACAGGTTCATGACGTTCATGCCCGGTTGCTTTTTCTATCAAATTTCGGCCCTTGGGGAAAGCCGAAACGCGCAAGGCCCTTCAGCCCCGTTCAGGGGTTCAAGAACCGTACCACCTCACTTACCTATCGGCATCCGCTCCGATCTTCTTAACTGCACAACTTCCTAAGTTCCGTTCTTTCCCCGTCCCACCCAGGTCTTCATGCTCCCCGTGACGCCCATGATGACCACGAGCGCCTGGAACCAGGCGTCGGGCATGAGCCTCAACCGCGGGATCAGGTGGACCGTCAAGGGGCGCTTCGGGGAATACCGGCCTTTTTTCAGGGCCGACTCCACGATTGCCTCGGCGATCACGTCGTGGTCCTTCAGCAGCGGCGCGATCAGGTTGCCCAGGAACCCGAGCTTGGCGCCCTCGAACATCCCCTTGGCGATATAGCTCGGGTGGATGGAGGACCACCGCACGCCTTTCTTTCCCCGCTCCCAGGCCTCGAAGCGCAGGGACTCCGTGAGGCCCCAGACGGCCCACTTCGTGGCGGCGTACATGGCAAGCGAGGGGACCCCGAGGGTGGCCGAGGCCGAGGAGAGGTTCACGATGTGGCCGCTGTTGCGCTCGTACATCGCGGGCAGGAAGGCCCGGATCGTGTAGATCATGGAGGTGAGGTTGACGGCGATGGTCTTCTCCCAGGCCTCGTCGGGCTGGTCCAGGAAATCCCCCCCCATGACGTAGCCGGCGTTGTTGATGAGGATATCCACCTGTCCCATTTCCGCGGCGGCCGTCCTGGCCAGCTCGTAGACACGGGCCCTGTCCGTCACGTCACAGACGTGGGCAAAGACCTTTCCGCCCATCGCCTCCAGTTCCTTTCTTGCCCCCTCCAGCGCCGAGCCGTTGAGGTCCCAGAGGGTGACGGCGCACCCCTCCCGGATGAGCCTCTTCGCGGT